>DASRXL010000173.1:0-51993 GCA_035654175.1 Phycisphaerales bacterium
CCGACGTGGTGGCGCGCTACCGGGTGGTGACGGCCGGCGGCTCGGGCGCGGTGGAGCGCGCGATGCTCACCTCGCAGGGGCGGCTGGAGGAGGCGAGCGGGGCGCGCGGCGAGCTCTTCGAGCGGCTGATCGAGCCGGCGCTGGAGGGCGCGGAGGAGGGGGAGATCGAGTACTGGTTCGAGACGGAGGACGACCGCACGGAGGCGCGGCGGATCCGCCTGGCGGCGCGCCCGCGGGTCACGAGCGTGTCGGCGTCGGTGACGCCGCCCGCCTACGCCGCGGCGCTGCCGGGGAGCTTCCTGCGCGAGGAACGCCTCGACGTGTCGCCGGACGGCCAGGGCATCGCGGTGATCGGCCCGATCCTGTCGGGCTCGCGGGTGGAGGTCCGGCTGGGTCTGAACAAGGCGGCGCGGCGCGAGGGCGACGGCGCCGGCTGGACGCAGCCGGACGCGCAGACGCTGCGGTTCGAGACGACCGCCTCGGAGCGCGGGCGCGCGGACGTCGTGCTGAGCGACTCCTGGGGGCTCGCGAGCGCGGAGCCGCTGGCGATCGTGCTCGATGTGGTGGAGGACGCGCCGGCGGGCGTGACGGTGGTCGAGCCGGCGTACGACGAATCGGTGCTGGCGACCGCCGTGCTCGCCGTGGCCGCGGAAGGGCGGGACGACCTCGGGATGGACTGGCTCGCGATCGAGCGGCAGATCGCCCGCCCGCCCGCGGCGTCAGAGGGCGCACCGCACGAGCCGGTCGCGCCCGCGGAGCAGGAGGCGAGAACGACCGACGCCGCGGGCGGGACCGTGCGCGAGCTGCGCGTGACGGCGTCGCTCGACCTGGCCGTTCTCGGGGCGAGGGCGGGCGACGAGGTGTGGCTGACGGCGGCCGGGCGTGACGCGTACCTCGCCGCGCCGGATGGGCCGGCGGACGAGCGCGTGGTGCGCTCGCCGGTCCGCAAGCTGCGGATCATCGACGAGCTGACGTTCATGGAGCAGATCCGGGGCGAGCTGGCCGGGGTGCGCAAGGCGGCGATCGAGATCGACCAGGCGCAGAAAGCGCTGCGAGAGCCCGGGGGCGAGCGGTTCGACGCGGCGGGCGCGGCGGACAGGCAGAACACGGTCACGGCACGGCTCGACGCGCAGCGGACCACGCTTGGGAGGCTGGAGCAGCGGATCGATCGCAACAGTCTCACCGACGAAACGCTGCAGGGCCTGGTGCGCGACGCGGAGGGGCTGCTCGGCGAGGCGACGCGGGCCTCCGCGGAGGCGACAGACGCGCTGGAGGAGCTTCCGCCCGACGCGGAGGAGCCCTCGCCCCGCGCCGGCGAGGCGCAGGAGCGGGTGCGCGAGAACCTGGAGAGCCTGATCTCCATGCTCGACCAGGGGCAGGACAGCTGGGTCGCGCGCCGTTCCATTGAGAGCTTGCTGGCCGAGCAGCGCGCACTGGAGCGCGAGACGACCGCCCTCGGCGACCGGACGATGGGCCAATCGCTCGCGCAATTGACGCCGGAGGATCTCACGGAGCTGGAGCGGATCGCGGCGCGTCAACGCGACGCCGCGGAGCGGGCGCGTCAGGCCCTTGAGAGCTTGTCCGACCGCGCGGAGATGCTGCGCAAGCTGGATCCGGGCCAGGCGGAGGCGATGTCGCAGGCGGCCGAGCGCGGGCGGCAGGAGCGGGTGAGCGAGCAGATGCAGCAGGCGGCGGCGCAGGTGGGGCAGAACCAGACGCGCGCGGCGGCCCAGGGCCAGGGCGCGGCGGCGGAGGCGCTCGAGCAGATGCTCGGGGACATGGACGAGGCCGAATCGGCGCGAGAGGAGGCGCTGCGCCGCGTGCTCGCGGACGCGATCGAATCGCTGGAGCGGCTGATCGGGGAGCAGGAGCGGCAGATCGACGCGCTGACGCTGGCGCGCGACGGGGCGGACCTGCCGCCGCTGGCCGATGGCATGGTGGCGCTGGCGACCAACACGCTGGGGGTGCTCGACGAGATCGGCCCGCAACGGGAGCTCGCCGCGGTGGTCCGGCTCGTCGGCCAGGCGGCCGACGCGCAGCAGCGGGCGGTCGTCTCGCTCCGGGCCTCGAGCGCGCAGAGCGCCGGGGAGGCGGAGGATGAGAGCCTGGCGCGCCTGCGCGAGGCCCGCGCCGAGGCCGAGCGGCTCGGGGCGGAGGCCTCGGCCCGCGAGACTGCGCGGCAGCGGTCCGAGCTGCGCCAGGCCTACCGCGCGATGCTCGAGCAGCAGGCGGCGGTGGCGGAGGAGACGGCCAAGCACGGGGGCGCCGAGCTCGACCGCAGGGCGCGAGCGGGCGTCCGCGCGCTCGGGCAGCGGCAGCAGGCGATCAGCGACGCCCTCGCCGAGCTACGCCGCAACTCGGAGGCGCTGGCCGACGCCGCGGTGTTCGAGCTCGCCCACGCGCGGATGGATCGGGCTTCGGGCGCGGCGGCGGAGTCGCTGCTCGCCGGCGAGGCCGGCGAACCGGTCGAGCGGCGCCAGGCCACCGTCACCGGGCTGCTCGCGGCGCTCATCGAGGCGCTGGCCGAGCAGCGGCAGAGGCCCGACCGGTTCAGCGAGGGGGCCGGCGCGGGTGGAGGCGGGGGCGGCGCGGGCGGCGGGGAGGGGCCGATCATCCCCGAGCTCGCCGAGCTGAAGCTGCTCCGGGCGATGCAGGCCGAGGCCATGGAGTGGACGCGGAACATCGACGAATCCGGCGGCGCGGCGGCCGAGGCGGAGCTGCGCGAGTTAGCGGAGCTCCAGGGAGAGCTCGCCGCCCGCGGCGAGCTGCTGGTCGAGAAGCTGACGCAGCAACCCGGGGAATCAGAGCCCGGGGAAGGGCAGGTGCCGGAATGAGGCGAACGCTTCGGCTCGCGGCGATCGTCGCATGCGTCCACGCGTGCGGCGCGGCGGCCCAGACCGAGAAGGATGGCGACGGCTCGAAGGAATCCGACGCGCCGACGCTGCCGACGCTCGACGAGCTGCTCGGCATCGGGCGCGGAGCCTCGGAGACGGAGCAAGGGGCCTCGCTCCCCGGCGGGGAGGCCGGCGAGGAACTCGACCGCCTGCTCTCGGGAGGCGAGATCGCCGACGAGTTCCGGGCCGCGGTGGACTTGATGGGGAGGTCGGCGGCCCGGCTGGACACCGCCGGCGACACCGGCGTGCGCACGCAGCGCATGCAGGAGGACGTGCTGCGGAAGCTGGACAAGCTCATCGCGGACGCGGAGAGCCGCGCGCAGCAGTCGTCGAGCAGCTCCTCATCCAGCTCTCAGGCGCAGCAGCAGGCGCAGAACCAGCCGAACCAGCGGGGGCAGCAGCAGACCGGCACCGGGGACAACAGGGCGGAGATGGACCCGCCCGGCCTCCGCACCGGACCGATCCGGCCCGAGGACGCGGCCGACCTCGCGGCGTGGGGATCTCTGCCGGCGCGGGTGCGCGACGCGCTCGTGCAGGGCTCGGGCGACCAGTTCAGCGCGACCTACCGGAAGCTGACGGAGGCGTACTACCGCATGCTCGCCGAGGAGCCCAAGCAGTGACCATGTCTGCCGGGACGACCTTGCGGCTGCTTGCCGCCGTCGCGGCCTGCGCGATGTCGAGCCGGGGCGCGGCGCAGGACGCGGCCCCCCGGCCGGACGGCGGCGCCTCGGCGGAGAACAACGCGCTCGCGGGCGAGATCACCCCCGAGCTCGACGAGGCGGTGCGACGCGGCCTTACCTACTTGGCGGAGGAGCAGAACGAGGACGGCTCCTTCGGCTCGGGGAGGTACGCCAAGAACGTGGCGATCACCGCCCTGGCGGGCATCGCCTTCATGGCCGACGGCAACCTGCCGGGACGGGGCGAGTACGCGGCGCAGGTCGAGCGGGCGCTCGAATACATCCTGCAGAACTCGGCCGAGAACGGGCTCATCGCGGGCGAGGCCGCGAACGGACCCATGTACGGGCACGGCTTCGCCACACTCTTTCTGGGCGAGGTGTACGGGATGACGGCCGGCGGCGGGGACACGGCGCAGGCGGACCGGGTGTACGAGACGCTGTCGAGGGCGTGCCGGCTGATCGAGCGGACGCAGAACGACCAGGGCGGGTGGCGGTACAACCCGGTGCCGTACGACGCGGACGTGTCGGTGACGATCTGCCAGATCATGGCGCTGCGCTCGGCGCGAAACGCGGGGCTGGAGATCGACAAGAAGGTGATCGATCGGGCGGTGGAGTATGTGCGGCAGTGCCAGAACACCGACGGGGGCTTTAAGTATCAGCTCGAGAGCGGCACGAGCGCGTGGCCGCGGAGCGCGGCGGGCGTGGCGAGCCTGTACTACGCCGGGATCTACGAGGACAACGCGATCGACCGCGGGCTCGACTACCTGATGGAGACGGCCAAGCCGGGCGAGGAGGCGAACGCGGCCCACTATTTCTACGGCCACTACTACGCCGTGCAGACGATGTACCTCGCGGGCGGGGCGTACTGGGCCGAGTGGTGGCCGGCGATCCGCGGGGAGCTGGTCGCGTCGCAGCTCGAGGACGGCTCGTGGGAGGACCGCTCGATCGGGAGCGCCTACGGCACGTCGATGAGCCTGATCGTGCTCCAGATGCCCAAGCGGTACCTGCCGATCTTCCAGAAGTGATGGAGAGCGTGAGGCGAGCACCTGTCATCTCCTTCCTCGCGGCCGCGGGCGCGGCGCACGCGTCGCTCGCCCAGGGAGAATGGGTGCTGATCGACCGCGATTTGCGCGAGGAGCACGTGGAGCTGACGCAACTGAGCGAGGGCTCGGTGATGTTCAGCGACGAGGAGGGGCGCGCGAGGACGACGCCGGTCTCGGAGCTGCTGGCGGTGCTGCACGAGCGCCCGCCGGAGGAGCGGGCGGCGCGGGAGCTGCCGTGGCTCACGCAGCAGATGGAGATGTTCGGACCGGACGGGGAGCTCGGGCCGGAGGAGGCGGAGGCGGAGGAGTTCGTCGCCTCGCTCGGACTGGTGAACGGGGAGAGGTGGATCGGATCGTTCGCCGGCGCGTCGGGCGCGTCGCTCGCGTGGACGCTGGGCGGAACGGTCCGGCGCGAGGCCCCGCTCGAGCGGGTGCGCGCCGCGGCGATCCATGGGCCGGTGGAGGCGGAGGGCTGGGAGGGCATCGAGGATCGCGTCGTGCTCCAGAACGGCGACGTCGTGGAGGGCTTTGTCGCCTCGATCGATACTGCGGTGCGCATCGAGACGGCGACGGGGGAGGTCGAGGTGCCGCTCGACCGGGCGGCGGGCGTGCTCCTGGCCAACCCGCCCGTGGCGCCGGCGGGCATCCTTGTGTGGCTGGCGGACGGGTCGGTCGTCGAGGCGACGACGGTGGAGTTCGCGCTCACCGGGAGGGTCTCGCTGGGGCTCGGCTCCGACGCGCCCGAGGCCGTGCTGCCGGTCGGAGCGACCGACGTGCTGGCGTTGCTGTTCGATCCGGGGCTCATCACCGGCCTGGCGGTGCTGGAGCCGTCCTCGATCAGCTTCCCCCCGGAGCGGCTCTGGGGGAGGGCGCCCGTCGCGGGCGCGCCGGCGCGCCTCGGCATCGCCGACATCGACATGGCCGGACCGGTGAGCGTGGTGTGGGAGCTGCCGCGCCCGGCGGCGCGGCTCGCGGCGGTGGCGACGCTGCCCCCGGCGATGTGGGCGTGGGGGGACTGCGAGCTGGTGGTGCGCGCCGGCGACGGGACGGAGCTGCTCCGGGAGCGGCTGCGGGCGGATCGGCCGAGCGTCGAGATCAATGTGCCGCTGGGAGGGACACGCCGGCTCGGCATCGAGGTGGCGAGCGGCGGCGGCGGCCCGGTGCAGGATCGGGTGATCCTGGAGCGGCCGATGGTGCGGTGGCGATAGGGCGGGCGTGAGGGCGCGCGGGCGCGCGCCGCCCGGCGGGCGTCATCGCACCTTGAGGGAGGCCAGCCCGAGCACCAGGAGGATGACGCTGACGATCCACAGCCGGGCGACGACCTGCTGCTCGGTCCAGCCGCCGAGGTGCAGATGGTGGTGATAGGGGGCGCACCGGAAGATGCGCTTGCCCTTGGTGGCCTTGAAGTAGCCGACCTGGAGCACGACCGAGCCGATCTCGACCAGGAACACGCCGCTCATGAGCAGCACGACGAACTCCTGGCGCACGACCACGGCGACGTAGCCCATGAGCCCGCCGAGGCAGAGGGAGCCGGTGTCGCCCATGAAGACCTGCGCGGGCGAGCAGTTGAACCACAGGAAGCCGAGGCACGCTCCGGCGGTGGCGCCGGCGAGGACGGCCAGCTCCCCCGAGCCGGCCACGGAGGGCACGAGCAGCGTCTGCGCCCAGCCCTGCTGCCCGGCGACGAGCGTGAGCACGACGAGGCCGAGCGCGACGACGGCGCTGATGCCGGAGGCGAGGCCGTCCATGCCGTCGGTGATGTTCACGGCGTTGCTCATGCCGGCGATCATCAGGATGGAGACTGCGACGTAGGCGGCCATGGGGAGGACCACGACGCCGGGGCCGAGCTTGTCGGTGAGCGAAGACTCGTAGGTCTTCTGGAATGGCAGGTTGAGCACGTGGGCGCTGTCGATGCCCGCCCGGTAGCCGAAGTAGCCCACGATCGCGCCGATGCCGAGCTGGAAGACCAGCTTCTCCCACGCGTACAGGCCCTGGCGCGAGCCGCCGCGCCGGGCGGCGGTCATCTTGAGCCAATCGTCCGCGGCGCCGACGCCGGCCATCCACATCAGCACGATGAGCCCGAGCTGCACCCAGCGCTCGGCGAGGTCGCCGAGGAGAAACGTGGCAATGAAGATGGACCCGGCGATGAGCACCCCGCCCATGGTGGGCGTGTTCGCCTTGCTCTGCGAGATGCGCCGGAGCGATTCGGCGTCGGACAGGCCGGAGTCGCCGATCTTGAGGCGCATGAGCGTCGCGATCACGCGCCGGCCGAGCAGCAGCACGAGGACGAAGGCGAGGCCGGCGGCGGCGAGGGCCCGGAACTCGATCTGGTCGAGCAGCCCGAACGGGCCGCCGAGATCGCGCTCGTAGATCCACGACCGGAGGCTCTCGAAGATCAGGTAGAGCATCGTGCGTTCCGGGTTCAGGCGTTGGCCGGGGCGCGCTCGCGCAGCGCCCAGAGAAGCCGCTCGAGCCGCATCCCGCGCGAGCCCTTGAGGAGCACGCAGTCGCCCTCCCTGAGCAGACCGGCCGCGGCGGCGGCTCCGGGGGCGTCCAGGTCCGGCAGGCGCGCGACGTCGATCCCCGCGCTCGCGAGCGGCTCGGCGGCGAGAGCGGCGAGCGGCCCGACCAGGATGACGAGCGAGGCCGGCCGCGTCTGGGCGATCAATCGGCCGAGATCGCGGTGGGCGTCGGGCCCGGCGGCGCCCATCTCGAGCATGTCGCCCAGGACTGCGACGCGCCGGGCGGAGGCCGGGGCGGCGGCGCGCAGGGTGCGGAGCGCGGCGGCCATGGAGTCGGGGTTCGCGTTGTAGGCGTCGTTAATGATCTCGATCGAGCCGAGCCGCGTGCGGACCAGGCGCATCTCGGCCGGCTGGAAGCCGGCGAGAGCGGCGCGGACCGCCTCGTCGGCGAGCCCGAGCTCGCGGGCGACGGCGATCGCCGCGGCGGCGTTGGCGGCGTTGTGGGCGCCGAGCACGGGGAGCGAGAACTCCGAGCGGCCGTCGAGCACGAACGAGATTCCGTTCTCGCGCTCGGTGACGCCGGACACGCGGAGACCGGCGTCGCTCGCCGCCCCGAACGTGACCACGCGCCCGAAGCGCTCGCGCCAGGGTTGGAGCGCGGGGGCGTCGGCATTGAGGACGACGAGGCCCCCGGGCTCAAGGTGCGAGGCCAGCGCCGCCTTCTCGGCGGCGATCGCGCCGAGGGAGCCCATCGCCTCGAGGTGGGCGCGGCCGATGGAGGTGATGACGGCGACGTGCGGCCGGATGATCGCCGAGAGCGGCTCGATCTCGCCGGGGGCGTTCATGCCGACCTCGCAGATGACGTACTGGTCGTCGGGCCGGGCGGCGAGGATCGTGAGCGGCACGCCGAGGTCGTTGTTGAACGACTTGGCGGAGCAGCGGCCGCGCAGGCCGGTCCGCAGGCATGCGTCGATCATGCGCGTGGTGGTCGTCTTGCCGTTGGAGCCCGTGACGGCGATGAATCGTGCGGGGGAGAGGGCGCGGCGATATCGCGCGGCGAGCCGCCCGAGCGCGGCCCGCGCGTCGGGCACGCGTAGCACGGGGAGGCCGGGGGGCAGGTCGCCGGCCGCATCGGGAGAGTCGATCACGGCCGCTGCGGCGCCGGCCCCGAGGGCCTGGCCGAGGAAGCGGTGCCCGTCGGTGCGCTCGCCGCGCAGGGCGAAAAAGACCTGCCCCGGCTCGATCGCGCGGGTGTCGATCGCCGCGCCGCCTCCGATGGCGGGCGCGCGACCCGGGGGGGTCAGCCACGCGCCGCCGACGGCGTCGCGCACGCTCTCGGGGCGCCAGAATGCGTGTGCCGCGCTGGTCAAGCCGTGCCCCTCCGCGCCGCGCACGCGAGGGGGGCGTCCGCGCGGCGTTCGTCGAGAGCCGCGCGGGCGACGGCGTGATCGTCGAAGGGGATCCTGCGCGTCCCGCCGCGTCCGTCGGGCAGGATCTGCTCGCGCTCGTGACCCTTGCCGGCGATGACGACGACGTCGCCCGGGGCGGCGGCATGGAGCGCCTCGCGGATCGCCTCGCGCCTGTCGGCCTGGCGGCGCACGACTCCCGGCGGGGCGCCGGCGATCCCCCGGAAGACCTCGTCGATGATCGCTTCGGGGTCTTCCGTGCGCGGGTTGTCGCTGGTGACGATGACGCGGTCGGCGAGAGAGGCGGCGGCGGCGCCCATGCGCGGGCGCTTGGTGCGGTCCTTGTCCCCGCCGCAGCCGAAGACGGCCCAGAGCCGCGCACCCGCGGGGGTTGCGAGCCGTGCGGCCCGCAGGGCGCTGGCCAGCGCGTCGTCGCTGTGCGCGAAATCGACGAGCACGGCGACGTCGTCTCCGGGGCCGTGCACCGGCTCAAGGCGGCCCGTGGGGGCCCGCAGCTCGGGCACGATCGCGCCGAGCTGATCCCGGGGCACGCCCAGCCCTTCGGTGCACACGACGAGCGCCTGGAGCAGGTTCATGGCGTTGTGCGCGCCGATGAGCGCGGTTCGCGTCCGGAGGAGACCCCAAGGGCCGGCGAGCTCGATCGCCATCCCGGACGCGTCGGCCTCGTGGATGGTCGCGCGGGCCGCCGGGGCTCCGGCCTGCGGCCGGCCGAGGGAGCACCAGACGATCGGGGCGGCGCACGGGGCCGCCATCGCCGGGCTCCAGGGATCGTCGGCGTTGAGCACGGCGATCGCTTCGGGCTCGAGCTGCTCGAAGAGCCGCGACTTGGCGTGGGCGTAGCGCTCCATGTCGCCGTGATAATCGAGGTGGTCGCCGGTCAGGTTGGTGAAGATCGCCGCGGCGAAGCGCAATCCGGCGGCGCGGCGCTGGTCGAGCGAGTGGCTGGAAACCTCCATGGCCGCCGCGACGCAGCCGTTCGATCGCATCGCGGCCAGAAGCGGGCTGAGCCGCTCGGCGGGCGGGGTGGTGAAATCCGACGGGCGCGGGCCGGTCCCGTCGTCGATCTCGACCGTGCCGATGAGCCCGCAGGGAACGCCGGCGAGGCGCGAGATCTGGTAGACGAGGGTGGCGACGGTGGTCTTGCCGTTGGTGCCGGTGACGCCGACGACGCGGAGCGACCGGGAGGGCGAGCCGGCCAGGCGCTCGGCGAGCTGGGCCCCCGCGACGCTCGGATCGTGCGCGAGGAGCAGCGGCGAGGAGGCGGGCAGGCCCTCGGGCGGTTGATCGGTGATTACCGCGGCGGCGCCGGCACCGATCGCGGCGGCGATGAAGCGGCGTCCGTCGGACTGGAGCCCCGGGCGGGCGACAAACACCCAGCCGGGGGCGACACGCCGGGAATCCTCCGTCAGCCCCGCGATCGTCGCGCCGAGATCGATCGCGCCGTGCGCGCGGAGACCGAGATGCTGGATGAGTTCCCCGAGAATCATGCGCCTCCCTGCGGCGTATCGGCCACCGGCCCACGCCCGGAGCAGATTATGGCCGCCCGCTCCGGCCTCCACCCAATCATCGGAAAAACAGGGGCGCGCGGGCTCACAGGATCAGCATGGCGTCGCCAAAGCTGTAGAACCGGTATCCGCGCCCGACGGCCTCGGCGTAGATGCGCTTGAGGCGCGTGACTCCCGACGGCTCGCCCGGGACCTCGGGCGCTTCGTCGGGCTCTTGAAGGCGGGCCGCGACGAGCGCCATGAGCGTGGAGCGCGGGAGGTGGAAGTTGGTCAGGATCGCGTCCGTCCACGCGAAGCGGTATCCGGGCGTGATGAGCAGGCGCGTCGCGAACGCCGCGGGGGCCTCCCGGTCTCCGGCCGCCTGGGGGGCGTACGACTCGAGCGTCCGCGCCACGGTGGTGCCGACCGCGACCACGCGCCCGCCGCCGCCCCGAGTGTGCTCGATCTCGGCAATCGCCGCGCCGGACATGCTGCACCATTCCGCGTGGATCGGGTGCTCCTCCACCGCCTCGGTTTCGACCGGCTTGAACGTGCCGGCGCCCACGTGGAGCACCACGTCGGACCGGGCCACACCCGCGCGGGCGAGCGCGCCCAGGAGCGCGGGCGTGAAGTGCAGCCCGGCCGTGGGTGCGGCCACGGACGCCGCGACGGGCTCGGACGCGAAGACAGTCTGGTACTGCGCGCGGTCGGTGCGGTCGTCGGGGCGCTCGTGTGCGGCCTTTCTGGCGGCGAGGATGTACGGGGGCAAGGGGGTGAGGCCGACAGCATCGAGGACCTGCGGGGCCGGGGGCGCCTCCCCGACATCGGCATGCAGCCTCAGCCGCCACGCTCCGGGCGGATCGCCGGCGGGCTCCAGCATCTCGAGGACGTAGGGGCTCGGGCGATGCCCGGCGATGAGGCGCACGCGGGCCCCGGGTCTGTGGCGGCGGGACTTGATCAGGGCGACCCAGACCCCCGGCGGGCCCGCGCCGAGCGATTCCTCGTGGAGGTAGAGACCCTGCACGTGCCCGCCTGAATCCTCCCGACGGCCGACGAATCGTGCGGGGAGGACGCGGGTGGTGTTAAAGACCAGCCGGTCGCCGGGCCTGAGCAATCCGGGCAGGTCGCGGACGCACAGGTGCTCGGGCGCGTCGGGGCGCTCCCGCCGGACGAGGAGGAGGCGGGCGGCGTCGCGCGGCTCGGCCGGATGGGTAGCGATGAGGGCCGGCGGGAGGTCGTAGTCCAGAGCGTCGGTGCGGAGCACGGTGGGAATCCGGCAGCGTCGGGGCGTGGCGTGGACGCGACAGGCCGCACTCCCGGCCGGGGGCCGCGCGTGCGGCGGGGCGCGGCGGGCGAGTTTATGGGGCCCGGGGCGACGGCACCGAGTTCGTCGGCGCAAGCGGGCATGACCCGGGTCGGCGACCATCTCGGCTGCGCGCCTGGATGCGGGGTGAGGTGGGGCCGGGGGCCGGGCCCGTGGGTCTCACCACCCGCGGCGCCGGGGCGCGCCGGGCTGGACGAGCACCGGCTCGGGCAGCGCGCCCTGCCGTGCGACCTGCTGGAGCACCTGCCGGGCGACGTGCCGTACTCCACCCACCTCGCGATCGAGAACGCCCGGGCGCGGCTTGTGCATCGGGCGCTGAGCGATGCGCTCGGGGGGATGCGCGGCGGGGACGCCGGAGAGTCGGCGGTGGCGAAGGAGGATGCGCCGACGCGAGCGGCCTGCGACCGGGGCGCGGGGCCGGGGGCGCGGCTCGCCGCGGTGGAGCGGCCTGCGCGGAGCGGGCACGGGGAGGACGTCCGGGCCGTGCCGATCACCGAGCACGCGCAGCGCCGCACGCGCTGGCCTCTGGGCGGGCTCGTGGACTTGGTGGTGTAGCGGGCGCTCAGGTCCCGGCGGGCGCCGCGGGGCGCGCGGGGGCGAAGGCGACGAGCAGGGCCGCGGTCGCCGTGAAGACCGAGAGGATCGCGGCGGGGAAAGTCCACGACGCGGCGACGAGCGGGCTGTCGCCGGCGATGATGCGCGGGGCGCTGCCCTCGGGCATGAGCAGGTCCGCGGCCTGGAACTGCCACGAGCGGGAGTCGAGCTCGGGGATGCCGCCCTCGGATTCGCGGCGCTTCTGGGCGGCGGCGGCGGACCGGGCCGTGGGGTATGCGAAGCGGTCGTGCGTGATGGAGCCGTCGGGCATGAATTCGTAGAAATCGAAGATCCAGTCCTTGCGCCACACGCGCCCCCAGGTTTCGGGGTTCGCGCCGGGCCGGACCGAGCGGGTCACGAGGGCGAGACGGTCGCGCTCCTCTCCGGCGTGGATCGCCTGCTCGAGCTCTTCGAGCGTGCGCCCCGTGATAGGGGCGAAGCGGACGACCTTCATCCAGTCGCCGTAGCTGAGGAGCCCGGGCACCTGCTCGGCGTGGGGCCTGGGGGCGAGGGTCATGGGGAGCGAGAATGACTGATCGCCGTAGGCGACGTGGAGCGTGGGGTATTCGCCGGGCCGGGGGGCGGGGCGCTCGGTGATCGCGATCTCGCGCCCGGCGTAGGTGAACGTCGCGGGCTCGATCTCGCCGAAGACGTAGACCACGCGCGGCTCGGCCTTGTTGTACCTGGCGATGCGCACGGCCATGAGGGCGCAGAAGACGGGGATGGCGACGACCGCGAGGACGGCGACGGCGAGGGGGATAGGTCGTGGCCTGCGCATGCGTGAATGCTAGTGGCCGCCGCCGTGGTCGTCCGCGCTCTCCGGGGCGTACTCGGGGGGCATGTGCTCGATCGTGGGCTCGGAGAGGTCGAGCGCGCCGCTCAGGCCGGTGCGGCGGAGGGAGCGGTTGGCGCTCGAGAGCAGGTGCTCGTCGTGCTCGTGGATGTGGTTGGCCTCGGCCCAGCGGCGCCAGTACTCGTCCTCGGTGATGCCCGCCGCCTTGATGTAGGCGTCCTTGAGGTTCTGGGCGAGGGAGCCGGAGAAGCCGCCGAGCTTCATCTCGATCTTCTTGCCGTCGTAGTCGATGATCGTGCCGCCGGGGTGCTGCACGTTGACCCCTGTGCCGCCGAAGTTGATCGACTCCTGCTTCCAGGCGTAGACGCGGCCGCGGTTGTCGAGGTCCATGCCGGTCAGGCCGAGGAAGAGGGCGAACGCGAAGATGCAGAAGAGGAAGACGACGGTGTAGAGGGGGTTCTCGTACTTCAGGGCCATGAAGATGGCGATCACCAGCAGGGCCTTGACGGTGGCGATGCTCATGGCGATCGCGATGTTGACCCAGTTGGGGATGTGCCAGCCCATGTCGCTGATGAGATAGGTCTCGGCCTGCGCGGTGAAGACGGTGAGGCCGGTGAAAAACAGCAGGGCGAGCAGCACGCCGAGAAGCGTCTGCCAGGGGGTGATGTGGTGGCCGTGGTGCTCCCCGAGCTCGCTGAAGTTGTGCGGGTCCACGGGGTCGAAGCTGGAGGGGGCGGTGTGCGCGTGCATCGCGTGGTTCCTTGGTGGGCTTCGTGTGCGCGGCTCAGTGGATGAGGTAGAGCAGGGGGAAGAGGAAGATCCAGATCAGGTCGACGAGGTGCCAGTACAGGCCGGCGTTCTCGAGCATGGTGTAGTGGGTCGGGCCGTAGGCCTTGTGGCGGACGGAGCGGTAGAGGCACCAGCCCAGCAGGCTGGCGCCGATCAGGACGTGCAGGGCGTGGACGCCGGTGGCGCCGTAGTAGACGCTCCACCAGGTGGGCTCCTGGGGGTGCCCGGGGAAGGGGTTGGTGTAGAGCACGCCGGGGCGGATGCCGTGCGTCCACTTGGGGATGTACTCGAAGGCGAGCTTGATGAAGAAGAACGCGAAGGCACACAGGATCGTGATGACCAGGTTGATCCTGAGCCACTTCTGGTTGTCGAGCTGGGCGCAGCGGATGCTCATCGCGACCGTGAAGCTCGAGATGAGCAGCACGACGGTGTTGAGGCCGCCCCAGCGCACGTCGAGGTGGTGCGACCCGACGGCGAACGCCTCCGGGTAGAGCATCCGGAACATGGCGTAGGCGCAGAAGAGGCCGGCGAAGAGCAGCACCTCGGTCGCGAGGAACAGCCAGAAGCCGAGCTTGCAGGCGTCGAACTCGTCCTCGGCGGTGCGGAAGTGCGACGCCGGGACGTACCGCTTCCACCCCGGGAGGGCGGTGCCGGCGGGCTCGTGCGGCGTGCTTCGGTGGTCGATGGTGGTCATGGCGTGGTCCGTGCTGGCGTGGTCGGGCGGGTCAGTGGCCCCTGCTCCCGGCGGGGAGCGGCTCGGGGAAGGTGAAGTCGGCCGGATCGGTGTGGGGCGGGAGGACGTCCTCGTAGTCGTATGGCCCGTGCTTGAGCATCGGCTCGTGGTGGAAGTTGTGCTCGATCGGGGGGCTGTCGGCGTACCACTCGAGGGTGAGGCCGCCCCAGGGGTTCGGCGGCGCCTTGGGACCGGCGATCAGCGAGTGCAGGAAGTTGATGGCGTGCGTGAGCATGCCGGCGAGGAGGATGAACGACCCCACGGTCGAGACCTGGTGGAGCAACTGGAACTCGTCGATGTAGCTGGCGTAGCGGCGGGGCATGCCCTGGGTGCCGAGGAAGAACTGGGTGAAGAAGGTGACGTTGAAGCCGATGAAGACCAGGATGCACCCGACGCGCCCGGCCCACTCGTTGTACATCTTGCCGAAGATCTTCGGCCACCAGTGGTGCAGGCCCCCGATGAACGCGATGATCGTGCCGCCCATCATCACGTAGTGGAAGTGGGCGACCACGAAGTACGAGTCGTGCATGTGCATGTCGGTCGCGAGGGTGGCGAGGGGCAGGCCGGTGAGGCCGCCGATCGAGAAGAGGAAGAGGAAGGCGAGGGCGTACATCATCGGCGTGTTCCACGCGATGGAGCCCTTGTAGAGGCTGGCGATCCAGTTGAACACCTTGACGGCGGTGGGGACCGCGACGAAGAAGGTGAGCGCGCTGAAGATGGCGCTCGAGAGCTCGCCCATCGAGGCGAACATGTGGTGCCCCCACACCAGGAACGAAACCGCCGCAATCGCGAGAGAGGAGAAGGCGATCGCGCGGTAGCCGAAGATCGGCTTGCGCGAGTGCACCGCGATCAGCTCCGAGATGATCGCCATGCCCGGCAGGATCATCACGTACACGACGGGGTGCGAGTAGAACCAGAAGAAGTGCTGGAACATCACGGGGTCGCCGCCCATCGCCGGGTCGAAGATGCCCACGTGGAAGGTCCGCTCGAAGATCAGGAGCAGCAGCGTGATGCCGATCACCGGCGTCGCCAGCACCTGGATGATGCTCGTGGCGTAGATGCCCCAGGCGAACAGGGGCATGTCGAACCAGCCCATCCCCGGGCAGCGCAGCTTGTGGATCGTGACGATGAAGTTCAGGCCGGTCAGGATGGAGCTGAAGCCCAGGATGAACGCGGCCGTGGTCATGAGCACCACCGCCCCGTACTCGTTGTTGGCGTGCGTCGAGCTGTAGGGCGTGTAGAAGGTCCAGCCCGTGTCCACGCCGCCCTGGATGAGCGCGAGGATCGCGAAGGTCAGGCCGAACATGAAGATGTACCAGCTCAGGAGGTTCAGGCGCGGGAAGGCGACGTCCTTGGCCCCGAGCATGAGCGGGAGCAGGAAGTTGCCCAGGGTCGCCGGCACGCCGGGCACGATCACCATGAAGACCATCACCGCGCCGTGCAGCGTGAAGATCCGGTTGTAGATGCGGTACCCGTCCACCGCGGTCTCGCCGCTGAAGAGCTGCCCGGTCACGGTGCCGTCGGCGAGCACGCGCGTGGGCTCCCAGAGCTCGACGCGCACGGCCAGCGCCGCGATCCCGCCGACCAGGAACATCAGGAGGATGGCGCCCAGGTAGAGCACCCCCAGCTTCTTGTGGTCGATGGTCGTGACCCAGTGGATGATTGTCGAGAGCACGCCGCCGGGCGGCCGGGTCAGGTAGGACCCCTCGTCGTGGTGGCCGTGGGGGACGTCGTGCGGTCTATCGATGGTCGTCATGATCGGTTGCTCGCTGCGAGACCGTGTGGTGCTTCTGTGCCGCCGTCACTCCTGGGGCGGCTGCTCGTCGGGCGCGCCGCCCTGCTCTCCGGCCCCCGTCTCTTCGGCCGCGCCCTGGCCCGCGGCCCCGCCCTCCGCCGCGCCGGCGGCCGCGCCCTTGCTGCTCAGTGTCCTGATGTACGCGATGATCCAGCCGATCTCCTCGTCGGAGAACACGCCGGCGTAGCTGGTCATCACCGGCGGGAAGCCGGCGTGGACCTTCGCGGAGGGGTTCACGATCGACTCGCGCGCGTAGTTGTCCCACGCCTGGGGGTCGTCGGCGGGGATCGACGAGCCGTCCGCCAGCGGGACGGCGTTGCCCCAGGCGTCCTTCCACGTGGGCCCGATGACGGTGGAGCCGTCGACCGAGTGGCAGGCGGCGCACCCGCCCTTGCGCTCCACCATGATCTTGCCGAGCACCTCGGGGGGCTGGGAGAGGTCGATGCTCCACGAGGCGACGATGCGGTCGTACTCGTCGGCGGGCACGGCGCGGAGGAGCGCGGTCATCTCGGAGTGCCGGTCGCCGCAGTACTCGGCGCAGAAGATCCAGTGCTCGCCCGGCTCCTCGGCCTCGATCCAGAAGTTGGTGTAGCGGTTGGGGATGACGTCGAACTTGTAGCGGAAGTCGGGGATCCAGAAGCTGTGGAGGACGTCGGCGGAGGTCATGCGGAAGAGCACGGGCCTGCCGACTGGCACGTAGAGGATCGGGGCCGCGGTGTTGCCGCCGATGGTTGTCCGCTCGGGTGGGTTGGCGCCGTTGGGGTAGGTCGCCGTCCATTCCCACTTGATGCCGCGGATATCTATGACCTCGGCGTTGGTGGGCGCGACGATGTTGGACAGGTATCCCTCGAGCCCGCGGTAGAACATGTACCCCAGGAACAGGGAGGGGACGATGGTCCAGGTGAGCTCCAGGGGGGTGTTGTGGTGGGCGCTGCGCTCGGCGGCCACGCCCTTGCGCCGGCGGTAGCGCACCGACCAGTAGAACATCAGCGTCATCAGGAAGACGAACCAGATGATGTTGAACCCGAGGATCCACAGCGAGATGCCGTCGGAAGCGCGGGCGAGCGCCGAGGCGCCCCGCTCGCCGAAGACCAGGCGCGTGAGCGGCCCGATGTCCTGCGCGAGGGTGAGCGGCGGGATTCCCGGGATGAGGCTGGGGCTGTTCATGGTTTCTGTCACGCGGCGGGTTGCGGGTTCTCAGGGGGGGTGGTGGGGCCGGCGTCCTCCGCGCCGGCGCGGCGGCGGCGGGTGCGTTCCCTCGCGAGCATCACGGTGATCAGCGTCCCGACGACGAGCATCGACGCCAGGCCGCCGAGCTGCACGACGCGGAAGGCGGCGAGCGCATACTTCCCGGTTGTCGCGTCGTACCGGAAGCAGAACATGCGGATCTGGTCGCCGATCGAGGAGGAGATCTTCCCTTCGGAGGCCTCGAGCAGCGCCATGCGCATCGTCTCGGGCTCGTAGGTGAGTCCGTACACGTAGCGGGCGATCCTGCCCTCGGGCGTGAGCACGAAGATGCAGACCGGGTGGCTGTACTCGCCCCCGGAGACCGGCCGGTAGGCCCACCCGAGCGCGTCGGCCAGGCGGGCGGTCTCCGCGTTCGGCGAGACGAGAAAGCCCCAGCCATCCGAGGCCCGCCCGAGCCTCGCGCCGTCGGCGCCCGCGTATTGCGCGAGGTAGCCGGCCTTGCGCTCGGCGGCCAGGGGCGGCTCCTCGGCGGGATCGATGCTCGCGAAGACGACGTTGAAATCCTCGCCGATCTCGAAATCGAGCTTGCCGAAGGCGTCGGTGAGCTGTCCCATGACCAGGCCGCAGACGACCGGGCAGTCGTAGTAGACGAGGGCCATCACGACCGGCCGCCCCTCGGTGAAGTACCTCCCGAGGGCGACCGGCGCGCCCGTCGAGTCGATGAAGGGCAGCTCGAGGGGCACCTGCTCGCCGAGGCGCTCGACGACCTCGGTGCCCTGGGCCTGCGGCGGCAGCTCGTTGGGGCTGCCGGCCGAGCCGATCGGCTGGAGGCCGGGCTGCGCGGAGGCCGCGCCGACGACGGCCCAGAGGCACGCGCCCGCGACGCTGGCCAGGATGGCTCTCGACCGGCTCACCTTCCGCCGTTCTCCCCGGATTGTTCGGCGACGAGGCGCATCGCCTCGGCGATGGGCAGGCGCACGCGGCCGTCCTCGAGCCAACCGTACCCCTCCTGGGACGCGAGGGCTGCCCGCTTGTAGTCCCTGGCCGCCTGGTTCATGGCCCCGAGGGCCTCCGCCTCGCCGGCGTACTTGTACTGGTTGACCTGGCCGATGGTGTAGATGCCGATGATGACGCTGAAGACCAGCGTGCCGAGCGTGATGACCACGAAGGAGGCGAGCAGCACCGGGATGTTCGCGTCGGAGGCGTGCTCCTCGCGGGGCACGCCCTCGCTGGGGCCGTGCCGGTGCCAGGCGTCGACGTGCGCCGGGATCGGCTGGGTGTGATCCGGCGCGTGCCCGTGGTGGTCGTGGGTGTGGGCGTCTTGGTGCATGGTCGGGGTCTCGTCGTGCGGGGCGGCGCGCGCCGGCTCACACGTAGTTCTGATGCGACATCGCCTCCGGGAGCTTGGGGTCCTTGAGGGGCGTGAGGGGGCCGGCGCCGAGGCGGGCGACGTAGAGCCCGAAGAAGACGCCGAAGACGCCGAGGATGCCGGCGATGTCGAGCCACCACGTGGCCGGGGTGGGCGCGTGCTCGCCGTGGTGCAGGATGGGGCGCACGATCCAGACGTAGTCCATCACGTGCATGAAGAGGATCCAGCCGGCGCCGATGGCGGCGAACTGGGGGAGCCGCTTCACGGCGCGGGGCAGGAGGAAGAAGAAGGGGATGATGAAGTGGCCCACGGCGAGGAAGATGCCCGTGCCCTTCCAGTCGCCGGTGGTGCGCTCGAGCATCCAGAACGTCTCCTCCGGGATGTTGCCGTACCAGATCAGGAAGTACTGGCTGAAGGCGATGTACGCCCAGAAGCAGACGAAGGCGAAGAGGAGCTTGCCGAGGTCGTGGAAGTGCTCCGCGGTCACGAGCCCGCTGAGGCGGCCGACGAAGCGCAGGGCCGCGAAGGTGAGCACGACGACGGCCATGCAGGCGACCGCCCCGCCGGCGAAGATGTACACGCCCCACATCGTGCTGAAGAAGTGCGGCTCGAGGCTCATGAAGTAGTCGAAGCCGGCGAAGGCGGTGGAGAGCGCCGTGAGCGGGAGGCCCCAGGCGCTCATGAACCGGGCCTTGTTGGAGAGGAAGCGGTCGCCGGTGCGGTCCTGCTCGACGCTGTAGGCCCGCAGGGACATCGAGAGCACGGTCCAGAGCAGGGCGTAGAGCACGAAGCGCGCGATGAAGAACGGCGCGTTGAGATACCCGGACTTGGCCGCGATAAGGGGGTCGGTGCGCGCGATCCCCGGCGTGAGCCATTCCCACAGGGCGCCGCGGGTGAAGAGCACCTCGAGGATGATGACCGGCAGCAGCATGAAGAGCGCCACCGGCGTCAGGCTCATCAGGTTCTCGAACTGGCGCCGGGTCGTGGCGATCCAGCCGGCGTTGACCAGGTGGAAGGACATCACCAGGATCATCGCCCCGAGGGCGATCGCGAGCACGGCGCCGACCCCGACGAGGTACGCCGCCATGGCGTGCCTGGCGCCGAGCACGAACCCCCCCACCACCGTGACGGCGAGGCCGAAGGCGCCCAGGCCGAAGAGGGCGGTGGACAGCGGGCGCACGAGCGCGGCGGGGGCGGTGACGTTCTCGTCGCGCATGCGCGGGTCGCTCGTCACGCCCGCAAGGATCTTCTGGTACGACTCGGCCGAGAGCTGGCTCATTGCTGGCCCTCCGGTGCGGGGGTTGCGGGCTGCTGGGGCGGGGCGCCGAGCGTCGCCCGGTCGGCCTCGGGCACGTCCTCGGGCGAGCCGGTCCAGGACCGCTGCAGCGCCCGGATGTACGCCACCACGGCCCAGGTGTCGCCCGCGTCGAGCGCGTGGCCGTAGCCCGGCATGGTCTGCACGCCCGCGTTCACCACGCCGTTCTGCGCGACGGTGAAGAGGTAGCCGGCCTGCCCACGCTCGCCGCCCTCGAAGTACTTGGGATCGTGGAAGCTCGGCACCGGTATGGACCAGAGCCGACCGACCATGCCGCCCCTGGTGGCGTCGCCGGACTGGGCGCCCTCGGCGTTGTAGCCGTGGCAGACCGAGCAGTAGATGTTGAAGCGCTCGCGCCCGCGCCCGAGCAGCTCCATCGTGACCGGGACCGGGATCTCGGCGACGTACTCGGCCATCTCGTCGGTGCCGTCGTACATCTCGAAGTCGGCGCGCAGGAACTCGGCGCGGGCCTCGTTGTACTCGGCCGCCCAGGGCTCGTCCGAGACGGTGCTCGACCGCCCGAATGGCACCGCGTGCTCCGGCGGCCGGCGCATCGTGCGCCCGTCGGCGAAGAACTCCGTCTGCGACTGGGGCTTCCAGCGCGGCTGGTCGTCCATGTCGGGGAAGAACTGGCGCGGCGGCTTGTCGCTCCGGTCGCCGCGGCATCCGCCCAGCGGGGCCGTCATTGCAATCGCGGCGGAGGAGCAGCCCAGCGCCAAGAGCGCCTTCCGGAATTGGCCCTTTGGCCATCTGCTGTTTGGCCCTTTGCGCCGGCTCATGCATCCTCCACCAGTTCGACCGAGCTCGCGCCGATGCCGCGGAGGAACCGGCTGGTCTGCTCGGGGTTGAAGCTCGGGTCGCCGGCCTCGACCACCACGAAGAACTTGTCGTCGGTCGAGTCGAGGAACCGGTCCTTGCGCAGCAGCGGGTGGTTCCAGCGCGGGAGCCCGTTGAGCGCCAGCATGCCGAAGAGCGAGGCGAACGCGCTGAAGAGCACGCCGAGCTCGAAGATGATCATGGTGTACGGCTCCCACGCGCTCGTCGGCTTGCCCTGGACGACGAGGGGGTAGTCGATCCAGCTCGTCCACCACTGCAGCCCCACCGCCGCGGCGATGCCGGTGAACGCGCCGCCGAGCACGATGAGGGGGAGGATGGTGCGCTTGACTCCCATGGCCGCCTCGATGCCGTGGATCGGGAAGGGGGCGTAGAGGTCCCAGCGGCTGAAGCCGGCGTCGCGCATCTTCTCGGCGGCGTGGTAGGCGTCCACCACGGTGTCGAACTGCGCCATGACGCCCCAGACGGTCTCGCCGCTCTCGGTCACGAAGCGGGGGCGGGGCGGCTTGACGAACGGCAGGTAATCGCTGATGGCCATGGCTCAGTGCCCTCCCCGGGCATCGCCCTCGTGGCCGGCGGCCGGGTCGTGCCCGTGACCGGCGCCGTGCGGGTCGCCCTGCGGCATGATCGCCTTGATCTCCGCGATGGGGAAGACCGGCAGGAAGCGGAGGAACAGCAGGAACAGCGTGAGGAAGATGCCGCAGGACCCCGCGAAGGTGAGGATGTCCACGGGCGTCGGGAAGAACATGCCCCAGGCGCCGGGGATGTAGGCGCGGTGGAGGGAGGTGACGATGATGACGAAGCGCTCGAACCACATGCCGATCGTGACCAGGAGCGCCACGGCCCAGATGACGCGCGGGTCGGTCCGCATCGCGCGGCTCCAGAACACCTGCGGGCTGACCACGTTGCAGGTGATCATGGTCCAGTAGGCCCACCAGTAGGGGCCGAACGCGCGGTTGATGAAGGTCTCGGTCTCGTACTTGTTGCCGCCGTACCAGGCGATGAAGAACTCCATCGAGTAGGCGAAGCCGACCATCATGCCGGTGACGAGCAGGATCTTCGCCATGTTCTCGAGGTGGCGGAGGGTCAGCAGGTCCTTCATGTTGGGGAAGAGCTCACGCGCCGGGACGAGCAGCAGCAGCACCATCGCGAAGCCGCCGAAGATGGCTCCGGCGACGAAGTAGGGCGGGAAGATCGTGGTGTGCCAGCCGGGGATGACGCTGGTGGCGAAGTCGAAGGACACGATCGAGTGCACGCTGAGCACCAGGGGGGTCGAGATGCCCGCGAGGATCAGGTACGCCGCCTCGTAGCGGTGCCAGTGGCGGCTCGATCCGCGCCAGCCGACGGCGAGCAGGCCGTAGACGAAGGCGCGGATGCCGTCGGCCGAGAACGGGGCCTTGATGGTCTTGCCGGGGAGGGGCAGGGGCAGGTGGAGCTTCGCGGCCCCGCTGCCGAGGCGGAGGCGCTTGTCGGCGCGGTCGCGCAGGGTCGCGAAGTCGGGGATCATGCCCATGTACCAGAAGAGCAGCGACACCGTCGCGTACGTGCTCACGGCGAACACGTCCCACAGCAGCGGCGAGCGGAAGTTGGGCCAGATGTAGTTGTAGTTGGGGATCGGGAAGACGAACCAGATGAACCAGATCCTTCCGACGTGGATCGCCGGGAAGATGCCCGCGCAGATGACCGCGAAGATCGTCATCGCCTCGGCGGACCGGTTCACCGCCGTGCGCCACTTCTGCTTGAAGAGGCACAGGATGGCGGAGATGAGCGTCCCGGCGTGGCCGATACCGATCCAGAACACGAAGTTGGTGATGTCCCACGCCCAGCCGACCTCGTTGTTGAGGCCCCAGACGCCGACGCCGGTGGTGATCAGATAGAGGATCATCAGCACGCCGACGGTCGCCACGGTGGCGGTGAGCATGAAGGTCGGCAGCCACCACCTGCCCGGCGCGTTCTCCGCGTAGCCGCAGACGATCTCGGTGACCTCGTGCAGCGTGCGGTCGTTGAGCACGAGGGGCGCGCGGACCGCGGGATCCTCGATGAGGCTCCCGTCGCTCCCGGGGCTCGGGCCGCCGGCCACGAGCTGGGGTCCGCCGGTCAGGCGCTCCGCCGTCACCTGGTCGGGGTGGATGGTGGTCATGCGTGCTGTACTCCGGTGCCGAGCACCTTGAGGCTCAGGGCGTAGCCCTCGTCACGGGCCCTGCGGCGGGGATCGACGCGGAAGCTGTGAGCCCCCTCGCCGGTCTGGTGCCCGTCGTCCGCGGGCGCGCCGCCGTGGCCCTCCTCGTCGCCGTGGCCCTCGGCGCCGCCGTGCGCGTGGGAGGCGAGCGCGTCCACGGGCGCGAGGATCGCCGGGTTGGGGTTGTTGACGCGGATGAGGTGGTTCGTGCGCGGGCGGGTCGCGAGGTACCCGAGCAGCAGGTACGAGCGCTGGTTCGTGCGGGTGCGCGAGACGGCGCTGTCGGGATCGAGGATGTTGCCGAACACGATCGACTCGGTAGGGCACGCCTGCTGGCAGGCGACCTGCACGAAGCCGTCGGGGATCGTCTCCAGGCCCTGCACGTTCGCCTCGGCGCGGGCGCTGTTGACCCGCTGGATGCAGAACGTGCACTTCTCCATGACGCCGCGCCCCCGGATCGTCACGTCCGGGTTGTGCTTCATCTTCTGGATCTCGTCGAGCTTGGCGCGGAGGCGCGGCGGGATGAGGTGCTGGTTGAATCGCTCGGCCTGGCCGCCGTTGCCGGTCGCGTCGCGCACCGCCTCGGGCACGTACTTGGGATCGAGGCCGCCGTTGAGCTTGGTCTGGCCCCAGTCGAAGAAGTTGAACCGGCGTGCCTTGTAGGGGCAGTTGTTCATGCAATACCGCGTGCCGATGCAGCGGTTGTAGACCATGACGTTGAGGCCGCGCTCGTCGTGCACCGTCGCGTTGACCGGGCAGACCGTCTCGCACGGCGCGTTCTCGCAGTGAACGCAGGCGACGAACTGGTTGAGCATGCGGTCCGGCGACTCGGCCGAATCGCCGCCGAAGTACCGGTCGATGCGGATCCAGTGCATCTCGCGGCCCTTGGCGACCTCCTGCTTGCCGACGGTCGGGATGTTGTTCTCGCTCTGGCAGGCGACGATGCACGCCCCGCACCCGGTGCAGGAGGACAGGTCCACCGTCATCCCCCACTGGTGCCCCGTGGCGTAGGCCGGCGGCCTGCCGTCGGGGCCGATGTTGCTCGGGTCGGGGTTGCCGCGCCCCCGGTTGTACGGGTTCTCATAGATCGAGATGTTGCGCGGCGTGTGCATCAGCTCGCCGAGCTGCTCGCCGATCGAGAGCTCGGAGTCCGGCCCGGTCGAGAATGGGTCGGACACTCTCCCGCCGCCCGGGCCGGCCTCGGCCGCCGCCGCGTGCTCGGCCCACGCGGGCTTGTCTAGCCAGCGGAGGAGCGCGGTGCGGCCCTCGAGCGACCAGTGGTTCTGCGTGCTGGAGATCGGGTAGGTGTCGCCGGTGCGCTCGATGCGGCACTCGCGCACGAACGCCGATTGGTCGGACGCCCGCAGCGCGTAGGTGTTGAAGCCGACGCCGTTGCCCACGTCGCCCACGCTCGTCCGCCCGTATCCCAGGGTGACGATCGCGACGTTGTCGGCCATGCCGGGGCACACCCAGACCGGGGCCTTCATCGACCGCCCGCCGACGCTGATCGTGGCCATGCGCGCCTGCGGGTGCTGCCGCTCGGTGTAGGGGATCGGCTCGAGATGCAAGGCCTTGGCGGTCGCGGGGCTGACCACGACCGGGTTGTCCCAGACCACCTTCGTGATCGGGTGGGGGAGCTCATGGAGCCACGCGTTGCCGGCGTAGCGTCCGTCGCCCACGGGGCCGGTTTTGAAGACGACCTCGAGCGAAGAGGCCGTCGGCGCGCCGGGGAGCGGCATCGCGCCGATCGCCCGCGCGACCTCGGCGAAGCGCACGGCGGGCGCCTCGGCCTCGGCGCCGGAGTTGGGCACCACGCCGTCGTGCAGCGCGCGGCGCCAAAGGTTCTCGAAGTCGCCGTCCATGGGGCGCAGGCCCATGACGCGAGCCCAGGCGCTGCGCACCATCTCGTAGGCGTCGGGCTGCTCCTCGCCGGCGAGGAACGCCATGAGCTCGAGCTCGTTCATGGCCGGGTCGTAGAGCGGCGCGATCATCGGCTGGATGGGGGCGACGGTGCCGTCCGCGCCGGCGGTGTCGCCCCAGGACTCGAGCCAGTGGGCCGCGTTGAGCCGCCAGCTCGACTCGGCGGCGGTCTCGCTCGATCCGACCGTGAGGCAGATCCGGTTCGGCACCGACCTATACAGCGCGTGGAAATCGAGATCGGCGGGCGCGTCGTACACGGGGTTGACATTGAGGCAGACAATGGTCTTGACGGCGCCGGAGGCCATCTCGCCGGCGAGCGCGCGGAGCCCGGAGAGCGCCGGGGCCGCAAGATCGCCCGTCTGCTCGACGTAGCGAACGGTGGCGCCGACGTTGCCCAGCGCGGCGTTGAGCGCGTGGACGAGCGCGTGCACCTCCGCGGGCAGCGAGGCGCCGGCCGCGATGACCGAGCGGCCGAGGTGCCCCTCGGCGAGCAGGTCTTCGGCGAGGAGCTCGATGAACGTGCGCCCCTGGGTCGCGACGGGGATCCGGTCGAAGTCGGCGGCGTCGGTGATCGCCGCCGCGTCGACCGCCGAGCGCAGGCCGGGATCGCCGCGCTTGGCGAGCACCGCCTTGGCCAGGGCAACGGCGAACGCCGCGATCCGCGACGGGGCCATGCGGACGTGGTGGTCCGCCAGGGTGCCGAAGGCCGAGTGCATCGGCTCGATCGCGTAGATGCGCGACATCTCGTCCGAGGACTTCCACACGCGGCGCGAGGCGCCGATCTCGCGTGCGTTGGCGACGGCGCGCGGCTCGTCGCAGGTGAGGTCGCGGTCGAGCGAGACGATCACGCGTGCCCGCGAAAGATCGAACAGCTCGCGCATGGGGCGGCCGAACGCCAGGCGCGATCCGGCGTTGAAGACGTCGGAGCCGGCGGGGCTGTACGACACCCAGCGCGCCCGGGGGTACCGCTCCAGCAGCGCCGCCTTCGCGGCGTCCCAGGTCGGCGTCGAGCGCGGCTCGGCGACGAACGCCAGGCCGGCGCCCCCGTTCGAGCCGTATGCGCCGAAATGCTCGCGCGCCCAGTGCTTGAAATCGTCCCAGGTCGCCTGCGGCTGCTCGCCGCGGGAGGGGTTCACGTACACCGGCCCGTGCAGGCGGTCCGGGTCGTAGAGCTCCAGGATGCTCGCCTGCGCCTGCGCGCTGGAGCGGCCGCGGTTGTTGGGGTGGAGCGGGTTGCCCTCGATCTTGGTCGGCCGGCCCTCGTGCGTCTCGACCAGCAGGCCCTCGGCCCCGCCGCCGGGCAGGGGCATGCTCGTGGCGTAGAACAGCGGCTTGCCGGGGATGATCTCCTCGGGCACGTGCTGCGAATAGGGCAGGATCTTGTGGTCGGGCCTGCGGCAGCCGGGGATGGTCGCGGCGCCGGCGAGGGCGAGGCCCGCGCCCATGAGCTTCACGAAGTCGCGGCGCGAGGTCTCGAGCAGCTCCGACGCGCCGCCGGGGAACTCCCGCTCCACCAGGTCGCGGAACTCGGCGGTCTGCGCGTAGTCCTCGAGGCTGCGCCAGTACGGGCGCCCGGTCGCGGCGCCCACGCGCGAGGCGACCTCGGCCGGAAGCTTGCCCTTGGTTGATGGACACTGTTGGTGCGTCATGCTCGCTCTCGTTTGCTTTCGATCCGCGCCGCGGCGCCGCACGCCCCGGAGCCGGACGCCTCAGGCCGGCGTCACTGGTGACACGCCCCGCACGTCGTCGGCGGCTCCGCCCAGAGCGCCTCCATGAGCTTCTCGGTGTTCACCGACCCGGCGCCCTCGGCGCGCTTGGCGAGCTCGTCCTGCACCCAGAGCAGGTCGGTGACCTTGTCCGGGGGAACGAGCGCGCCCTCGGGATTGCGGTGGCAGTCGAGGCACCAGCCCATGCCGAGCCCCTCGGCCTGGTACACCACCGGCATGGACATGATCTGCCCGTGGCACGAATAGCAGCTCACCCCCGCCTGCACGTGCACGTGGTGCGGGAAGTTCCGGACGTAGTCCGGCAGCTTGTGCACCCGCCGCCACTCGATGGGCTGGTCGTTCTCGTACGCGTCCCGGATGAACTGCACCTTCTCGACCGTCGCGGTGGAGGTGTTCGGGTTCACCCGGCCCTCGGCGTGGCAGCCGTAGCAGGTCGCCACGTTGGGGATATTGGCCTCCGGCGACTGCTCCACCTTGGTGTGGCAGTACCGGCAGTCGATGCCGAGCTTGCCGGCGTGGATCTGGTGGTTAAAGCCGGAGCTCGGCTGGTTCGGGTTGTAGCCGACCTCGAAGAAATCGGGCGTGGCGTAGTACCACCCGCCCGCGACCACGGCGACGAGCCCGCCGAGAGCCCCGACGGCCCCCAGCGTTGGCAGAGCGTTCATCCATTTCGGGAAGATGACCGACACGCTGCGCTCCTTCCCCGCCGCCCCGAGGGCGGTGCGGCCAGCCGAGACTCAACATGTTGCCGCAAGCCCTCTCGGGAGCGCGTGCGGTCTAGCAGGGATCATTGCTGTAGGACAGAAATGTCCGCACGCTCACTACCCTCTGTCAAGTCGGGGAGGGGCTTCAGAGGTCAATTGAGACTTGATCGCAGAGCGCATCACCGTCGAGACTTCCCCGCGCGCGATCCCGCGTAGCATGCCGGCTGCGATGGACACTCCGACAACGCCGGCTCAATCCAAATCGGATGTTTCTATATATATTCCGCGCGTGACGTCGCTCGGCCTGGGCGTCGCGGTCGCGCTCTGGGTGGTGTGGTTCGCACTCCACGCCCCCGGCCTGAGCCCCGGCCCGGGGTTCGTCGGGCCGGTGACGGTCGGCGCCTGGATGGTCCTCGCGGCGGCGGGGGCCAGGTATTGGCGGGCCGGCCCGGCGGAGGGCGCGCTGGCGGGCCTGCTCACCGCCCTGATCAGCCTGCTCGCCCTCGGCTCCGTGCTGGTCGTCCAGCCCGACCCTGGCGCGTACGCCGAGGGCCAGGCGCCCTTGCGACCGGCGGCCCCGCTCTTCGGGCTCGGGTTCCTGGCGGCGGGGGCGGTGATCGGGGGGCTGGGCGGGTTGGCGGGCGGGCGGCGGGGCGCGGTCGGGCCCGTGTCGTCCTCAGCGCCGGAGCTCAACCCATGGCTCGGGCGGATAGGCGCGGTGGTCGCCCTTTCCTACGTGCCGCTCGTCCTGCTCGGGGGCATGGTGACGAGCACCGAGAGCGGCCTGGCGGTGCGCGGGTGGCCGGACACCTTCGGCGCCAACATGTTCCTCTACCCGATCTCGCTGATGTCGCAGCCCCGGATCTTCCTCGAGCACTCCCATCGCCTGTTCGGAACGCTGGCGGGGATGGCGACGATCATCCTGTGGATCTCTGCCCTGGCGAACCCGGTCTCGCGCCGGCGGTTCGGCGCGTGGACGACCCTGCTGCTCCTCGCGGTCGTCGTGCAGGGCGTGATCGGGGGGCAGCGCGTGCTGCTGCAGAACCCGTACCTTGGGGCGCTCCACGGCGCGTTCGGCCAGGTGGTTCTCGCCTTTGCGGCGGTGCTCGCGCTCTGGATGAGCCCGGCATACGCGGCGGTGCCCAGGCTGGAACCGGGGAAGATCGGGCTGATGCGGGCGGTGACGTCCGCGGCTCTGGCGGTCTCGCTCGTGCAGCTTCTCCTCGGCGCCCTCTTCCGCCATCTGCGGCGCGGCGACAACCCGGGCTCGATGCACGTGGCCTGGACGCACGCGGGGTTCGCCCTCGTGGTCATGACGCTGGCGATCATCGCCGGATCGATGCTCATCCGGTTCGGGAAGGACCGGCGGGATTCTCTGCCGCGGGGCCTTTCGTCCCGTCTGCGCGCCCACGGCGCGTCCGTGCACGGAGCGGTCGGGATCCAGTTCGTGCTTGGCTGGATCACCCTGCTGGCGGTGATGACCGGGGACTCGCGCGGGGCGGTGCCCACGGCCGAACAGCTCTCCGACGCGACGCCGGTGCCGCTGGTGGAGGCGATCCTGGCGACTGCCCACCAGGCCAACGGAGCGCTCTACCTGGTCCTGCTCTCTCTCGCCTGGGCGTGGACGGGGCGCCTGCGGCGGGCGGGGCGCGGGTGACGGCCGCAAGCCGGACCCCCACTTTGCCAAGAAATCGGAAACTTCGGGCGCGGGCCGTGCGGAGCGCCGAGGGATACTGGCCGTCGCGTGGCGCGCGGCAATCAGGGACCCTCCGCCCCGTTGTTCCGCCCGGAGCCCGCCTCCCCTGGAGCCCCGCATGCCCAGCGCGGACAAGCCAGCACGCACCTCGGCGCTCAGCCCGCTGCGCGCGGAGTCGTTCGGCTACGCGGAGGCGCGGCACCTGCTCTGGCGCGCCGGCTTCGGGGGCACTCCGGACCAGGTGCAGCTGCTGGTCGAGTGGGGGCCGGAGCGCTCGGTCGACCACCTGATCGAGGGCGAGCGGGGCGAGGGCGAGCCGGTCGAGGCCGGCCGGTTCGACAGCTCGATCATGGGTCCGCCGGACCGGGCGGTGCGCGAGCAGCTCCGGCGCGCCCGGCAGGGCAACGACGAGGAGCTGCTCGCCCGGCTGCGCCTCGAGCGGCAGCGGCGCGAGGAGACGGACCGGCGGCAGGCGCGGGACATCCAGCGCTGGTGGCTCACCCGGATGATCGAATCCCCGCGCCCCCTGGAAGAGAAGATGACGCTCTTCTGGCACGGGCACTTCGCGACGAGCTACCGCACGATCGAGGACAGCTACCACATGTTCGCCCAGAACCAGCTGTTCCGGGCGCACGCGCTGGGCAACTACGGCACGCTGATGTACCAGATCATCCGCGACCCGGCGATGCTCGCCTACCTCGACAACAACGACAGCCGCAAGAACCGTCCCAACGAGAACCTCGCGCGCGAGCTCATGGAGCTCTTCAGCCTGGGGCCGGGCAACTACACGGAAGGGGACATCAAGGAGGGGGCGCGCTCGCTGACCGGCTACACGTTCGAGGACGACCGGTTCGAGTTCCAGCGGGAGAACCACGACGGGGGCGCGAAGGTCATCCTGGGCAAGCGCGGCAACATGGACGGGGACGAGTTCGTGCGGACCATCCTCGACCAGCCGGCGTGCGCGTATTTCATGGCGCGCAAGCTGTACCGCTTCTTCGCGGCGGACGTGCCGGAGCGGGGGGAGATCGACCCCGAGACCGCGGAGGTGCTGCGCGAGATGGCCAACCTCCTGCGGCGCGCCGGCTACGCGGTGGCCCCGGTGCTCAAGAAGCTCCTGCTCAGCGAGCATTTCTACAGCGGGCGGGTGGTGAACCAGCGGATCAAGAGCCCGGCGGAGCTGCTGGTCGGCGCCGTGCGCTCGCTGCGCACGCCGACGCGCGACCTCGACGTGCTGCTCGACGCGATGGCGCTCATGGGGCAGAACATCCTCTTCCCGCCGAGCGTCGCCGGCTGGGACGGCGAACGGAGCTGGATCAACACCTCCACGCTCTTCGTGCGGCAGAACATCCTCGCGTACCTCATCACGGGCAAGACGCCGCGGGGCTACGACTCGCGGGCCGACCGGGAGCGGTACGACCCCTCCGCGGTCGTCGGGCGCCTCGCGGGCGCCGACCCGGCAGCCGCGAAAGACCCGGATCGCGTGATCGACTACCTGCTCCGCTTCGCCCTCGGCCAGGCGCCGGAGCACGCGAGGGCCCCGCTCCAGGGATTCGTCGCGGCCAACGGCGGCGGGATCGGCGATGATATGGTCATCGGCATCCTCCTCCTGATCACGGCGATGCCGGAGTATCAGCTCACGTAGGAACGCAGCACATGGCACATGGGCAGAGCGCAAATCCAGATCGCACCGCACGCGGACCCGGGCGCGTGCGCTCCACATCTGCGTCGCGTTCATCCGCGCTTTGCCCGTTTGCCATGTGCTCTTTCGGAGCCACCCGATGACCCGGCGCGAACCCGCAGCCTTCACGCGTCGCCAGTTCCTGCACTCCGGGCTCGCGCTCGCGTCGGCCTCGGCGGCGCTCCCGGCATTCCTGCACCGATCGGCGCTCGGCCTGCCGATGCCTGGGGCGGGCCTGGCGTCCATCCCGGGAGTCGAAGAGGACCGCATCCTCGTGGTGGTGCAGCTCTCGGGGGGGAACGACGGTCTCAACACGGTGGTGCCGTTCGGCTTCGACGAGTACTACCGCAAGCGTCCGGGCCTCGGGGTGAACGCGGCGCAGGCGCTGCGCCTCGGGGGCGGCTCGGATCAGGGCGTGGGGCTGCACCCCTCGCTCGCCGGGCTCAAGGATCTGCACGACGAGGGGCTGCTCTCGATCATCCAGGGCGTGGGCTACCCCAACCCCAACCGCTCGCACTTTCAGAGCATGGACATCTGGCACACCGCGGACACCTCGGGCACGGGGCAGGGGTGGCTGGGCAGGTATTTCGACGCCGAGTGCTGCGGCTACGGCAAGGGTGAGTCCGGCAAGGCCGAACCGCCAACGGCTCTCCGAGCCCCGAGCGCAGGCTCGGGCCCGACCGCTTCCGCCCAGCCCGGCATCGCGGTGGGGCGTGAGGCGCCCCTGGCCATGGAGGGGCGCAAGGTCAAGCCCATCTCGTTCGAGACGCCCGAGCTCTTCCGCTGGATGGGAGAGGACATGCACGAATCGCTCGCCGATCCTTACGCGAGCATCACCGAGGCGGGCGTGCGCGAGGGCGTGGAGCCGGATTCTCCCGCGGCGTTTCTCATGCGGACCGCGCTGGACGCCCAGGTCTCCAGCGACCTGATCCGGCGCGCCGTGCGTCGGCAGTCGCTCGCCCGCTACCCCGGCGGCCCGCTCGCGCGCGACCTGGCGATGGTCGCGAGCATGATCCACGCCGGGCTGCGCACCCGCGTGTACTACGTTTCTCAGGGCGGGTACGACACCCACGCCGGGCAGGGCAACCAGAACGGGCGGCATGCGCAGCTGCTGCAGGCGCTCTCGCAGAGCCTGCTCTCCTTCTACCGCGACCTGCGGGCCGGCGAGAGCGACGCGCGCGTGATGACGATGGTCTTCAGCGAGTTCGGCCGGCGCGTGGCGCAGAACGCCTCGGGCGGCACCGACCACGGCACCGCCGCGCCGATGTTCCTGCTCGGCCCGATGGTGCGGCCGGGTCTGATCGGCTCGCACCCCTCGCTCACCGATCTCGACGAGGGCGACCTCAAGCACCAGATCGACTTCCGCTCGGTCTACGCGGGCATCCTGGAGGACTGGCTCCGCGCCGACAGCGCGGCGGTCCTGGGGCAGCCCTATCGAAAGCTGCCGGTGCTGGCCTGACTCGCCCGCCGCGCTCGCCTCCCTCGTTCATCGTTTCAGCCGCACTTGATAGTCCTTCGGCAGCACTCGCTCCGACCACGGGGCCAGGTCCTCCGGCCCGTAGCCGTACTTCAGCAGGCGCACCTGCTTGCCGCACTCGGGGCAGCGGACGCGCATCCGCGACCGATCATCCGGGCGCGTCGCGTCGTCGAAGATCGGGAGGCCGATGAGCGAGTGCTTGCAGCGCGGGCAGGTCGCGCCGGCCATGAGGCGGCGCAGCGTGCGGCAGGTGACCATACGGACGAGCCACCAGCGCCCGAGCAGGGCGATCGCGAGCCCGCCCGCCACGCCGATCGCGCCGAGCACGAGCGTGACGACGTCCTGATTGAGCTCGGGGTCGTCGCGCAGGCGGGTCTGCGTCGCCGCGAAGAGGAACACGGCGGGGAGCCAGGCGAGCCCGGCGAGCGCCGCCGCGACCGTGATCGCCCGGAGCGGGGGCGGGTCGCGCCGCCACCGGCGCTCGATGAGGTCGCGGCACTCCGCGTCGCTCAGGCCTTCGAGCTCGCTGTGCGCTCGCCATGGCTTGAGGAGCACGCCGAGCATCGCTCCAGGGTATCCGGCGCTCCGGCCGGCGCGCCGGCGCGCCGGCGCGCGCTCCGCACCCCGGGTCCCGGCGCGGTACCATGGCGGGCATCGCCCAAGGGTCCGGCCGGGCGCTCCGGTGGATCGGGAGGTCCCTGATGCGACCGATGCTCCGACGGCTTGCGGCGCTCGCTCTCTGCTTCGCGGCTCTGGCCGGCTGGGCGGCGCATGCCGAGCCGGCCCATGCATGGTCGGCGACGCCCGGCGCCGGGGGCGCGCCGGCGCGGAGCGCCGCCGGGCCCGCACCGCTCACGGCCGAGGCGCTGGCGAACCTCGAAGCGGCGGCACGGCTGCTCTCCTATATCAGGTTCTTCCATCCGAGCGACCAGGCGGTGGCCGTCGAGGCGTGGGACCATCTCGCGGTGGAGCTGATGCGTGTGGCGGAGCCCGGCGCCGACGCCGCGGACCTCGCGCGCCGCCTCGGGACGTTCTTCGCGCCGATCGCGCCGACGCTGCGGGTGTGGGCGGGCGACGCCGCCGACGCGCCGCCCCTGGGCGACGCGCCGGCGGGGGCGACGCACGTGGCCTACTGGCGGCACCGCGGCGCCGGCAGCATCGCGCCCGAGGGGGCCGGGAACATCTACGCGAGCGAGGTCGAGCGCGACCGGCCGCCCGTGACGCTCCCGTGGGGCGCGCGCACGGTGGACGCCCGGCTCTACGCCGATGCGCACGTCGTGAAGCCGCTCGGCGCGGGGATAGCCTGCCGCTTCGCCGTCAAGGTGTTCGTTGATGAGGGGGGCTCGATCCCGCATGCGCCGGCGGAGACGGAGTGGAGCTCGACGGACGGCAAGCCCCGCTTGACGGCCGACGACCGCGCGACCCGCCTCGCGGGCGTCGCGCTGTGCTGGGGCGTGATGCAGCACTTCTACCCCTACTTCGACGTGGTGGAGACCGATTGGGACAGGGCTCTCGGCGAGGCGCTGGCGAGCGCGGCGGAGGCGCCCGACAGGCGCGCGTACCTCCACACGCTCCAGGAGCTCGTCGCCAAGCTGCACGACGGGCACGGCCACGTGTTCAACCCCTCGCTCGCGCCGGTCTCGATGCTCCCGCTCGCGCTGGCGTGGGCGGGAGACAGCCTCGTCGTCGCGGCGACGCACGACTCGGTCAGCGACGACGTCCGCGCGGGCGACGTCGTGCTCGGGATCGAGGGCAGGCCGACGCAGCACTGGTGCGAGGAGCTCTCGCTGCGCATCTCGGCCGCGACGGACGGCTGGCGGCGCACGCGGCTCCTTCAGGCCCTGCCGACAGAGCTGCCCGGGGGGACGCACGCGAGGCTCCTCCTGCGCCGTCCCGACGGCGCGGAGTACAGCATCACGCTCGCCCGGATCCCGCCCGAGCCGATCCCGGGCGCCGCGATGAGCCGCCCGGCCGACGGCGCGGAGCTCGCCCCGGGCATCGTCTATTTTAATCTCGACGGCGCCGAGAACGACGCGCTGAACCGGGCGTTGCCCAGGCTCGCGGCGGCGGAGGGGATCGTTTTCGACCTGCGCGGCTATCCCGGGGGAGCCGGGGTGCAGCTGATGGGGCATCTGTCACGCGAGCCGACGGCGAGCGCCCGGTGGAACATCCCGATCGTCACGATGCCGGACCGCGAGGCCTGGGAGTGGGATGAGTCTGGACGCTGGCGGATCCCGCCGATGGAGCCCTATCTCGGCGCGCGCATCGCGTTCGTCACCGACGGGCGCGCGATCTCCTACGCCGAATCGATCATGGGCATCGTCGAGGCGTACGGGTTCGGCGAGATCGTCGGCTCCGCCACGGCGGGGACCAACGGCAACGTGAATTCCTTCAGCCTGCCCGGCGGGTACATGGTCTCGTGGACCGGCATGAAGGTGCTCAAGCACGACGGCTCGCGCCATCACGGCGTTGGCATCCTGCCCACCGTGCCGATCGAGCCCACCCCAGCCGGGATCGGCGCTGGACGCGACGAGGTGCTCGAGAAGGCCGTCGAGGTGCTCCGGGCGAAGATCGAGGCCGATCGCGCCGAGTGACGCCGATCACTCGGCGCGGAATGCCCGAGCCACGAAGTCGTAGACGAGCGGCTCGGCGCCCTCCGCGTCCCGCTCGCTCACCCTCGGCAGGCGCCGCTCGCCCACGGGCTCGCCCGCGTCGTCGAGCTCCGGCGAGGCCTCCAGACCGAGCACGAAGCGAAAGGCCAAGGGGTCGGTCCGGCCAGGCTCTGGGGGTGGCAGGCGGATCTGCCAGACGCCGTCTTCGCCGAGCGTCAGCGGCAGAGCGTGCGCGGACTCCCACCCGCCGTGGTTCGTGACGAGGTACAGGGGGCGATCTTCGCGGGCCAGCCCGCTCCCGTCGCGGACCACGAGGACCACGCCGCGGGCGGCCTGCTCGGCGGGGATCCCGGTCTCTCCCGAGCCGCCGGCGCCGAACATGGCCTCGCCGAGGGCGTTGGCGCCGCCGGTTCCGCCCGCGCCGGCTCCGACGGGCTCGGCGACCATGGAAGGCCCGCGCTCCATGGCCACGCTCATGGCGTACACGAGCACGGCCAGCACCACGAGGGGGGAGGCGATGAACGCCAGCATGAACACACGATGACCGGTTCGCTTGTCCGCCATGACGTGCCGTCCGCCGCCCGGGCGGGCCCCGAGCGCAAGCTGGGGACCGGCTCCGGCCGTGACCCGTCCGAACGATACACGCCCGGCGGCTCGCGGATACCCTCACGCCGTGCCAGAGCTCAAGGATGAGCCCCACCACTCGCAGCCGGCCCCGCCCAGCTCCCGCGACGACCACGCTCATCCCCTCGCGTCCGCCGTGCGGGTCGTGAGCGGGCTCACGCTCCTCTCCCGCCTGGCGGGGCTCGCCCGCGACCTGGTCCACGCGAGGCTCATGGGCGACTCGGCCGTGGGCTCGGCGTTCATGGCGGCGTGGGCGATCCCGAATCTCTTCCGGCGGCTCTTCGGCGAGGGCGCGCTCTCCGCGGCGTTTGTCCCGGAGTATGCCCAGCTGGTCGAGAACGACCGGGAGCTCGCCGACCGCTTCGCCTCGGTGACGCTGGCCTGGCTGGCGCTCCTGACCGGGTCGCTGCTCCTGGCGGGGGAGGCGGTGCTGCTCGTGCTGCTGCTCGGAGCCGGCCACGACCCGGACCGGGCGCTCTCGCTCCGGCTCATCATGCTCACGCTGCCCTACATGCCGCTGGTGTGCGTGGCGGCGATCGTCGGGGGCATGCTCCAGAGCCACGGACGCTTCGCCCCGACCGCGGCGGCGCCGATCATCCTCAACGTGCTGGTCATCGGGGCCGCGGTGCCGTTCTTTCTCGCGGACCGCACGGAGGCGATGCGCACGCAGGCGGCCTACGTGATCGGCGTCGCGGCCGTGGTCGCTGGGGCGCTGCAGGCCGCGTGGTCGCTGGGCGCGATGCGCGGGCGGATCCGCTGGCGGCGCACGCTGCGCGGCGCCGGCGAGCCGATGCGCCGGCTGCTGCGCAGATTCCTGCCGGTCGTGATCGGGATGGGCACGATCCAGCTCAACGCGTTCATCGACACGGTGATCGCGATGTGGCCCGTCTGGTTCGGGCCGAGCGTCCTCGGCTACACGTATCCGCTCGACGAGAGCTCCAACAGCGTGCTGGCGTTCACGCAGCGGCTGTACCAGTTCCCGCTCGGGGTGTTCGGGATCGCCGTCGCGACCGCCGTCTTCCCGCTCCTCTCGCGCCACGCGGGAGATCCCGGCCGTTTTCTGGGGACGCTGCGGCGCGGCCTGCGCCTGAGCTTCTTCATCGGCCTGCCCGCCTCGCTGGGCCTCATGCTCGTGCGCGGAGATCTCACGTATGTCATGTACGGCGGCGGCGCGAGCGCCTTTTCCGACGAGGGTATCGCCCGGGCCGCGGCGGTGCTGCTCGGGTACGCGCCGGGCGTGTGGGCCTACTCGCTCAACCACGTGGTCACCCGCGCCTTTTACGCTTCGGGCGACACGCGCACGCCCATGCGGGTGGCGCTCTGGATGGTCGCGCTCAATCTCGTGCTCAACTGCACGCTGATCTGGCGGATGGGCGAGGCCGGCCTCGCCTGGTCCACGAGCATCACCGCCACGCTGCAATTGGTCCTGCTCACCCGCGCCTCGCGCAGGCTCACGCAAGGGCCGGCAATCGACCGCGAGACGCTCGGCGGCCTCGGCAGGACGGTGGGGGCCTCTCTGCTGATGGCGGGCGCGGTGCTCGTCACGCTTCTGGCTCTCGGCGGCGCGGAATCCTGGTCGGGCTCGCTGCTGCGCCTGGTCGCCGCCGTCGGGACGGGGGGCGGGGCGTACGCCGCCGCCGCGGTGGCGCTGCGCCAGCAGGAGTTCCGGTGGCTCATCGAGAGGTCCCGCCCGAAGGGGCCCGCCTGAACGGGGCCGCGCGCGTCGGGGGCGGAGCTTCCCAGTACAATCGCGCGGCGTTGCCCGCAGGAGAGCCCCACCATGCGCAGCCGGTCCCGATCGATCGTCAAGGCCACCCTCGCCATCGGCACCCTTGTCGCGCTCGCCGCGCTGGCGAGCGCCTGCAACACGGTGAAGGGGGTCGGTCAGGACATCCAGTCCGGCGCCGAGGCGACGGAACGGGCCATTTCCGGCGATTGACCCTGCACGGGCGGCCGGAGCGCCGGACCGCGGCCGAGACACCCATGCCGCACGACCTGCACGGCCTGCCGATCGCGATCACGGGCGCGGGCACCGGCATCGGACGTGCGACGGCGATCGCGTGCGCGGCGGCGGGGATGCGCGTCGCCCTCGCGGGCAGGCGCGAGGAAGCGCTGCGAGCGGTCGAGGCGGCGATCACGAGCGCCGGCGGTCGGGCGATCGTCGTGCCGACCGACGTGGCGGACGCGGGGCAGTGCGAGCGGCTCGTCGACCAGACCGTGCTGGCCTTCGGCTCCATCTACGCCGTCTTCGCCAATGCCGGCTACGGCCTGCGCGGCCCGGTGCACGAGCTCGCGGACGGGGCGATCCGCGACATCTTTGAGACAAACTTCTGGGGTACGCTCAACACGGTCCGTCCGGCGCTGCGCCACATGCTCGCCGCGCGGCGCGGGCACCTCGTGATCTGCTCGAGCTGCCTGAGCAAGCTCGGGACGCCGTACACGGCCCCCTATTCGGCGACCAAGGCGGCGCAGGATCACTTCGGGCGGGCGATGCGCATCGAGCTGCGGCCGCTCGGCGTGCGCGTCTCGACCGTCCATCCGGTCGGCACGCGCACCGGATTCTCGGATGCCGCGGCGGAGCGCTCCGGTGGGGCGCGCCGGAGCTTGCGCGCGCCCGGCGCCTTCACGCAGGCGCCGGAGCGCGTAGCCGGGGCGGTCGTCCGCTGCCTTCGCCGGCCGCGGGGTGAGGTCTGGACGAGCACGCCCGCCCGGCTCGCGCTCGGGGCGGCCGTGGCGTTCCCGGGCATCGCCGATCGGCTGCTCCGGCGCGCATATGGACGCGCGTGAGCGGCTCACGCCGGGGCGGTTCGAAACTGCATGCCGGCGTCGCGCCCAGCCCTGGAGCCGGGGTTGCCGGTGCGGAGCACGGCCCTTCCGGCCCGGCGTCCGGGCACGGCGCGTGCAATGCGCACGCGGATCTTGCGTTCGTCGGGGGCCTACGCTTCGCGGGCCGCCCAGGCACCCGAGGATTCACCATGCCCATCCACCGCGTGTTCCCCGCCGCCGCGTTCTTGTCGCTCGTCTCCATCGCCGCCGCCCAGCCGGGCGGTGGCGGCGACCGCCCGCGTCTGGCCCAGCCGCCTGATCCGGAGGCGTTCGCCGCTCGCATGCTCGAGCGCGACGCGAACGGCGACGGCAAGCTCTCGAGGGACGAGCTCACCGGCCCGTTCGCGCAGCGGCTCTTCGAGAGCAACGACGCCAACGCCGACGGCTTCCTCGAGCGCGGCGAGCTGATCGAGGCCGGCAAGTCGCTCGGACAGGGCGGCGGCTTCGGTCGCCGCCCGGAGGGCGAGCGTCCGGGCGTGGCTCCCGGAGTCCTGCCGGGGGATCGCCCCGGCTTCGCCCCTGGCGTGGCGCTGGATTTCGAGGGCGCCATGAGCCAGGCCGGCCGGGCGCTGCGGAGGCTCCGGCGCTCCCCCTTCGACGACACGAGCCGCGAGGAGGACCTGCGGGCGATCCAGTCGCTCCAGGCCAATCTCATCGCGGCCAAGGGCGGCGTCGACGACTTCGCGATGGCGCCGCAGGCCAAGGAGCGGTATGGCGAGGACGTCGCGACGTACCGGGCCGATTTCAGGCTCCAGCTGATCCAGACCGTCATGGAGTCGCTGGCGCTCGAGGCCGCGGTGATCGAGGGTGATACCGTCGCGGCGAAGGAGAGCTTGGAGCACCTGCTCGAGGCGCAGAAGGCCGGGCACGAAGCCTTCCAGCCGGAGGAGGACGAAGAGCACGAGGAACCGGAGACCGGCGGCGACGCAGAGGACGACCTCCCCACGACGGCGCCTGTGAGCCCCGGCGACACGACCCGTGCGCCTGGTGGCGCCGGGCAGGGCGGACGCGGCGGCTGACCGCTCCAGACCAGACGAACGCGAGCGAGCCCGGGCCCTGCGCCCGGGCTCGTGTCTTTGGCGGCGGGGGAGGCCCTCACGCGGACGGTTCTGGACCTGGCCCCGTCTTGCGCTTTGCGAGCACGACCAGCCCGCCCAACGCCGCGCCGACGGAGTTCGAGACCAGGTCCCAGCCGGTGTTGTCATACCCGCCGACGTTGGTCTCGGGCAGCGTGCGGACCGCGATGAACTCGATGACTTCGTTGAGGGCGCCGAAGCCGATCCCCATCAGGGCGGCGGCGCTCGCGAAGCCGATCGCGACCCGTGCCGGGCGCGTCGCGGCGAGGAGCGCTTCGGCGCTTGCCAGGGTCGCGGTGAAGAATCCGAACGCGTGCGTCACCTGGTCGTACCGGGGCAGCCGGGCCCACGGCCGGAGCGCGTAGAGCACGGGGCGCGGGTTCTCGCCGTCGGCGAGCCCCGTGGGCACGTGCACCGTCCCGCCCGCCAGGTGGAGGAGACCCCAGACCGCCAGCAGCCACAGCACGGCGAGAGAGAAGCCCACGCGCAGGTGCACCGCGTAGACCATGCCGATGAGCACGAACATGACCACGAGATAGAAGATGAACTCGCGGTTGCCCTGCATGACCGCGAGGCCGCCGAAACCGAGCAGGTAGGCCGCGACGAACACCGCGATCGGCCATGGGAAGCGCGGAGTGTGGTGCATGCGCCCACTCTACCGCAATGGGGCGCCGCGCGGCCGACGGGCGCGGCTCGGTCAGTCGGAGTCGATCAGCTTCGGCAGCGGCTTGCCGCAATGTGGGCAGGCGGGGCGCTCGGGCGTCGCCCTGAACCGGGAGGCGGGGGACGAGGCGCCGCACTCCGGGCACACGGTCGCCCGCACGGCGGCCTTGCCGCACTCCGGGCAGGGGATAGGGGCGTCGTCGTCGGTCGCGCGGATCTTCGCGATCTCGGCGAGGGAGGACGTGAACGCCTCGCCGCAGGATTGGTCGGCGCAGACCATCGCGATGCCGTCGGGGAAGTCCTGCGCGCTCCGGGAGACCTTCGCGGCCTGGGCCCATATGAACACGCCCACGCCGAGGAGGGCGAGGAGAAACGCGGCGGCGCCGATCGCTCGCGGGCCGGGCGGGCTCACCACCAGAGCTCCTGGTGCGGCTCGAAATCGTTGTTCCAGCGCCGGCGCGCCTCGGGCGTGGGCTCGACCAGCTCCGGCTGGTCGATGCGCTCGACGCGCCCGTCGCAGAACAGCGTGTTGGCGCCGCCGCCGTGCCGCTTGCTCGGCCACTCGCCGTCGAGGGTGTCGGCGGGGTCGATCGCCGAGTCCCAGTTGCCGTCGGTCTTGCTGTCGGCGATGGCGATCATGTCGGCGGGGCTCACGATGCGCGACTCGCGCACCTCGCCGTGGACGCTGTGCTCCGACCAGCCGCCGAGGCCGAGGTGCGGATCGGCGAACTCGCGCACGCCCCAGTCGTTGTACCCGTAGCTGAAGAGGGCTCGGAGCGCGCTGCGCGGCTGCTCGCCCCGCGCATACCCGAACCGCTCGAACTCACGGCCGTCGAAGCCCCACTGGGGCTCCCACTGCGCTTCCTTGATGTTCGCGTGGCACCAGAAGGGCTCGGTCGTCCCGCCGAGATATGCGCGGATGCGGGGCGCCCAGACCAGGCGGTTGTTGGGCGACGTGCCCGAGGTGTGGTGGCTCGGGAAGTACCCGGCGTCGTGCACGTATCCCGAGAGCCCGATGCCGATCTGACGCAGGTTGGACCCGCAGGAGATGGTGCGCGCGGCGTGGCGCGCCTGCCCGAGCGCCGGGAGGAGGATGCCGGTGAGCAGCGCGACGATCGCGATCACCACGAGCAGCTCGATAAGCGTGAAGGCAGAACGACTTCCGGGTCGCAATGGCTGCATGTGCCGGCGATGCTATCACATCATGGCGGCGGCCGGAAGCCTCGTTCCGCATGATCCCGCGCGTGTTTGCCGGAGGCATACGGCAATTACTCAGGCATGCGGGCTGGTGCGCGCACAGGGGCCGTTCACCGCGGCGCCAGCCGACCATCGGCCGACCGCGCGGTGCGAATCGCACCCTACACGTTGAAGAGGAAGTGGCAGACGTCGGCGTCGTGCATCGCGTACTCCTTCCCTTCCGTCCGCATCCTCCCCGCGTCGCGGATGGCCTTCTCCGAGCCGAATCGGGCGAGGTCGTCCACGGAGTAGACCTCCACGCGGATGAAGCCCCGCTCGAAGTCGGTGTGGATGACTCCCGCGGCTTGCGGGGCCTTGCACCCCACGGGAATCGTCCACGCGCGGATCTCCTTGGGGCCCGCGGTGTAGAACGACTGGAGCCCGAGCAGGTGGTACGCGGCCCTGGCGAGCTTGTCGAGCGCGGGCTCGGTGAAGCCCAGCGCCTCGAGCATCTCCTGCCGCTCCGCGCCCTCGAGCTCGGCCAGTTCGCTCTCGATCTTGGCGCACACCGCGACGGCCTCCATGCCCTCGCTCTCGGCGTGCTCGCGCACGCGCCGGGCGAGCGGCCCGGTTCCCAGGGGGTCGCTCTCGTCCACGTTCATCACGTACAGCACCTTCTTCGCCGTGATCAGCCCGAGCGTCTTGAACGTGCGCTGCAGGTCCTTGCCCTCGACCTGCAGCATGCGCGCGGGCTTGCCTTCGTTCATGATCGGGAAGAGCTGCCTGAGCAGCTCCGCCCGGAGCACCGCGTCGGGGTCTTTGCTCTTCGCGGCTCGCTCGGCCTTGGGCAGCGCGCTCTCGACGGTCTGCAGGTCCGCGAGGATCAGCTCCGTCTCGATGGTCTCGATGTCGCGGATCGGATCGACCGAGCCCTCGACGTGGAGCACCTCCTCGCCGCCCGGAGCTTTCTCGAAGCACCGTACGACGTGGAGGATCGCGTCAACCTCGCGGATGTGCGAGAGGAACTTGTTGCCCAGGCCCTCGCCCTGGCTCGCCCCCCGGACGATCCCGGCGATGTCCACCAGGCGCAGGGCCGCCGGCACGATCTTCTCGGTCTCGATGTGCTCGTTGATCCGCGCGAGGCGTGGATCGGGGATCGGCACCACGCCCACGTTGGGCTCGATGGTCGCGAATGGGTAGTTGGCCGCGAGGGCGCCCGCGGCGGTCAGAGCGTTGAACAAGGTGGACTTGCCGACATTCGGCAGGCCGACGATCCCGCATTCCATCGTGCTCTTCCTTCGTGCTCGGCGCCCCGCCGCATGCTTATCGGGGCGAGTCTCGGGGAGGGGCCGGAATGGTAGGGCGTGAAGGGGCGCGGATCGTGCCGCTTTGGTTGACCTGCGCACCCGCGGTGGCATGGTTCGCACGAGGGCCATGCACAGAGCAGAAGAGCCAACCCGGCCGGGATTCCACGAGGATCCCACGCTCATGCCGCCCAACGGCGGGGCGCTCCGCGATGCGCAGCCGGAACTGCCCCGGCGCGGCCCCGACCACCTCGGCGACTACCGGATCCTCGGGGTGCTCGGCGAGGGGGGGATGGGGAAGGTCTACCTCGCGGAGCAGGCCAGCCCCAAGCGCACCGTGGCCCTGAAGGTCATCCGGCCCGGCTGGGCGACGCCCGCGCTCCTCCGCCGGTTCGAGCACGAGGCCGACGTGCTCGGACGGCTCCAGCACCCCGGCATCGCCCAGGTCTACGAGGCGGGGGTGCACGAGGATCACGGCGAGCAGGTCCCGTTCTTCGCCATGGAGTGCGTGCGCGGGCGGCCGCTCGTCGAGTACGCCGAGGCGGAAGGGCTGGACGTGCCCGCCCGGCTCGAGCTCTTCGCCCGCATCTGCGACGCCGTGCAGCACGCCCACGCCAAGGGGGTCATCCACCGCGACCTCAAGCCCGGCAACATCCTGGTGCTCAACGACGGCTCGCCGAAGATCCTCGACTTCGGCGTCGCCCGCGTCACGGATTCGGACATGCACTCGGCGACGCTCTGCACCGTGCAGGGCGAGCTCGTGGGCACGGTGCCCTACATGAGCCCGGAGCAGATCGCCGGCGACGCCGCGGAGCTCGACACGCGATCCGACGTGTACACCCTGGGGGTCGTGCTCTACGAGCTGCTCACGGGGAAGCTGCCGCACGACGTCCGCCATTCGTCGATCGCGCACGCGGCCCGCGTGATCGGCGAGCAGGAGCCGGTACGGCTCTCGAGCGTCAACCGGCTCTTCCGGGGCGACATCGAGACGATCGTGGGCAAGGCGCTGGAGAAGGACCGGGAGCACCGCTACCAGGCGGCCTTCGACCTGGCCCAGGACATCCGACGGTTCCTGCGCGATGAGCCCATTGCCGCCCGGCCGCCGAGCGCCGGCTACCAGCTCCGCAAGTTCGCCCGGCGCAACAAGCCCGTCGTGGCCGGGGCCCTGACCGTGGTCTGCACGCTGGTCCTCGGCGTCCTGGCGACGAGCTGGCAGGCCGTCGCCGCGACGAACGAGAGCCGGCGGGCGCTGCGGGCGGAGGCGGTGGCCACGAACCAGCGCCTGGCCGCCGAGCGTGAGGCCGCGAACGCCAAGGCCGTCATGCAGATCCTCGTGGGCATGCTCGAGTCTGCCGACCCCGAGGAGGCCGTCGGGCGCGAGCTGACGGTGCGGGAGGCCCTCGACGCCACCGCGGCGAGCATCGACGGGCTCGCCCGGGGCAACCAGGTCGTGGAAGCGACCGTGCGCAACACGCTGGGCACCGTCTATCAGAGCCTCGGCGAGTACCAGACCGCCGAGGGGATGCTTCGCGAGGCGGTCCGGCTCTTCGGGTCGATCGACGGGGCCGAGGCCGCGACGACCCTCGCGGCCCGGCGCAATCTCGCCTCCGCGATGATCGATCGCGGCGAGATCGACGCGGGCGAGCGGGAGATCCGGGAGACGATCGCCCTCGCCGAGGCCGCGCTCGGCCGCGCGGCCCCGGAGACGATCGGCGCGATGGCCGACCTCGCCCGCGTGCACGAGGAGCGCGGCGACATCGAGGAAGCCGAACGCGTCCTCCGCGCCGCGCTGGATGCCGGGCGCGGCGCTCTCCCCGACACCGACCCGCTCATGCTCACCCTCGTGCACAATCTCTCGACCAACCTCAAGTCGCAGGGCCGCCTCGCCGAGGCCGAGCCGATGGCACGCGAGAGCCTGGACGCGCGGCGCAGGGTCTTCGGCGAGAAGCACCCGCAGACGCTCTACTCCATGAATAATCTCGCGACCACCCTCGTGCGGAACGGCAAGTCCGAGGAGGCCGAGCAGCTCCTCGAGGAGTGCTACGCGGCCCGCGCCGAGGTGCTCGGACCCGAGCACCCCAGCACCATGACCACCGCGCAGAATCTCGCCAGCATCTACGTGCAGACGGGCCGGCTCGATGAGGCCGAGCCGCTGATGCGCGAGTCGCTCCGCGTGTGGGAGCGCGACCTCGGCGAGACCAACAACAAGACCCTCGTCGCCATGAACGGTCTCGCCTACCTACTCGAGGAGCGCGGCCGGCTGGACGAGGCCGAAGCCCTCTACCGGCGCGTGGTGGACCTCACGGCCCGGAGCGTCGGACGCAATCACCCCGAGAGCTTCGGCCCCCTGAACAACCTCGCCATGCTCCTCAAGACCAAGGGCGACTACGACCGGGCCATGCCCCTCTTCGAGGAGCTCCTCGCGAGCGCCGAGGCGGCGCTCCCCGCCGACCACTACTTCCTCGGCATCTTCCGCGGCAACACCGGCGAATGCCTCACTGCCATGGCCGAGTACGAGCGCGCGGAGCGATTGCTCCTGGATGCCGAGCGACTCGTCCGCGCCGCCCTCGGCGACGAGCACCCCCGCACGGCCAAGGCCGTCCAACGCCTGGTCGATCTGTACGACCTCTGGGGCCGGGAGCCTGACGCGGCACGATGGCGGCAAGCTCAAGATTGAGGTCGCGCGATCCGCGACAGGACCCGATTTCACCACGGAGTGCACGGAGGAAAGGCAGAAGAATATTGGCCACAGATGAACACAGATGGACACAGATGAAGCAGGCTGGATCTCCATCTCTCTTCTTATCCGTGTCAATCTGTGTCAATCTGTGGCCATAAACGCCTCTCTCCGTGAAACGCCGTGTCTTCCGTGGACGCAACGGCGCGCGATTCATCCGCGATCCGCACGCCTACGTACCGCCGCTTGCGGATCTCCTCGGCGCCCAGCTGGCCGCACGCGGCCATCGTGTCGCGGCCCTTGGTCCGGCGCCTTTTGGCGTAGACGCCCCGCTCGCGGATCCAGCCGAGGAATCGCTCCACGTGCTCCTCGTCGGGCGCGGGCCACGGCGACTCGCGGCGCGGGTTGTAGGGGATCAGGTTGAGCATCCCCTTGTGCGTCCCGTCGGCGCTGCCTCCGGCGGTGAACGGGCGCAGATACCCGGCCAGCTCCGACGCGTGCTCCTCGCGGTCGTTCACGCCGGGGATCAGTACGTACCCGAAGCAGATCTTCTTGTGCGTCCCGACGTGCGGGATCGCGGCGATCGCCTCGCGCAGCTCGGCCATCGGCGTCGCCCGGTTGATCGGCATGATCCGTGACCGGATCTCGTCATTCGGGGCGTTGATGCTGATCGCGATCCCCAGCTTGTGCCATCCCGGCACGCGCATCTGCTCGCACAGGCGGCGGAGCCCGTCGATCTTGCCCACCGTGCTCACCATGATGTTCGCCATGGGGATCGCCGGCCCGTTGTGATCGGTCAGCACCGCGATCGCGTCGATCACCGCCTCGACGTTGTCGAGGGGCTCGCCCATGCCCATGAACACGATGTTCTTGACGGTCCCGCCGCGCTCATGCGTCGCCGCCCACCACTGCCCCACGATCTCCGCCGGCGTGAGCGACCGCACCAGCCCCATCTGCGCCGTCTCGCAGAACCCGCACCCCATCGCACAGCCGACCTGGCTCGAGACGCACAACGTGTGGCTCCGGACCCCCCGCCGCCCGATCATCGGGATCAGCACGCTCTCGATGTCGAAGTGCGGGATCTCCCGTGCCACTGGCGGCTTGCGTGCCGGTGCTGCCCCCGCCCCTCCCCGGGTGCCACTGGTCAGCCGCTCTGAGCGGCTGACCAGTGCGGATGTCCTGCGCACATCCGCACCTCCCACCGACGGCTCCCCCGCCAGCCTCTGCACGAACTTCCGGATCACCCCCTCGCCCGTCTCCTCCTCCAGCTCCCGCACGATCGGCGCCACGACCGCGCGCACGGCCACTCCCCGCCCCAGTCCGACCTCCCGAACGCCCGCCCGGAACACCGCCCGGTACGCCTTCCGCGCCGGATCGGCCGCGGCCCCGCATTCCCCCGCGGCGCGCACGAACGCTGCGCTCGGCAGCCCGAGCGGGTCCATCGCAACCGGCGCATCCGCGTCCGCTTCCACCACGCCCGAAGCCTAGCTCCAGCCCCCGGCTCCACTCCGATTCGGCCGCTCGGCCCCTGCCATTCGGCCATTTGAGGCCCTCCCACCCCTACCATCGGATCCCCCACAGCCCACCGAGGGAGCCGCCATGCCCTGGATCACCGTCAAGCACGCCCTCGCCTCCCAGCCCGGCCCCTCTGTCACTGTCAAGGGCTGGATCCGTACGCGCCGCGACTCCAAGGCCGACGGCGGCCTGTCCTTCCTCGCCCTCTCGGACGGGACCTGCTTCGACGCGATCCAGGCCGTGGCCCGCGCCCAGGGAGATGGAGCCCTCTCCAACTACGGTGAGGTCGCCAAGCTCACCACCGGCTGCGCCGTCGAGGTCGACGGCACGCTCGTCGCCAGCCAGGGCAAGGGCCAGGCCGTCGAGATCCAGGCGACCGCTGTCCGCGTCCTCGGCTGGGTCGACGACCCCGACACGTACCCGGTGCCGCAGAAGCGCCACACCTTCGAGTACCTGCGCGAGGTCGCGCACCTCAGGGTGCGGACCAACACGTTCGGCGCCGTCGCCCGCGTCCGTCACACCCTCGCGGCCGCCGTGCACCGCTTCTTCGACGAGCGCGACTTCTACTACGTCCACACACCGATCATCACCGGCTCCGACTGCGAGGGGGCGGGGCAGATGTTCCGAGTCTCCACCCTGGACCCGATGAATATGCCGCTGCGTAGAGACGCAGAGACGCAGAGACGCAGAGACGAAGAGAGGCCGCACGGCGACCCGCTCCGCTCTCACGTCGCAGCTGCATCCGCTTCCACTCAGCACTCAGCACCCAGCACTCAGCGCTCAACCGGCCACGCCGCCGGCCACGGAACGGCGGCCAACTTCCCTCAGGACGCGGCGATCGATTGGTCGCAGGACTTTTTCGGCAAGGAGACTCACCTGACGGTGAGCGGCCAGCTCAACGTCGAGACCTACTGCCAGGCGCTCAGCCGCGTCTACACCTTCGGGCCCACGTTCCGCGCCGAGAACTCCAACACCAGCCGGCACCTGGCCGAGTTCTGGATGATCGAGCCCGAGATCGCGTTCGCCGATCTCGCGGCCGACGCCGCGCTCGCCGAGGAGTTCATCAAGTATCTCGTCGCCGACCTGCTCGAGAAGCGCCCCGACGACATGGCCTTCTTCGACGAGCGCGTCGAGCCCGGCCTGCTCAAGCGCCTCAGGCACGTCGTGGACACGCCCTTCCGCGTGGTGCCTTATACCGAGGCGATCAAGATCCTGCTGGAGGCTGATCGCAAGGGCGTGAAGTTTGAGTTCCCCGTCGAGTGGGGCAAGGACCTGCAGTCCGAGCACGAGCGCTACCTGACCGAGCAGCACTTCAAACAGCCCGTGGTGCTCATCAACTACCCGAAGCAGATCAAGGCTTTCTACATGCGCGTCAACGAGCCCGGCACCGACGGGGCGCCGGGCGACACCGTCGCCGCCATGGACGTCCTCGTGCCCGGCATCGGCGAGATCATCGGCGGCAGCCAGCGCGAGGAGCGGCTCGACGTGCTCGACGCGCGCATCGAGGAGATGGGCCTGCACAAGCCCGACTACTGGTGGTACCGCGACCTCCGCCGCTACGGCACCTGCCCCCACGCCGGCTTCGGGCTAGGCTTCGAGCGGCTGATCCTCTTCTGCACGGGGATGCAGAACATCCGCGACGTGATCCCGTTTCCGAGGGCGCCGAAGCAGGCGGAGTTCTGATGGATGAGCATGCAGCCCCACGCGGAGTTTGAGCTTTGGGCCGCGGCGTGCGAGCCCGCATGGAGACAACTCCGAGCGGCCAAAGGCCGCCGACGTGCACAGCAGATCTTCGCTCAGCTTGATCCAGAGCAGCAGTGGCTTGTCGCACTCTGGGAGGTGGAGGCCGAAGTGGTCAACGGCGGATTCAGCCAGTTGTACTGCAATGGCAAGGGATGGATGACACCGACCGCCGCGATCGGTTTGAGGGAACTCGTAATGGGTGATGCCGCAGAGGTTCTGAATCGAGCTCACGTCGTAGGTCGGCGGGCCTACGACGAAGGGGGATCGTGCCTCGACGCCTCGCAAATTGATCTACTTGATGAGTTCAACCGTCCGTTCTGGTCGCTGGTGAAGGGTCTCGACTCCCGAGTAGCCGAATACCTGCGAAAGAGGGTTTCATAAGAGATCTCGACGCTTTCGGCCAGGACGCCACCGCTCTACTCCGACCCGCCCTCCGATCCCGTGGATCGGCCGATTGCTATCAACACGACCCGCTGCTCTTTGGGATCCACCGATCAAAGAGCAACGTCACCCGCATCCGATCAACTACGCGAGAGAAATACTCGTACGCCCAGAGCCCAAGCTGTTCCGGTGGCTGAGACCGTCGCAGAAAGGCCGCGGGCTCCTCAGCCATCTCCGCAACGCGCTCGATCAGCTCGTCCTTGAGAGGTCCATCGAACTCGCTGATCGCCTGAGCGGCCTCGGGCGTAACGTCAACCCGCCACACGCCCGCGCCCCCGCGGCAGCTCCAGCTCCGTCACCCTGCCCTCCCGCGCATGACGGATCGATTGGGCCAGCGCCCGCGGCTCGATTCCGATCCGCCGGCAATGCTCCTGCTGCAATCCGACGAAGTACCGTCGCATCGACTCTTCGCTCACCAGGGCATCGCTCCGCTGGCCCTCGGGCAAGCCCGCGCGAGCTTCGCGCCACGGCGCCTCCGCGTCCGTCATTGCTCGCAGCCGCGGCGCCGAGTACTGCCCATACCGCGTCCACACCGATTCGATCAGGGCCCGCTCCGCGTCCGTCAGCCGTACGGCGGCACTTGCCTGCCCTTCAGGGATCGGCTTGTTCTTATAGTCGGCGAACTTCGGATACAACGCCCGCACAACGGGGCCGTGCTCCCAAGCCTCTATGCGCCCGGCAAACAGCGGCTTTCCGTGGGTCGCGAGGGCCCAGCCCTGCACGTAATACATCAGCTTCTGCAGTTGCATGTGCGTGATAGGGCAGGCCCCTTCCGCCTGACCTGCCAGGTGCAGCAGATATCTCGCCACGGCTTCCGCACTCGCCATCCGGTGCCCTCCACTGGCATACCGAACTTCATCCTATCAACCTGTGTCATCCTGTCAACTCACCCCTTCAAAATCTCAGCCAAGGCCGCAACTCCCACCGATACCGCCCCTTCCTCTCAAACTCAGCACGGAGAACCCGACATGCGTACCCCCTCCCGCTTCGCCACCGCCTCCATCGCCCTCCTCGCCGCGGCCGGCGCCGGCCTGATGCTCGGCGCCGGCGACTCCGCCCAGCCCGCCTGCACCGTCACCACCGACGACATCTGCGACGGCGCCGTGACCCTCCCCAAGATCTCCCCCAACGCCCGCCCGGCCTGGAGCCGCAGCGGCGCGGACATCCTCTACAACCGCCCGGGCGGCGACGTCGCGATCGGCCACGCCGTCCCGCCGGTCGCCAGGCTCGACGTCCGCGCCGATGACACGGCGATCTACGCCCGCGCTCGCAACGACGCTCCCGCGATCTTCGCCGAGGGGGCGGGCGGCGACGGCATCTTCGCGGCGACAAGCTCGGGCGACGTGAATCGGGCCGCCATCCGCGGCCTTGCCCGCCCGAACGAGGGCTTCCACATCGGCGTGTGGGGCGAGACCCGCTCACCCGGCGGGATCGGCGCCTACGGGCGCGCCCCCGGCGGCGCGTGGGGCCTCGTCACCAACGCCGACCTTTCAGTCGCGGGCAACAAGTCCTTCCGCATCGACCATCCGCTGGACCCCGGCAACAAGTACCTCCTCCACTACTGCACCGAGGGCGCCGAGCCGATGCTCACCTACAGCGGCAACGCCGTGCTCGACTCGCGCGGCCGGGCCGTGATCGCCTTGCCCGCCTATGTCGCCGCGATCGGCGCGGACTTCCGCTACGACCTCACCCCCATCGGGAGCCCCGCGCCGGACCTCCACGTCGCCTCCGAGTTCGACGGGGCCGCGTTCGCCATCGCCGGCGGACGGCCCGGACAGAAGGTTTCGTGGGAGCTCTCCGCCCGGCGCAACGATCGCTACGTGCAGAAGCACGGCGCGCCGGTCGAGACCGCCAAGCCCGCGATCTTCCGCGGGCGCTACATCAACCCTGACCTCTACGGACTGGGCGCGGAGCTCGATGAGGCCGCGCTCTATGACTCGCCCGCGCTTCAGCAGTCTGAGCAGGGGTTGCACCCGACCTCCGGCTCGCGCTGATTGCTCATCCAAGGTCGGCTTCGCGTGCCCGGGCACGCTCCCGCCCGAACTCGGCCTCCCCCTCACCGGAGCGCCAGCTCCCAGGTCTCGCTGACGCGCCGGCGTCCGGTCCCGTCGCCGAACTCTTCATGCTCCTCCGTCGCGACTTGCACGAAGCCGGCCCGCTCGTAGATCCGCCGCGCCGCCGCGAGCTCGCTGTCCGTCCACAGCGTGATCCGCCGGTAGCCCGCCGCCCGCGCGAAGCGCACGCACTCCTCCACCAGCCCTTTCCCCACGCCCCGACCTCTCGCCCGCGGCTCGACCAGAAGCACGCGGAGCTTCGCGGCTTCTTCGCTCTTCCGCACCAGCATCACCGAGCCGGCCGGCTCGCCGTCGACTTCCGCGATCCAGCACCGCTCGCGTTCCGGATCGTGCCCCCGCGCGAACTCGGCGATGATCCCCGCCACCAGCCCCTCGAACCGCGCATCCCAGCCGTACTCGGCCGCGTAGACCACCCCGTGCCGCCACACGATCCAGCCGAGGTCGCCGACGCGCGCCTCGCGCACGAGCACCCCACCGCTCCCCCCGCCCCACGATCCCGCTCGCCCCGTCATGTCCGCCAGTCTAATTCCCGGCTGATAACCCGCCCGGCCGAACTTTCCCCTCCCTCCGCGCCTACTATCTGCCACAAGCCGTCGGCCTCAGCCTTCCTCGACCGCCGTCCGCGGCCGATAGGACGACCTGGGAATCTGTCGGCAGCGTCCTCTCCGCCCGGCTCCGTGTAGCCGCTCCGCGCGACGACGCTCCACCCAGTCCGGCCGCCCTTGCCCCAAACGCCATCTTTCAGGCCGGGCGCAGGAAACGCCCGAACCAATCAGGGCCCCCGCTGCTCCCTGCAGCGGCGGCCCGGAGTCAGTCCACTTGTCTCAAGTCCACATCATGCCCGAGGCACAGTCCCACAAGTCCATGCAGCCCAACACCCCCTCCAACGCCCGCTCCAACCCCCCTCGCGCCCAAGGCGCAAAGACCACGATGAACCACGCACACACGAACTTCACCGCCCTGGATCTCGCCGCGCCCCTCCTGCGCGCGCTCCGCGACGAGGGCTATGAGACCCCCACCCCCATCCAGTCCCAGGCCATCCCGCCCGCGATCGACGGGCGCGACATCCTCGGCTGCGCGCAGACCGGCACCGGCAAGACGGCGGCCTTCGCGCTGCCCATCCTCGACTATCTCCACGAGGAAGGCGTCGCCGACCAGC
>DASRXL010000174.1:0-3418 GCA_035654175.1 Phycisphaerales bacterium
CGGGCAGGACCTTTCCCGGCGCGTCGAGCGCGCCATCGCCGCCGCCGACGTCGGCGCGTCGCGCGTCGGCGTGAGCGTGCGCGACGTCTCGACCGGCCAGGTGCTCGTCTCGCGCGACGCCGATTCCGGCTACATCCCCGCGTCGAACATGAAGCTGCTCACCACCGGCGCGGCCATCGCCGTGCTCGGTCCGGACTTCGTCTTCCGCACCGAGGTCGCCGTGGACGGGCGGCGCGTGATCGTCCGCGGCTCGGGCGACCCCGCCCTCGCCGATCCCGAGGTCCTGCGCAACACCGAGCCGCGCATGACGGTCGAGGACTTCCTCGACACCATCACCAGCGCCGTCGCCAAGAAGCTCCCCGGCGGTTGCGACGAGATCATCATCGACGACCGCGTCTTCGACCGCGAGTTCGTCCACCCGACCTGGGACCCCAATGACCTCAATAAGTGGTATGCCCCCGAGGTCGCCGGCCTCAACTTCCATGGCAATCTGCTGGCGATCTTCGCCTCGCCCGCGCCCGAGGGCCCGGGCAGCGCCGCGCGGGTGAGCTTCCAGCCGCAGGCCTCCTGGATCGGCGTCAGCAACCGAACCCGCACCGTCGCGGAAGGCTCCAACACCTACTGGCCCACGCGCGAGCCCGACGCCAACCGCTTCACGCTCTTCGGCGACGTCCGCACCACCTCGCCGGTCCCGCAGAACACGCCGACGCACAACAACCCGCTCCTCTTCGGCCAGCTCCTCGCGGACCGCCTCATGAAGCGTGGGATCCCCGTCGCGGGCGCCGGGGCTGCCGGCGTCAGCCCGCCCGCCGCCGTGCGCCTGGCTGCCGCCGGCGAGACCCTGCCCGACGGCCAGCTCGTCGCCGTGGTCACCACGCCGATCCAGGAAGTCCTCAACCGCTGCAACACCGACTCGATCAACATGTACGCCGAGGCCCTCCTCAAGCGCATCGGCCACGAGGTGACGCGCGAGCCCGGCTCCTGGGCCAACGGCGCGAGCGTGATCCGGATGGTCCTGGAGGAGCGGCTCGGCAGCCGCGCCGCCGCCTCCACCATCATCGCCGACGGCTCCGGCCTCTCCCACAGCAACGTCGTCAGCGCCGGCACCCTCACCGCCCTGCTCGAGGACGTCGCCACCGACAGCAGGCTGCGCGATCCCTACCTGCTCTCGCTCGCGACCCCCGGGCGGGGCACCTTCACCCGCCGTTTCCGCGACCTCGAGCTGACGAACCAGGTGGCGGGCAAGAGCGGCACGCTCACCGGCGTCCGCACGCTCTCCGGATACGTCGTCTCCGATTCCGGACGCGAGCTCGCCTTCTCCGTGCTGATTAACGACGTCCCCTCCTCCAAGGGCCCCAACGCCTCGAAGATGGCCGAGCGCATCGTCGGCGAGATCGACGCCTGGCTCGCCGAGCGCGCGCCGGCCGAAGCCCCCGCGTTCGGCGGGTAACACCGGGTACCCCGGGCTCCGTCGCGGCTCCGTCGCTCTTCCTCTTTCAATCCTCGGACGCCCGACCCGCGCCGTTCATCCCAACCCGTACTCGGCCCACCTCGCCTCGATCTTCTCCACGACCTCCGCCGAGATCCGCAGCACCGGCGGCCACTCCCTCACCGGCTCGCCGTGGTGCGCGTCGCCGCTCGTCTTCGGCGTGGCGTCGAACGCCGCGACGCCGAACGCCCCCGCCCGCCACGCCTCCATGTCGCGCGACGCGTCCGAGTTCGCCACCCAATGGAAGAGCGCCGCGTCCAGGTCGGCAATGTCCACGCTTCGCCCCACGACGACGGTAAACGCCGGCGGCCGCGCGCCGCTCGCGGCGCACGCCTCCGCCGCCCGTCGCACCCCCGCGATGACCGCCCGCCCGAGTTTGGGACGATCCCCGTCGCCCACGTCCTTGTCCACGCGCACGAGCATCCACCCGCGCAGCTCGTCAGGCAACGCCGCTGCGAGCACCCCCGGAATCGCCCGCACCTCCCCGAGCAGAGCGCGTCCCGCCTCCCCGCCGCCGGACACGAACGGCATGGCCCTGTCCGCCGCCGGTGAACGCTCCCCCACCGCCTCGCTCCCCCACTTCGCCGTGCAGTCGAAGCCGAGCTTCACCCCTGCGCCCATGTACGGCGCGGCATGGTCCAGCACGTCGATCGGGCCGCGCACCCGCTCGATGTCCCGCGTCGGGTCGCACCGCTCTGCCGCTGCCCGGAGCACCGCCCGGTCGTCGTGCACGTCCACGCCGGAATCCACAACGAACACGTTCTTCGTCCAGCTCATCTGCCCCGCGCCCCACACCCCGTGCATCACCCGCCGCGCGTGCAACGGGTACTCCTTCTCGATCTTCACAGCCGCGGCGTTGTGGAACGCCCCGAACATCGGAAGGTCGTAGTCCTCGACGTCCGGCAGGATCGTGCGCAGGAGCGGCAGCATGATGCGCTCGGTCGCCTTGCCGATGGAGTAGTCCTCCTGCGGCGGCAAGCCCACCACCGTCGCCGGCAGGATCGGCTCCCGCCGGTGCGTCACCCCCGTCACTTCGAGCAGGCCATAGCGGTCCGGGAGCGAATAGAAGCCGGTGTGGTCGCCGAACGGCCCCTCGAACACGCCGCCGCGCCCGATCGGCTCGCCGCTCCGGGGATCCCACCCGCTGTGCCCCGCCTCCGTCGAGACATACCCCTCGATCACGATCTCCGCATTCGCGGGAGCCCACAGCGGAACGGTTCTCGCCCGCACCATCGGGATCCCGCGCCCGTTCAGGAACCCCGCCATCAGGAGCTCGCTGATCCCCGGCGGCAGCGGGCACGTCGCCGCGTAGGGCAGCACGCTCTCACCCCCGAATGCGATCGCGACCGGCATCCGCTCGCCGCGCTTCTTCCAGCTCCTCCAATGCTTGGCCCCGTCGTGGTGCATCTGCCAGTGCATCGCCATGTGCCGCCGGCCCATGAGCTGCACGCGGTACATGCCGATATTGTGGCTGGCCGGCTTCTCCGCCCCCGCGTCGTCGGCGTGGATCGTGTGGATCCCCGCGAACGTCACGTACCTGCCGCGGTACAGCCGGTCCCACTCCTCACCGCTCTCCACGCCGGGGATTCCGTCGTTGATATCAGGCGGGTAGCCGAGCGCCGCGTAGTCGCCGTCGTGCGGCCAGCACCGGATGAGTGGAAGGCGGCGCAGATCGACCTTCTCGCCCGTGAGCACCACCTCTTGGCAGATCCCGCTCCGCACCCGCTTCGGGGGGATCCGCACGAGAGGCGCGAACTGCCTCGCCCTCGCCATGGCCTCCCCCAGCGACCGCGGCGGCTGCGGTTTCACGAGGCCCGCGATCCTCTCGCCGATCGCGTCGAAGCCCTCCCCCTCGCACCCCAGGGCCATCTCCATCCGCCGGTAGCTGCCCAGCGAATTGATCAGCACCGGGATCTCCGACCCCTCCAC
>DASRXL010000175.1:0-33716 GCA_035654175.1 Phycisphaerales bacterium
GGCGATGGCGGGCGGGGACGAGCGGGGGTTCGAGCCGGCGGCGGACGAGCGGGGTGTCTGGGCGTTGGCGGGGGCCGTGCTCGGGCGTGAGGAGTACGAGGCGCTCTGGCTCCGGTACGTCGAAGACCGCTCGGCGCCGGAGATCGCGATCATCCTGGGCAAGAACGTGGTGTCGGTGCGGGTGATGATGCACCGGGCGCGCGAGCGCCTGCGGGGGGCGCTGGCGGCGGAGGACGGGAGAGAGGGAAGGGTTCAGGCATGAATGGTCGTCGGGCCGATCTCCGGCGGTTGGAGCAGCGCCTGCGCGACGAAGCGCCGCGCGGGCGAGCGCTGTCGGCCGAGTTCAGGGGCGAGCTTGCCCGGCGGCTGGATGCGCAGCCGCGGAGCGGGCGGGACGGCGAGGCCGATCCGCGCGGCCGGCGCGGCAGAGGCACATGTCTCGTCGATCTGGGCGGCGGCTCGCGCGGGCTGGGGTGGGCGCTCGCCGGCGGGGCGCTGGGCGCGGCGGCGCTGGTGATCGCCGGCGCGGCGATGTGGGCGCGGGTGTCGCCCCGGCCGGAGCGCGCCGCGCGTCCGGCCGTGGCGGAGGCCCTCGGCGACGCGGTGCAGGCCTCGATGGAGCAGCCGCCGCGCGTGCTGGCGCTCGCGATCGAGCGCGGGGACGGCCCGCTCGCGGCCGAGACGCAGCGGCTGATCGAGGACGCGCGCACTCTCGCGGAGCGCTTGGCGGGGCCGGTGCGGAGCATGGGGTATCCGGCGCCGTGACGTCATGCGACAGCACGGGCAGACCGGGGGCCGGTGGCGCACGCCGACGCGGCGGGGCGGATCAGCAGCCGGCGTTCCACAGGTTGAGGAAGCACAGGACGTCGCGCGTATCGATTGCCCCGTTGCCGTCGCAGTCGGCCGACGGATCGAAGGCGTTCCACGCGTTGAGGTAGCAGATGACGTCCATGGTGTTCAGCTCGCCGTCGGCCGTGCAGTCGGCGTAGCAGTCCTCGCACTCGTCCGGCACGCCGTCGCCGTCGGCGTCCAGGAGGACGCCGGCCGCGATGTCGCACTCGTCCGGGATGCCGTTGGCGTTGCAATCGCCGCTGGCGCCCGAGGAGAGGTCCACAGCGTCCTCGACGCCGTTGCGGTTGCAGTCGGAGCCGCCGATCCGGAGGTGGTAGACGTCCTGCTCGCCGTTGTAGGTGGCCGCGTAGGCGAGATCGGCGCCGACGAGGTCGCTCCGCATGTGGTAGTAGTCGCCGATCTTGTTCTGGCGGGGCCAGCCGACATAGCTGTCGAACTGCGGGCCCATCGGCTCGTTGGCCGACCAGGTCTGGCCGCCGTCATACGAGAAGGAGTAGTACAGGCGCGAGAGGTTGCAGACGTTGCTCTCGCGGCTGTCGTTCCAGACGACGTCGATGCGCCCGTCGGGCGCGACGGAGGCCGTGCCGAACCACTGGTAGTGGGTCGAGCTCTGCGCGTCGTCGTTCACGCGGGTGGAGGCGTTGAACGTCACGCCGCCGTCGGTCGAGACGGCGCAGCGGACGTCGAGCGGGTCGGTGCCGGGAGGGTCGGCGGAGGCGACGACGTAGACGTTGCCGTCGTTGGGGCCGCCGGAGTCATCGACACCGATCCAGAGCTGGCCCCAGAGGCCCTCGGGGTTGGGGTCGCAGCTGCCGCCGATCCAGAAGGTGGCGCCGAGGTTGACGATCGAGCTCTGGAACGTGGGCGTCTGGTCGGGGTCCTGGGCGTTGGTCGAGCGGAGGCAGTAGACGTTGCCGTCGTTGAAGTTCATTCCGACGATGTACAGCGTCCCGTCCGAGCCGACGGTCATCGAGCCCCACACCGGTGACTGCGGCAGGAGGATCGGGTTCATGTAGGTGAAGCCGCCGTCGGTCGAGCGGGTGAAGATGCGGCTGCCGCAGCACCCGCCGGCGGTGGACCAGGACATGTAGAAATTGCCCTCGCCGATGCCGCCGGTGCGGTCGATGGCGATCCACTGCTTGTCGCCGCCATAGGCGGGGATGGGCCCGGCCCAGGTCTGCCCGCCGTCGCTGGAGATGAAGGTGTCCACGAGCAGGTTGCCCTGGAGCGAGGAGTAGTAGAACGTGCCCGCGCTGTCGGCGTCGAGGACCGGGTCGGAGCGGAAGACGCCGTTGGTGAGCGCGGGGCGGTTGTGCCAGGTGCGCCCGCCGTCGTTGGTCCAGGCGTTGCCGGCCTCGCGGAAGTTGGAGTTGATGGTGTCGAACTGGCGCCAGCCGACGACCATGCGGTTGGGGGCGGTGGGGTCGATGGCGATCGAGGGCTCGTTCGCGGCGTCGTTGAGAATGTTGAGGCCGTTGGCGTTGACGTTGACCTGCACGCCGCCGAAGCCGCGGGAGAGGCCGGGGGCGGTGGGAGAGCTCTGCACGATGTGCGGCGGGGCGGGGGCGTCGCCGACGAATTCGAGGATGGGTGGTTGCGTGCCGGGGAGGATGTAGCCGGGGGGCGTGGGGTCGGTTTGGGCGAGGGCGAGAGGGGCGCCGGCGGCAAGAGCGAGCGCGGCGAGGCGGGCGGTCGGCGACAGCATGGCGAGATCCTCCACCCCCGGCGAGACAGGGAGGAGTGTACCGGCAGGAGGGGGTGGATGGAATAGGGAATGTGGCTGAGCGTTGCAGAGTGTGTCTCATGCGCGTCAGACGATTCGGCTCACGGTCCCACCAGAAGCAGGAGCGCGAAGATGACGGCGAGTGTCCACCCGAAGTGAACCGGTGGTCGGGGTCGACGAGCCCGTAGCCAGTTGATGCAGCCGATTGCGATGCCGCCACCGCATATTGCGAGCAAGAGAATAGCTCGCGCCCGGTGCACATCATTGCGGAATCCATGGCGGTATGAATCCGCCACAAGGGCCGTCGCGATGAACGCGCACCCCGCGGACGTGAGCGTCGCCAGGAGAGCGGCCGCGATCTCGCTAGAGGCCCCTCCGGGCCGCGCGAGAGCTTTCGAGAGGGTGACCGCATCCGCGAGCGTGATACCGCACTCGGGGCATCGCTCGCTCCTCAGCCCGCGGGTGTCGTAGCGGCAGCGGGGGCAGGCGAAGCCCCAAGGTTGCGGGGTGGGCTCGTCGGAGCTCGATGACATATAGACAGAGTACCGCACGCAGCGCGGCACATCGACGTAGCCAATCGGGCGTCACCTTCGCCCCTCCGGGGCTCTGATGCGCGGCGTACGGCACCACGGGTTCCGCTTCGTCCGCCGTCGGCGGACTGCGCTCCAGCCGTGGCTACACACCGACGCCCCTCCGGGGCTGGGGAGCGCGCCGCTCCGCGATAGGCGAATGCAACCGCCCATCAATGTCTGGATGCCTCGATGCCTCAGTGCCTCGATGCCTCAGTCTTCCGGCACGTTGTCGCTGGTGACGACCTCGCGGAACTTGGCGCGGAGCTTCTTGGTGATCGGGCCCTCGCCGTCGGAGATCTTGTGGCTCCTGGTGACGCGGCCGTGGCCGTCGTGCTCGAGGACTTCGCGCACGGCGATCATCTCCGCGGCCGAGCCGGTCAGGAACACCTCGTCGGCCGCGAGCAGCTCGGCGAGCGCGAATTCCTTCTCGACGCACTGCACGGCGCAGGCGGGGCAGAGCTCGTCCTTCACGAAGCGGCGGGTGATGCCCTCGAGGATGCCGGCCTCGCTGGGCGGCGTGTAGACCTTCCCGCCCTTCACGATGAAGATGTTGTCGCCCGAGCCCTCGGTGATCTTGCCGTCGAGGTTGAGCATGATGACCTCGAGGAGCTGGTCCTTCGGGTCCGTGATCCCCAGCTGCTTCGAAAGCCGGATCGCCTCGACCTTGGCCATGATGTTGTTGAGGTAATTCAGGCTCTTGACGCGCGGGTCGAGGCAGGCGATGGGGGTCTTGGGCCGATGGGCGACGACGACGCGCATGCCGGCCTGGTACATCTCGGGCGAGTAGAGCCGGATCTGGTCGGCGATGCAGACGATGCCGGGCTCGGGGCAGGAGAAGGGGTTGAGGCCGAGGGGGCCCTCGCCGCGGGTGACGAGGAGGCGGATGTAGCCGTCGATGATCTCGTTGGCGGCGATGCAGCGGCGCATGACGTCGATCATCTCGTCGGGCGTGATGGGGATGTCGAGGAAGAGCTTGGCGGCGCAGGCGTAGAGGCGGTCCATGTGCTGGCCGGCCTTGAAGATCTTGCCCTTGTAGATGCGGATGCCCTCGAAGACGCCGTCGCCGTAGAGGAGGCCGTGGTCGAAGACGCTGACCATGGCCTGGTGCTTGGGGACGAGGCGGCCGTTCACGTAGACCAGCGGGCGGCCGCTCTCGGCGGCAACGGGGGAGATTGGCTGGGTCGTCGTCTGCGTCATCGCTGGCCCTCCGTGCAAAATAGGGAATCCGCTCCCCTGTACCGCCATCGTACCGGCGGAGTTCGCCCCGCGGGGGGTGGGCGCGGGGTCGGTGTGCGGCGTTTGAGCTCTGGGCAGCCGGTGTTAGGACCTGAGCTCCGCGCCGAGCTCGGTCCGCGCGGCGGAGACGAGCGATTCCACCTGGGGATCCACCTCTTCGTGGCGCAGCGTGCGGTCGGGCGCGCGGAAGCGCAGGCGCATGGTGACGCTCTTTTTCCCGGGCCCGGTCTGCGCGCCGCGGTAAGTGCCCACAAACGTCGTGCGCTCCAGGAGCTCGGGCCTTTGCCGCTCCACGAGCCCGAGGAGCTTCGCCCAGGCGGTTTCCTCGGCCACCACGAAGGAGAGATCGCGCTCGATGCTTGGGAACGCTGGGAGCGGGCGAGTCAGGGCGCGCGGCGGGTAGAGCGCGGCCAGCGCGTCGAGGCTGAGTTCGGCCGCGACGACGGGGATCTCCAGGTCGTAGGCCCGCTGAACCTCGGGGGTGATGAGCCCGAACGCGCCCAGCCGCTTGCCGCCGACCGCCACGTCCGCGTACGCCGCGGGATCGAACGCGGCCTGGCAGGGCCGGCCCGGGGCGACGTCCGGCGCGGCGTCGGCCCCGGCCAGCGCCCGGATGACGGACTCGATCGCCCCGCGCATCAGCCGGACGGCCGCCTGGCGGTCGTCGGGGGTGCGCTTGCGCCCCTCGCCGGGGACATCCATCAGCAGGGTGAGGTTGCGGTTCTCGACGGCCTCGCGTCCGGGCCGGTCCCACTCGGCGAAGACCGAGGCGATCTCCCAGAGGCGGACGCCGCCGGGCTGCTCGACCTGCCCGTTCTGATTGGTCCGCCGGCACGCCAGCAGGCTGGGGATCACACTTGGCCGGAGGTAGGGCTCGTGCTTGCGGCGCTCGTCGTCGACGGCGATCAGCCTGAGCTCGGGCGGGAGGAAGGGCCTGGCCTGCGCTTCGGTGACGAAGGTGAAGGTGACGGTCTCGTAGAAGCCGAGGCCGCCGAGCGTCTGGCCGATGGCGCGGACGGCGCTCTCGCGCTCCTGCGGACGCTTGGCGACGACGGGCATGCGCCCGAGGATCGGGATGGCGTCGAGGCCCTTGGTGCGGGCGATCTCCTCGATGAGGTCGGCCTCGCGGGTGAGGTCGTGGCGGAAGGGCGGGATGTGGCAGAGGAGGACGCCGGGGCGGACGGGGGTGAGCGAGTGCGTGGGTGATGGAGAGCCGGAGGGGGTGGATTCGACCGCGATTTCCAGGCGGGAGAGGAGGTCGGCCTGCTCGGCGTCGGGGATGTCGATGCCGATGAGGTCGCGGGCGCGTTGGGTGCGGAGCTCGACGGTCGTGTGGGGCTTGGGGGGGAGGCCGTCGGAGACGCCCTCGAGGAGTCGGCCGCCGGCGACTTCGACGAGCAGGGCCGCGGCGCGGCGGGCGGCGTAGGCGATCTCGCGCGGGTCGACGATGCGCTCGAAGCGGTGGGCGGCGTCGGTGCGGATGGCCAGGCGCCGGGCGGCGCGGCGGATGGTGACGGGGTCCCAGGTGGCCATCTCGAGGACGACGTCGGTGGTGCGCTCGTCCACTTCGGAGTCGGCGCCGCCGATAACGCCGGCGAGGGACTGGGCGCGCTGCGAGTCGGCGACGACCAGCTCGTCGGCCTTGAGGACGCGGTCCTTGCCGTCGAGGGTGCGGAGCTTCTCGCCCTCCTCGGCCCAGCGGATGAGGAGCGTGGAGCCAGCGAGCTTGCGGAGGTCGAAGACGTGGCAGGGGTGGCCGAGCTCGAAAGTGATGAAGTTGGTGACGTCCACGACGTTGTTGATGGGGCGCTGTCCGACGGCCTCGAGGAGCTCGGCGAGCCAAGCGGGGCTGGGGCCGACCTTCACGCCGCGGACGACCTGGGCGGTGAAGAGCGGGCAGGCCTCGGGCGTGGTGTTCTTGAGGGTGAGCAGCTCGGAGGAGCGGCCGGCGGCGGGCGGGTCCTGCCAGGCGGGCTTGACGAGGGCGCGCCCGGAGCCCGCGGCGACCTCGCGGGCGAGGCCGAGGTGGGAGAGGCAGTCGCCGCGGTTGCTGGTGACCTCGACGTCGAGCATGGTGTCGCCGGAGGGGAGGGCGACGGCGGTCTCGATGGGGAAGCCGGCGGCGGTGAGGAGGCGCTCGGCTTCGGCGGCGGAGACGTCGCCGGGGGAGAGGTAGCGGTTGAGCCAGGGGATGGAGCAGTGCATGGGGGGGAGGGTAGGGGATGAGTGGGTGAGTGGGTGACAGGGGTGATGGGGTGAAGAGGAGCGGCGAAGCGACAGAGGGGAACGCGACGGGGCGGCGAGGGGGGTGGGGTGCGATCGGTGTGGCGGATTCGGCCGAAGAGCGCGGGAGATTCCGCTCGACGCTCAGCCGGCGGCGAGGGTGGAGAGGTTGGACAGCGTCCATGATGAGCCGGGCATCCACCAGAGGCGGAGGACCTCGCCGGTGTGTGCGACGCCGAGGATGCTGATTGAGCCGTCAGAAGCGGTGTGGCCGGTGAGCGGTCCTGCCGGCATCGATTCGGAATCCAGCAGGACGTCTGCATTCCACCCGGTCGAACTGGTCCACCAGATGGCGAGCATCCGGCCGTCCTCATCGATGCCCACGTAGTTGATCGCGCCCCAGCCGGTCACGAAGCCGGTGAGCTGGTTGGCGACGAGCGTTGGGGCATCGCTGGCGCCGGACAGGTCGCTTGTGGCCCAGTTCCCTCCGGGCACCCACCAGGTGACCATCAGGCGTCCGTCGGCGTTCAGCCCGCCGAGGTTGATCGCGTTCCAGACGGTCTGGGTCACCGTGAGCGGCCCGGTGAGCGGGCCGGCGCCGGTCAGCGCGGACAGATTGTCCAGCCGCCATGACGTGAAGCTGGACGGGTCAACCCAAATGGCCTGAATATCACCGCTGTCATCGATGCCGGCGAGATTCCACGCGTCCCAGGGTGTCGCGTATCCGACCAGTTCGTCGAGGTCGGGCGTGGACATGTTCTGGTCCGCGAGATCGTCGGAGATATTGAGGAAGGTCCAGATTCTTGCGCCGTTCTGGCGCATCTCCCGGAACGCGACGATCTCGCCGGAGGCGTTGTAGCCGGCCACGATCATGAGGCCGGCGCGCGTGCGGATGGTGGTGAGGGCGCGCACGGGCGAGTCAGTGACGACGCCCAACTCGGCGGCGAGGTTGCGGAGCGTCCATCGGCCGTCGGCTTGCTCCTCGAAGAGGAGTAACCCGGCCTCGCTCGGGCCGGCGACCACCCCCCGCCCCGATGGACCGGTCCAAGCGGCCGCGTCGCCGATCGGCTGTGGGGCCTGCTCATCGCCGAGGAAAATCGGCATCCACGAGTCGCCGCTTCCGGAGAGGACAAGCCACGAGCCATCGACGCTCCACGCGACGACGCGGTGCACGGCGTCGGCCCCGGAGCTGACCGCGAGGGCGGCCTCGTCGCGCGCGAGCGGCACACCCGACTCGTACGCCCCGATATCCGCACCCGCGCCGACGGGCCGGGGGATGCCCCGCTGGTCGGTATCGACTGCGTCGCCTGCGGCGTCGATCGCGGGGCTGGCGGGCTCGAGGGCGTGCGCGCGCGTCGGGCCGCCGTACTCGCCAAGCTCGGTGATTCGGGGGTTGACCCCGACGATGTTGCCGAGCAGCCCGTCGATCAGGCCGCCGGCGCCGAGGGCCGAATCCACGAGGTTGTGATCCGAGCTCTCGTCGATCGCGCCGGCGCCCGCGGCGGCGAACGTATCGGGCACCGCGCCGGCGCGATTCTGGGCGTACAGGCTGCTGCGGGTGACCAGGAGCCCATCGGTCGATCTGTTGTCGATGTACGCCGCGCCGCCGGCCTCCTGCGAGGTGTTATGGGCGACGGTGCAGAAGCGGAGCGTAGTGGTCCCGCCGGCGATCGCGAGGGCGCCGCCGGAGCCACCGGCGTCGTTTCCGCTGAGCGTGCAGTTGGTCAGTCCAAGCGGGCCGCTGCTCCAGACGGCGCCGCCGTCATCGCGCGCGGCGTTGTCCACGAGCAGCGAGCGCTCGATCGCTGCGTTTCCGCTCTGTGAGCCGTCGTTGTAGAGGACCCCGCCGCGGCTGGTTGCGGTGTTCCTCTCAAAGGAGCAGTGTTCGGCAGTGAGGCTGAACTGATTGAAGATAGCACCGCCCATCTGGGCGGTGTTGGTCGAGAAGGTTGCTGCCCGGAGATCGAGGTTGCCCGACGCCAGGATCGCCCCGCCACACGAGGCGGCGTCGTTGAGGGCGAATCGACAATCGGTCACTTGAGCGCTGGCGAGCACGAACAGCGCGCCGCCGTCCCCGGCGGTGTTGCGCTCGAAAGACGAGTCTTCGATCGAGCAGATATACGCGACGACCGCTCCGCCTCTCCCGCCCGCGCGGTTGCCGACGAAGGTCGATCGCACGATGGGGAAAGAGGGCGACTGTGTCGTGGACACCGCGCCGCCGTCCGCGTCGGCTGAATTGTTGATAAACGCGCAGTCGAAGTAGCGCCCGCGCCCCGCGACCGCGCCGCCACTCCAGCCCGCGTGGTTGGCCTCGAACCTCGTGTCGCTCGCGTCGATCACGTTGAAGGTGAACTGGCGATTCAGGGAGATCGCTCCTCCCCCTTTGGATGCTGTGTTTGAGCCGAACACGCACCCGGACAGCGTGAGGGTGTACTCGGCCCAGATTGCGCCGCCGTTTCCCGCGGCGGCGTTGCCGTCGAGCGTCGAGTCGATGATCCATGTTTTCCACGTCGTCGCGATCGCCCCGCCGTCGCCGGCGGCGGTATTGTCGCTGATGGTGGATCGCCAGATCCTGAGCCAGCCGGTGTTCGAAATCGCCCCGCCGGACCCCTCGGCATGGTTGTTGGTGATCTCCGAATCGTAGATGAAGACGCTCCCTCGGTCGTTGGCAATCGCCCCGCTCCCGCCCGCGCATTCGGTCACGCGTATGTGATCAAGGGTGACTTTCGCGTCGGAATCGGTGAAGATCGCCCCTCCCCCTCCCAAGCCGCGCGTGAGCCAGAGGCCTCGGAGCGTGACCTCCAGGAGCGAATGGATTCCGAAGGCTCCGAATATGCGCGAGGCGGACAGTCCATCCAACTTCAGCAGGTCGGCACCGGGTCCTTCGATCTCCACCGTGTCGAAGATGCGGATCTCTCGGCCCACGACGATCGTGGCCCCCTGGAGCGCGGGATCGAACAGGATCGTTTCGTCGAAGTCGTCGTTCGCGTTGCTCAGCTCGACCGCCTCACGGAGAGTAAGGTTGCCGGCGGAGTAGTCGCCGTCGTCGGTGTCGAGCGGCGAGTCGACGATGAGCCCGAGCTCCTGGGCTTCGTAGGCCCCGATGTCCGCGGCGCCTTCCGATCGCGCGAACGGGTCGCCGCGCTGGTCGGTCGCCAGGCCCAGGTCGTTGTTGCCTGCGTCGATCGCGGGGCTCCCCTCGCGGAGCGAGATGGTTCGCGTGCGTCCTCCGTGTTCGCCGAGCCCTCCCAGCCCCGGGTCGTGGCCGAGGATGTTGCCGCGGAGGCCTTCGATGAGCCACCCGGCGGAGCCGGCGTCGTACACCAGGTTGTTGCGCGAGCCGGGCAGGTCGAGGGCCGCTCCGGGCACGATCGTGAGCTCGCTGTATGCGCCGCCCAGACGGTTGTACGCCAGGATGGTGCTGTTGAGTCGGAGCGTTCCGGCCGCGATCACGACGCCGCCTCCAAGGCCGGCGCTGCCGTCGGTTGTACGATTGGATGCGATCGTGCAGTTGGAGACCACGACGACTCCGTCCGGGAGATCGAGGAAGAAACCGGCGACGCCGGTTTGGGAGGTGTTGCCGCTGATCGTCGAGTTTGTGACAATGACGGACGCGGCATTCCGCACCGCGATCGCTCCGACCTCGCTGTCCGAGATCTCACAAGCGTCCACGATCACCAAGGCCGCGCCGGTGGAGGAGAGCACCGCCTCGCCGCCGTCGATGCCGCGGAACTGGCACCGGCGCGCTTCAAAGAACGCGTCAGGCGTCGTTCCGCTGTGCTCGATTCCCTGGGTGACGTGGTGCCCGAACGACGAGTCGAAATCGCCGGTCACGATGGAGTCCAGGAGCGTGAGATTCTCTCGCGCCCGGATCGAGATGGGTTGCCCATTGAGTGAGTCGTAGGTGCGGAATCCGCGAATCGTCACATGGATCGAGCGGTCGTCATCGCCGTCATCGGCGACGATCGCCGCGGCTCCCTGGGCGTGGATGCCGAGCGAGGTCGGATTGCCGAGCTCGTCGAGCCACTCGACCACCGCATCGTCGGTGAGCGTCAGGTCCGAGGTCAGGGTGATGGGATCGAGGCCGGGCACGAAGTGGATCGTGTCCTCACCCTCGGCTGTGTTGGAGAGCTCGACCGCTTCGCGGAACGTGAGTTGGCCCTCGCCGTAGTCGCCATCGACGACGTCGTCGGGGGAGTCCACCATGTAGGTCGCGAGCAGCCGCCGCTCTTCAAGCGGTTCGAGGCGGACGCTGTCCGCTGACGTTGGGCGTCGTGGCATCGGCTCGTCCCTCCAGCCTGCCTGGTTTGTGTCCCCGGTCCGGTCGCCGGCAGCGGGCGGCCGCGTTGGCTCGCAGTCTACACGAGGGGGTCGGATGGGAGAAGCGCGGCGTCGCGTTTGTGGGCGCGGGGGCGTGCGCAGGCGGGCGCCGCCTTCGCCCCGTTCGGGGCTCGGGCGCGGGGGGGACGGGGACCACGGGTTGCGCATCGTCCGCCGTTGGCGGAATGCGCTTCGCGCGTGGCTGGCGACAGCGCCCGCGCGGGGCGAAGAGAGTCTGTGGTGGTGGGGCGGGGTCGCGCAGTGGAGCGCGAAGACGTGCGCGGCTCCTGCGGGGCGGGGGAGGCGCTGTCGGGTCCGGGGTCGTAGACTGGGCGCATGCGAGGAAAGAGTGCGCGTGTCGTCGTGGCGTTGGGGTTGGGTGCCGTGTGGGGTGCGGCTGCATGCGGCTGCTCGTCGGCGCCGCCGGTGAAGCGCGTCGCCGAGCCGGTGGAGCTGCCGGAGCGTGCGCCGGCGGATTTCACGCTGGGGGTGACGGTGCTGAGCCCGGCGGTGACGGCCGAGGAGATCGATGCGGCGGCGCGGGCGGAGCGGCCGGCGCGGTACATCGTCGAGCCGGATGGGGTGCTGCGGGCGGCGATCGGGGCGGGGGCGTCGCCGCGGGTGTATCCGGGGGAGACGCGCCGGCTGACGGCCGAGCAGGTGGAGCGGGTGTGGCGGCTGGTGGCGGCGAGCGGGATCCTCGAGCCGGGGTCGCTCACGCGGATCGAGAGCACGGAGACCTTTTACCCGGGGCGGGAGCGGGCGACGGCGCTGGTGTACGTGCGCCAGGGGGGAGAGGCGTCGCACCATGCGGTGCGGCTGCCGCTGGGGGACGTGGAGAGCGATGGGGTGGCGCAGTTGATCGACGAAGTTGCGGAACTGGCGTGGGTGGTGGAGTAGGGGTGAGGGGGTGGGGGGGTGAGTGGGTGACAGGGGTGAGGGGGTGACAGGGGTGAGTGAGAGACGAGGGCAAAGGGGGTAGGGTGCGTGGTGCGGACCCTGACCTTCGCAGAGCCTCAGGTCAGGCGTCGATGAAGGCGCTGCGGCCCCTGACCTTTCGCAGGGCGGCAGGTCAGGCGTCGATGGGGCTTGATGGAGGTGGTGTGATGGCGGGGTGGGTGCGGGTTGTGGTGGCGGTCGTGGCGGTGGGGCGTGCGGGGGCGCAGGTGGGGGGCGAGCTGCCGGGGCCGCGGGGGTTGTCGGGGGATGTGTCGGTGTGGCCGAACGTCGAGAGCTGGAGGAATTCGGATCCGTGGCTGGGGGAGCATCACGGGGAGATTCGGGAGATGCGGCCGCGGGTCGTGGTGGTGAACTTCGCGAACGCGATCGGGATGGCCGCGGTGCGTGAGCACGCGGAGGGGGTGTCGCGGGCGCTGGCGGAGAGCACGCGGTGGCATGGGTTCGCGGATCGGGATGCGCCGGCATTTCTGCGATATGAGGTGGTGAAGTATGTCGACCTGCGGGACGACGCCGCGCCGAACGGGGCCGTGGCGGCGGGTTCGGCGGGTGCTCCGGCGGGGGAGCGGACGGACGGCAACAGCTCGCTCTTTCCGCGCAAGGCCGAGGCATCGCCGGAGGTGGTGTGCGACTACGCGGGGCTGTACACGGAGGAGTTTGCGCGGCTGCTGGGATTCTCCGATCCGCGCGAGGAGGGGGCGTATCTCGATCTGCACGAGTTGATCAACGCGGGCTACGTACACGAGCTGTGGATGTATCTCGAGCATGAGGGGCCGTGGCCGGCGCTCGAGGTGGCGGAGCTCAAGCAGCGGTACGACGAGGGGGGGCGGGCCGTCGAGGGGGAGTTCACGCCGGCGGGGAACGGGCACGACGAGACGATGCCGTGGTCCGGTCGGACGTTCCGGATCGCGTTCTTCAACCCGCGCCGGGGCGTGGGGTGCGCGATGGAGAACTTCGGGCACGGGCTCGAGTGGACGGCGACCTCGGGGGCGGTGCCGTACTTCAGCCGCGCCTTCCGCGAGTTCGCGGAGCTGGACCTGGATGCGCGGTTCGGCCTGCCGTTCGATTCGCTGTACGCGGTCGAGGCCGACGAGGAGGCGGTGTCGTACCCGGAGGAGGGCGTGATGGAGGTGCGCGTCGGGGGCGAGACGCACCGGGCGGCGCCGTATGTCGCGATCGGCGGGAACGTGCACTTCCCGCCGGGAGCGCGGCGGCACTACGACCTGGAGAGCCCGCACGCGGTCATGACCACGATCGAGCACTACCGCCTGCGCGACGGGGAGGGCGGCGAGGACCTCGCGACGCCGTTCGACGCGTCGCGGTTCGCGGCGTACGGCGGGGTCGCGCCCGACTGCATGGGGCCGTGGCTGATCTACTGGCGGCAGTGCATGCCGGGGCTGGGCAACCGGTGCGTCGATGACGAGGGCGCCGCGATGAAGAACTGGTGGCCGTTCCTTTTCTATTGAGCCGTGGTTCAACGGGCATTTTGGTGTGAAAACTGGAAGTCCGCGGCGCTACACGGGTTACACCCCGGGAGTTCTATTCGGACTCGCACATGTGTTGTGCATGCGATGTGAGGGCATTGCTCTGGGGAGAGGCGCGGGGGTACACTGGTTGTGGCGTGCCCGAGCGCGGTGGATACTCGGGCGCGGGAGCACCCTGAACAACACATCGGAGATTCCCATGAGCCGCAATTCTGTTCTCACTGTCGTTGGTATCGTCGCGTTGGCCGGATCGGTGGCGATGGGGCAGGCAACCAAGGAAAAGAAGCCGCTGACCACGCAGCCGGCGGGGCAGCCGGCGTTCGAGCTCCCGCCCGGCATGACCGAGGCGGACATGCAGGCGTGCATGGAGGCGGCGACGCCGGGCGAGATGCACGCGCACCTGGCGCAGGGCGTCGGCGTGTGGGAGGGCAAGACCACGATGTGGATGACTCCCGAGGCCGAGCCGATGGAGAGCACCTGCACGACGACGATCTCGCCGATCTTGGACGGGCGCTTCTACAAGTGCAAGACGACCGGCGACATGGGCGGGATGCCGTTCACGGGCCTGGGGATGTACGGCTTCGACAACGTGGCGCAGGAGTTCCAGGGCACGTGGATCGACAACTGCGGCACGGGGATGGCGATCGGCACGGGCGAGCTGTCCTCTGACGGCGAGACGATGACCTGGACCTACGAGTACAACTGCCCGATCACCAAGAAGCCGACGACGCTGCGCCAGGTCGAGCGGCACACGGGCAAGGACTCGATGACGCTCGAGATGTACGGCATCTTCCCCAAGACGGGGAAGGAGTACAAGATGATGGAGATCGCGTACACGCGGACCTCGACCGACGTGCCGACCGAGACGACGGCCTCGGCCTCGCCGACCAGCGCGGGCCACTGAGACGAGCCTGCGGAGAGAGGGAGATCCACGCGCGGCCGCCCGGACGGGCGGCCGCGTGCTTTTTTGGACGTGCCGGCTTCAGGCGTCGCCGATTGCGCGCCCGGTGCGCCGGTGGTCGGCGTCGGGGGGCGCGGTCTCGGTGCGGACGGCCTCGCCTTCGGCCGGGGGCGGCGTGCGGCCGCCCCGGGGGCGCGTGCGCCGGGGCACCTCGTCGGGCTCGGCGCGGTAGTGCACCGGGGCCATCCAGTCGGGGTAGGCGGGGTCGAGCTCGCGCATCGCGGCGAGGATCGACGGGCGGATGACGGCTTCGACGAGGGGGCCCTGGCCGGGCCAGGTGCGGAACTCGACGCGGAGCACCCGCTCGCCGGAGCGGATGGTGCGGGGCTCGGTGATGATCGGGCCGCGGGGCATCACCCCGCGGAACTGGTCGAAGGCGGCGCGGGCGATCGCGGTGACCTGCTCGCGTGCGGCGTGCTCGTGGTCCCGGGGGAGGCGGACGTCGAGGAACGCGGGCGCGTAGCCCTTCCTGAAATTGATGACGTTGGTGACGTTGCGGTTGGGGATGGAGACGGTCGAGCCGGTGAGGGTGGTGAGGTGGGTGTAGCGGATGCCGATGCCGCGGACGATCCCGACCTGTCCGCTGAGATCGACCATGTCCCCGACGTCGAGGAGGTCGGAGCTGATGAGCGTGAGGCCGGAGAGGACGTCCTGGATGACACTTTGGGACCCGAAGCTGACGGCGAAGCCGATGACCGTGGCGCTGGCGACATAGGCCTCGAGGGGCACGCCGAGCCTGCGGAGGGCGAGGCCGAGGCCGGCGAAGTAGAGGAGGAAGGCCGCGACGCTGCCGATGAAGTGGACGAGGGTGCGGGCCTTGGCGCTGCGTCCGACGCGGGAGCGCATGAGGGATCGGGCGACGCGGCGGACGAGGAGCACGGCGAGGTGCGCGGCGGCGAGGATGATGGCGACGGCGAGCAGGAGTTCGGCGACGTCGCGGGCGGAGCCGTGGAGGGGCGCGGCGATGTGCGGGAGCGAGGGCGCGCTGATCACGTGCTGTGCACTCCTGGGCAGCATCTCCGTGGGCGGGGAGGGCGTCGCGGCTCAGGTGTCGAGCGTGGCGCGCACCTCGGGGCTGAAGGCGAAGCGCCCGTCCAGCACCTGGCCGATGGCCTCGAAGAGGCGGTCCTCGGCTTCGTTCTTGGAAACATAGCCCCAGGCGCCGGCCTCGACGGCGCGGTCGATGTAGTCGCGCCGGACGTGGCCGGTGAAGACGATGGTCTTGGAGTCCGGGCAGCGCTCGGAGAGCGTCGCGAGGACCTCGAAGGGGTCGGGGCCGGGCATGTCGAGGTCGAGGATGACGATGTCGGGGCGTTCGGACTCGACGCGCTCAAGGAGGTCGGTCGCGTCGGGGAGGGTGCCGATCCAGCGGAGGTTCGGCGTGCGATGGAGCATGGAGCGGAGCGCATCGGAGACGTGCGGGTTGTCGTCCACGCAGAGCACGGTGTACTCGCTCATCTCCTGGGCGTTCATCGCGCGGGCTCCGGCGCGGCGGCGAGCTGCTCGACCGCCGAGCGGAGGGCCCGGCGGATGGCGCCGGGGCGCGGCTTGTGGCCGATGGCCGTGACGTGGGGGGGGTGGTCGCCCTCGATCCCGAGGAGGAGGTAGTGGCGCGCGAGGGTTCCGTTGGGCGGCCGGTCGAGGACGGCGAGGTCGACTCGGGGGTCGGGCAGCGCGCTCTCGGGGACGACGTCCAGGGCGAGATAGCCGAGCTCGGAGGTGATGAGGGCGCGGATGCGGGGATCGCTGACCTCGACCAGAGCGCGTCTGCGGGGCTGGTCCGGATCGGGGATGGGGCTTTCCGCGGCGGGCAGCGTGAGGGTGAAGGCGGCGCCCTGGCCGGGGGCGGTCTGGAGCTGGATTCCGCCGCCGGCCTCGCGCACGAGGCCGGCGACGAGGGCGAGGCCCAGGCCTGTGGAGATCGCGCGGGTCTTGGTGGTGAAGAAGGGCTCCATGCAGTGGTCGCGCACCTCCGGGGGCATGCCCGGCCCGTCGTCGGCGACGGTCAGGTGGACGCGGTCGCCCTCGCGCCGGGCGGTGATGCGGACACGCCCGCGCCCGCGGGCGCGCAGCGCGTCGCCCGCGTTCTGGCAGAGGTTGAAGACGGCCTGGGTGAGCGCTGGCCGGGACATGGCGACGGAGCAGCGGTCGGGGAGGTCGGCCTCGAGCTCGACGGCGGGAGGGAGCGCGTTGCGGATGATCGCGTGCGCCTCGCTCCACCATTCGCGCAGGTCGGTGGGCGCGGGGTTGCCGGCGCGCTTGGGGTCGAGGGAGAGCATGCGCAGGCCGACGGCGAGCTGCTGGAGGTACTCGGTTGACGTGCGGATGCGTTCCACGTCCTGGCGGGCGGATTCGGGGAGATCGGCGGCGGCGAGCGCGTCGAGGCTGACGCGGACGGGGAGGAGGAGGTTCCCGAAGTCGTGGCCGAGCCCGGCGGAGAGCGTGCCGAGCGAGGCCATGCGCTCGGAGAGGCGGAGCCGGCGGTGCGTGTCCTCGAGCTCGCGGGTGCGCTCGGCGATCGCCTGCTGGAGTATCGCGTGGTGGTCGTGGAGGGCGCGGCGGGCGCGGACCTGCTCGGTCACGTCCTGGAAGACATTGATGGCGCCGAGGATGCGGCCGTCGGTGTCCAGGACGGGATCGATGTTGACGCTCGCGTCGAAGCGCGTGCCGTCCGGCCGCTCGCAGACGGCCTCGACATCGCGGAAGGATCTGCCCTCGCGGATCGCAACGGCCATGGGGGTGTGCGCGGGGGCGATGTACGCGCCCTCGGGTGTGTAGACCTTGAAGCCGCCGCAGAAACGCTCCTGGTCGTCGTGGAGGGCGGGCTCGCGCCCCCAGAGCGCGGCGGCGCGCCGGTTGTAGAAGGTGATCCGCCCTTCGGCGTCGCACGCGTAGACGCCCGCCGGGAGGAGCGAGAGAATGGCGCGGAGGCGTTCCTCGCTGGTCCGGAGCGCCTCCTCGGCCGCCTTGCGCCGGGTGACGTCTCGGGCGACCTTCGAGGCGCCGATGATGCGTCCGGTGTGGTCGCGGACGGGGGAGACGGTGACGGAGATATTGAGAAGCGTTCCGTCCTTGGCGACGCGGATGGTTTCGTAGTGGTCCACGCGCTCGCCGCGCCGGATGTGCTGAAGGATCGTCTGCTCTTCCGTGAGGCGGTCGCTGGGGATGATGATGGTGATGGAGCGGCCGATGACCTCTTCGGGCGTGTAGCCGAAGATGCGCTGCGCGCCCGCGTTCCAGGAGGTGATGCGTCCTTCGAGGGTCTTGCTGATGATCGCGTCGTCGGAGGAATCGACGATCGCGGCCAGGCGCGCCTGGGCCTCCTCGAGTCGGCGCTGCTCGGTGACGTCCACCAGCATGTTGAGCGCGCCGACGAGGGCGCCGGATTCGTCGCGCAGGGGCTCGGGGTGCGGGCGGATGCGCCGGCGCACGCCGTCGGGCCGCTCGACGATGATCTCCTCGCCGCGGACGCTGCGGCCTTCCTTGAGCGCGACGGCCATGGGGCACTGATCGTGCGGGAGCGGTGCGCCGTCCACCGTGAAGATCTTCCAGGAGCCGCACCAGAGGTCCTGGCCGAGGAGAGGGCGGCGGCCCCAGAGCTCGGCGGCGGCCTCGTTGAAGAACGTCACGCGGCCGGCCATGTCGCAGGTGTACACGGCGGCGGGGATCGCGCCGAGCAGCCGGGCGCCGGCCGCACCCTCGGCCCATGCGGCGTCCTCCCTCGTCGGGACGCGGGGCAGGCGGTCGGGCGTGTCTGTCGTGGGCTTGGTCATGCGGCCGGTGTCTTCCTACAGCGCTGTGCGCGACGAGCGCCCCGGGCGAAATCGGCCGCGGCCGACCCGCGACCGCGGGGTGCGCGCGGCAGAGCGCTTATGCACGCTTCGATCAACTGAGGCAACCTCACGGCTGTTGTGGAGCTCTGGGCAAGCGTGGCCTTCGGGGCAGTTCGCAGCATCCAGCGTATACGGCTCGCGCCGGAGCGGACCCGTGAAAAGAAGCTCATTCCCCGCGGAAAGCACGCGTCGGGAGAGCGGGCGCGTCGCGGGCGCCGTGGAGAACGCGGGGCGACCACGGGGCTTTCGGAGGACATGCTCTGGTTTGAACGGCAAGTCCTTGCAAGAGCAGGGAGCAACGCGGGCCGCTTTCCCAGCTCCGGAGGCGGAATGCGCTGCGTTCGGGTGAGTGCCTCCGGAGCTCGCGCCGGGTGCGGCGCACGAAGGTTGCTGGGCGGCGCACGATCGCAGCCGGGCTGCTTGGGTTGGACGCCTGCGGAGCAGCGCGAACGCGCGCCACCCCGAGCGGCACGACGCGGCCCCGAGCGAGCTCGATGCGGCGGGACGCGCGGGGAGCGGCGCCGTCCCACGGGGCCGAACCGGGTCTTGTGCCTATCGTGGGCGGATGGGCGCTGAGGACATCATCGTCGGGATCGATCTGGGGACGACGAACAGCCTGGTGGCGGTGTACGAGGATGCCGGGCCGCGCACGCTGGTGGACGAGCGGGGCGAGGCGCTGCTGCCGAGCGTCGTGCGGTTCGAGGACGACGGGCGCGGGGGCGTGCGCGCGGTGGTCGGGCGCGTGGCGGCGGAGCAGGCGGTGGAGTTCCCGCGCACGACGGTGTCGAGCGTCAAGCGGCTGATGGGGCGTTCGCTCGCGGACGCGGCGGAGGACCTCCCGTATCTCTCGTATCGCGTGGTGCAGGGCGAGCACGAGACGGCGCGGGTGGCGGTGCCGGTGGGCGGGGGCGAGCGGATCGCTTCGGCGCAGGAGGTGTCGGCGATCATCCTGCGCGAGCTCGCCGAGCGCGCCGGGCGCGAGCTGGGCGTGCCGGTGCGGAGGGCGGTGGTGACGGTGCCCGCGTACTTCGACGACGCGCAGCGGCAGGCCACGCGGGACGCGGGGCGGCTGGCGGGGCTGGAGGTGGTGCGGATCGTGAACGAGCCGACGGCAGCGGCGCTGGCGTACGGGCTCGGGCTCGGCGAGCAGCGCCGGCCTCTGACGGTGGCGGTGTTCGACCTCGGCGGCGGCACGTTCGACATCTCGATCCTGCGGATCACCCCGAACCCGGGCGGGGGAGAGGCGGCGCAGCCTGCGTTCTTCCAGGTGCTCGCGACGGCGGGCGACACGCACCTGGGGGGAGACGACGTCGACCATGCGCTGGTGCGGATGCTCGCAGGGCGGATGCGGGGGGCGCTGGGGGTTGGAAGCGGGACAGGGAGACAGGGAGAGAGCGAGAGAGCGAGACAGGGAGAGAGCGAGGGGGACCCGTTGGTGGGGCTTGACGCTTCGACGCGGCGCGCGCTGAAGCAGTTCGCCCAGGCGGTCAAGCACAGGCTGTCGGAGGAGGAGCGGGCGTCGGTGCGGATCGAGGCATCGGGGGCGGGCGTGTTCGAGACGACGGTGACGCGGGAGGAGATCGAAGCGCTCATGGAGCGCTGGGTGGAGCGGGCGATCGCGTGCTGCCGGCGCGCCGTCGCGGACGCCGGCATCGACCCGGGGGCGTTCGACGCGGTGATCATGGTGGGGGGCGCGACGCGGACGCCGCTGGTGCGGCGCCGGGTGCGGGAGCTCTTCGGCCTGGAGCCGTACACGGCGCTGGACCCGGACCGGGTGGTGGCGTTGGGCGCCGCGGTGCAGGCGGCGATCATGTCCGGGAGGGCGAGGGGGGCGCTGCTGCTGGACGTGATCCCTCTCTCGCTGGGGATCGAGACGGCGGGCGGGGCGGTCGCGAAGCTGATCATGCGGAACTCGACGGTGCCGGCGCGGGCGACGGAGATGTTCACGACGAGCGTGGACGGGCAGACGTCGATCAAGATCCACGTGGTGCAGGGCGAGCGCGAGATGGTGGAGCACTGCCGGTCGCTGGGCGTGTTTGACCTGCGCGGGCTGCCGCCGATGCCGGCGGGAGTGCCCCAGCTCGGCGTGGAGTTCCTGGTGGACGCGGGCGGGGTGCTGCGGGTGACGGCGACGGAGCGGCGGACGGGCAAGCGCGCGCAGCTGCAGGTGGTGCCGAACCACGGTTTGACGCGCGAGGAGGTGGAGCGGATCGAGGCCGAGAGCTTCGCGCATGCGCGGGAGGACATGACGCGGCACCGCGTGGTCGACCTCGTGGTGAACAGCAAGCTCGACCTCAAGTGGATCGGCGACCAGCTCGACCGGCACGGGCCGGCGCTGGAGGCCGCCCCCAGGGCCGAGCTCGAGCAGCGGATCGCGGCGCTGCGCGGGCTGACGGCCCGGGCCGAGGCGGACTGGCGGTCGGTGAGCGCCGACGAGCTGCACCGCGCGAAGGAGGCGCTCGATCTCGCCAGCGTGCGCTTGCAGGAGATCGCGATCGCGGCGTCGCTCCGGGGCTCTTGAGGGCGGGGCAAAAACGTCGCCCGGCCCCAGAAGAGCGGGGCCGGGCAGAGGAGCTGCGTGTCAGCGGCGTCTGGTCAGGCGGCCCGGGGACCGTCGTCGTCGCACCAGCCGCGGGCGACGAGGCGGCGCACCTCGTCGAGGCGGGTCTGCACGTTCTGCAGCGCGGCCTCGACGGTTTCGATGCTGTCGTCGGCGAGACGGAGCTGGAAGCCCTCCTCATCCCTGCGCGTCCGGGGGAAGGGGATCGCGTCAGACTCGAGCGGGTCAACATCATGGAAGAGCCTGAGCTTGGGCATGGGGGATTGCCTCCTTGGCACCCCATACATCGGATGCGGGCGGGGTAGGCGCTGAACTCTCGATCCTCGACGCGGCGAAGTGCGGGGGACTCAACCGCGCAACTTTCGCCCACCTGCCAGGCGGGTCCGGTTATCGCCCGACCCCGCCGTCTGGTGGGGTCCGAGAAGCCGCCTTGGGAGGGCATGCATCGACGCGGCGGCCGATGCGGTTCTCGCTGCCCTGGAGCAGACGCCCGATGTTCCCCCGGTGCTTGAGGATCACGGCCGCGGCCAAGAGAGCGATCGCGACATAGAAAGGAAGCGCGGCCCGGTGGCCCCCGGGATGGTCCGAGAGCAGCTCGACCGTGACGAAGAGCCAGACGGGCAGGCTCGCGGCGGCGGCGATGGAGGCGAGGCTCACGTACCGGCTGAGCCTGGCCACAACGAGCCAGACGACCAGCGCGGCGAGGGCCGGGAAGGTGAGCAGCGGGAAGATCCCGAGCAGCGCCCCGAACCCCGTGGCGACACCCTTTCCGCCCCGAAACCCGGCCCACGGGGTGAACATGTGGCCGAGGATCGCGGCGGCGGCGACGGCGAGCCAAAGCCAGGCGAGGCGGGGGGGCAGGTCGGCCTGTGCGAATGTCCCGGCGGCCAAGCCCGCGGCGGCGGTCGGGACGAGGCCCTTGGCGACGTCCAGGCTGAAGCAGGCGAGCCCGGGGGCGCGGCCGCAGACGCGCCAGACGTTGGTGGCGCCGATGTTGCCTGACCCGTGGGCGCGGATGTCGACGCCCCTGGCTCGCGCGATCAGCAGGCCGCAGGGAATGGATCCTGAGATGAAGGCGAGCGGGATGGCGATGGCCAGGGCGAGCATGGGTCGAGCTACTCGTGCGCAGCGGCGGTGCGTTCGGCGAGGCGCGCGAGCAGGTCGGTCCAGACCTCGTCGGCTCCGCGCGCGGCGTCGATGACGACGTAGTGGTCGGGGTCGGCGGCGGCCTGATCGAGGAAGCCCTGGCGCACGCGGGCGTGAAAGCTCTCGCCCTTGGCCTCCATTCGATCGGCGAAGAGCGAGAGGGTCGGATCGCCCCGGGAGGCGGACTTCTTGCCGGTCATGCGGGCCGCGGCGGTCTGGGTGTCCACGTCGAAGATGACGGTGAGGTCGGGCCAGAGGCCGCCGGTGGCGACCTGCGCGGCGGCGCGGATCTCGGCGGGGGGGAGGCCCCCGGCCGCGCCTTGATACGCGAAGGTGCTGGAGACGAAGCGGTCGGCGAGGACGAGGCGGCGGGCGTCGAGGGCGGGGCGGATGTGCCTGGCGACGAGCTCGGCGCGGCTGGCCATGTAGAGGAGCATCTCGCAGCGGAGGCTCATGCCCTCGTTGTCGCGGCTGAGGAGCACCTCGCGGATGCGCTCGCCGACGCCGGTGCCGCCGGGATCGCGGACCGGGCAGAGGGGGACGGCGTGGGCGCGGCACTCGTCGGCGAAGCGCGCGAGCTGTGTGGACTTGCCGGACCCGTCGGGCCCGTCGAAGACGATGAACCTGCCTGCGAGGCGCGCGAGCCAGGCGGCGCCCGGGTCGGGGCTGGTGGCGGCATCGGGGGGCACGGGCGGAGTGTAGCAAAGGGCCAATTGACCGAAGCGGAGCGGGTCAGGCGCCGGCGCGCCACGCGGTGAGGAGCTCGGTGAGGGCGGCGTCTGTCGCGAGGCCGGCGCAGGTGAAGCCGGCGGAGCTTGGGGTTTCGCGCCGGCGCCGGGCGCCGTGAGCGAGAGCAGCGCGGGCGGGGGCGGAGCGCCGGACCGGCGCGTCGCACGCATGCTGGGTGCGCGGTGATTGTTATCGGGTCGCGGGCGGGCGCATGCGCCCGCATCCGCGCGTGAAGTGATGCCGGCGGTATGGGGCGTGGCTGCGGTGGTGGCCTGGGGTCGGGACAAATCGTGTGCGCTCGCTCCGCCGGCTCGCGGCGCGGGCGCGCCCGCCCGATTGCACGCTCGTTTCGGCGGTGGTCCGGCCGACCGGGAGCGGACCCGCACTGACACACGCGGCCTGGCGGCCGGGAGGGTATCGGGATGCATGGGATGCTGCAGATGCTCGCGCAGAGCGACGGGCAGGGCGGAGGGTTGTTCGGGACGGTGATCTGGCTGGCGGTGTTCGGCGCGATCCTCGCGTCGTTCTGGAAGGTGTTCGAGAAGGCGGGGCACGAGGGCTGGAAGGGGATCGTGCCGATCCTCAACTGCTACTACCTGTGCAAGATCGCGGGGAGGCCGGGTTGGTGGACGGCGCTGCTGCTGGTGCCCTTCATCAACTTCCTGGTGCTGGCGGTGCTGTCGATCGACGTGGCGAAGGCGTTCGGCAAGAGCGCGGGCTTCGGCGTGGGGCTTTGGCTGCTCGGGTTCGTGTTCTACCCGATCCTGGCGTTCGGCTCGGCCGAGTACCAGGGGCCGCGGGGCGGGAATCCGGAAGGGCATGCAGAGGGCGAGCGCGCTCTGGCCGCGTGAGCGGGTGCGCGGAGGCGTTCGGCGCGGTGGAACATTCGATGGCGAGGGGCGGGGCCGCGGGTCCCGCCCCTTTCTCGTTGCGCCGTGGGCCGGCGGGGGCGTCAGGTCTGGCTCGGGCGGCGGGGGCGCTTGGATGGGCCTTTCTTGGCTGTGCTGGGCCTGGGCGCGCCCTTGCGGGGCGCGACGCGGGGGGATGCGCCGCCGGCGCGTGCGGGACTCTTGCGCGGTCCCGTGCGTTCGCGCGAGGTGGGTGCGTCGTCGGCGTGCTCGGCGGTGGTGGCGCGGCGGGCGGGGGCGGCGGAGCGGCGTGACGCGCCGCCGGACCCTGCGCGTCCGCTCCCCGTGGCATCGCCCGCGCTGACCCGTTGCATGCCGCCGGCGCGAGCGGCGGTGGAGCGTGCGCGGCTTCCGGCGCGCGTGTCGCTCCCGGCGCGGGGCTGTCCGGCGCGGGATCGACTCGGGCGCGGGCCGGTGCGCGAGGAGGCGCCGTTGGGCGGGTCGTCGCGGGAGAGGCGCTCGCCGCCGGGCGAGGCGGCGCGCTCGCTCGGGCGGGGCCTGCGCTCGCGATCGTCATCCGATCTGCGACGATCGTTTCGGCTTCGAGGTGCGGACGTGCTCTTTCGTGCGGGTGCGACCATGGCGATGTGCTCCGTTTTGCGGGTGTCGTGTGTTCGATGATCTGTACGCCGCGGAGGCGCGCAGGGTTAGGGTGAGCATGGGTTCATGGTCGCGGTCGCCGGCGGGAGATCGGCGGCGCGGCGAGGGCGGCGTGCGCGGCACTCGGGATGCGGTGCGCTGCGCAGCGCGCATGGGGCGCGCGATGAAGCGCGGCTCATGTGCGCGCGGGCCCGTCGGTTTGAGGCATTGCGCAGGAAGCTTCGCGTGCGTGCGACCGGTTGTGTGGCATACTCGTAGAACCGAGGGGAAGACTGCGCCGTGGCCTCGGCGCGAGCACCACACCGGAATGGAGGACCACACCATGGTGGCACAAGGACGAAGGCAGGCGCAGACCACGCAGGACCACGACACGATCCGGCAGTGGGTGGAGGAGCGGGGCGGCAAGCCGGCGACGGTCGAGGGCACGGCGCGCGGGAGCGACGGGGCGGGGCTGCTGCGGATCGACTTCCCCGACAACGAGGCGGATCCCGAGCTGAAGTCGATCACGTGGAAGCAGTTCTTCAAGAAGTTCGACGACAAGCACCTGGTGTTCCTGTACCAGGACAAGCCGCGGAGCTACTTCAACAAGTTCGTGACCGAGGAGACCGCCGCGGAGAAGGGCGCCGGCGGGTCGCGCTCGGGGAGCGCGCGGGGGTCGAGCGGCCGGAGCGGGGGCGGGCGGAACGGGGAGGGGCGCGGGGCTTCGGCGGGCAAGGGCGCTCGGGCGCGCGGGGACACGGACCGCGAGCCTGGAGAGGGGAACGCGGGGGACAACGAGGGCGGCACGCCGGCGCGGCGCAAGACTTCGCGCAGGTCGGCCGGGGCCGGGGGGCGGTCGCGGTCGAGCGCGGGCTCGCGCTCCCCGAGCGCAGGCACGCGCTCGTCGAGCGGCGGCCGCACCGGCGGGCGCAGTGGATCGGCCTCGCGCTCGTCGGGCGCCGGCGCCCGCTCGGGCTCGCGCCGGAGCCCGACCTCACGGGCCGGGTCGGGCGCGCAGAGCCGATCGAGCTCCGGGGGAGCTTCGCGGGGCGGCTCTCGGGCGGGGACGGGGTCGACCGGGCGCAGCGGCTCGCGGGCCGGGACGAGCTCGGGCGCACGCGGGGGCTCGCGCGCGAAGGCGAGCGGGCGGAAGGCGTCGTCGTCGCGGAGCCGGTCCTCGTCGGCCAGCGCGCGGGGACGGTCGTCGGCGAAGTCCGGCGCGTCGCGCGGCTCGTCGCGGGCGGGCGGACGCAGCGGGCGCGGCTGAGCGGGCGCGCAGGGTGGCGGATCGATCGCCGGGGACGCGTGGGCGTCCCCGGCTTCCTTTTTTTGAGGACCGACGCGCGGCTGGGACGCGTCTGAGCGCCGACCGCGTCACTTGAGCGAGCGGAGACGGATGTTGCGCCAGCGCACATGGAGGGGCTCGGCGCGATCACCGACGGCGTGGACCTGGAGCGCGATGAAGCCGGACGCGGCGGCGTGGTCGGCGAGGTCGGCGACGGGGATGTCGTTGATCCAGGTGCGGATGCGCGGGCCGCGGGCCTCGATGCGGTAGCGGTTCCACTCGCCGTTCCTGAAGGGCGAATCGGCGGCGAGCTCGGGAGTGGGCGGGGCCAGCCAGCCGCGGAGCCCCTCCTCGTAGATGCCGCCGGAATAGGCGCGGGGCGACGGGTCGATCTCGACCTGGTAGCCGCGGACCACGCCGTCGGGCCCGGCGTGGGAGCGGATCTGGATGCCGCTGTTGAGCTCGGGGTGGACAAGGACCTCGAGTTCGAGGACGAAGTCGCCATAGTCGCGGGCGGTGCAGAGGAAGGTGTTGGGGGTGTTGGGGCGGGTTTCGCCGACGATGGCGCCCTCGTCGACGAAGTACCGGGCGGAGCCGCCGCGGATGGTCCAGCCGTCGAGCGTCGCGCCGTCGAAGAGCGCGGCGTGCTCGCGAGCCGGCGGGCCGCTTGACTGGCAGGCGGCGGTCGCCAGGGCGAGCGCGAGGAGTGGAACGCGGAGGACGCGGAGGGCGCGGAGGGCGCGGAGGGCGCGGAGGGGCGCCAGGTGAGCGGCTGTCTTCTCCATCGCGCCTTCTCCTTTGAGCCCTTCGTGGACTTCGCGTTGGAATCCCGAACGGTGAGATCTGTCCGGCGCGCCGATGCGCCCCGGGCGGGGTGACTACTCGTTGAGAAGTTCGCCCTCGGTCCATGGGCGCGATCGCCGCGTCTCGGCGCGGGTGCGGGCGACGGCCTCCGGCGAGACCGGGTCCGCGGTGTTGCCGAACGATCGGCGGATGTAGGTCAGGACCGCGGCGACATCCTCGTCGGCGTGGAATGGAGCCGCGGGCATCTGGGCGTTGTAGTCCACGCCGTCGCGGGTGATGGGGCCTTCGAGGCCGTGGAGAAGGACGCGGATGGCGCGCGACTCGGGGCCGGTGGCGAGCGCGGAGCCGGCGAGGGGCGGGGCCTGGCCGGCCAGCCCGCGCCCGTCGAAGCCGTGGCAGGCGGCGCAGACGTCGAAGAGGCGCTGGCCGCGCCGGAAGAGGTCGCGCTGCGCGGGGCTGAGGGGGGCGAGGGCGGGGGCACCGGAGTCATGGCCTGGCCAGCGGAGACGGGCGGTGACGGCGAGTGCGCGGGCGTGCATGTCCCACAGGCCGCGGGACAGGGCGTCGCTCCAGGCCCGGGGCTCCGCCGCGAGCCCGAGCGTTGCGGGTCGGTCGGAATCGAGCTGGAGCTCCGCGGCGAGTCGTTCGAGGAGGAGCCGGGCGAGCCACCGCTGTGAGGTGGAGCACTCGGCGACGAGGTCCAGGTAGCGGGTTCGCTGCGCGGGCGAGGCGCGGAGGCTCGTCGAGGCGAGCTCGGCGAGGGCATCGCGGCGCGCGGGGCGGGCATCGGCGGCGGGGAAGGTGCGGGCGGCGTCGAGGACGAGCACCTCGCGCTCGCGGCAGCCGCTGATCACGGCGGAGCGCAGGACCGGGTCGTCGGCGCCGGCGAGAAGGGCCCGGGCGAGCGCTTCGGTGGCCTGCGGCAGGCGGGATTCGCCGAGTGAGAGCGCGGCCTGGATGCGCACGAAGCGGTCCGGGTCGCCGGCGAGCCTGGTGAGCGCGGCGACGGCGTCGGCATCGTCGGGCCAGCGGTCGAGCAGGCGCGCGGCGGTCCGGCGGAGCTCCGCGGGCCCTGTCGTGCAGAGGGCGGCGGCGTCGGCGGGCTGGAGCGCGCCGAGCCCCTCGAGGGTCCAGGCGGCGCGGGCGCGGGCATGGGGGCTCTCGCGCGGATCGGCGACGAGCTCGCGGAGATCGTCGGCGACGGAGAGCGCGCGGCGCTCGACGAGCAGCTTCTGGGCGTGCCCGAACCGGGAGGCCTCGTCGGAGGCGAGGAGCTTCACGAGGTCCGCGTCGCTCGCCGCGGAGAGCCTGACGCTGCCGGAGCTGAAGGTGACCGGCGGGGCGATGCGCCAGATGCGCCCCAGGTTGACCGGCTTCTCCAGGGCGCGGTCCTCGACCTGCGTGCGCAGGAAGGTGGTGACGTAGGTCTTGTGCTGGATCACGCCGCGGTACATGTCGGCGACGAAGAGTGAGCCGTCGGGGCCGGCGGCGAGGGCGACGGGGCGGAAGCGCTCGTCGGTGGAGGTGAGGAACTCGGTGTCGGGATACGCGCGGCGCGCGGCGGGGACGCCGTCGGCGTCGTCGAGCTTCACACGGAGCACGCAGTTGCCGGCGGGCTCGCAGACGAAGGCGTCGGCGCGGAACGCGGGGCCGAGGGCCCGTGAGTCGTAGATGATGGGGCTGCAGGCGGCGGTGGTGGCGGCGAGGGTGTAGTCGTCGCGGAGCATGTGGTCCTGGTAGCCGCGGTTGATGCCGGGGTTCATGCGCGCTGGGTAGACGGACTTGTCGGGGGCGACGTCGGCGTTCATGCCCTGCACGCCGCGCTGGTTGGGGTTGCGCGCGGCGTAGTGCTTGGGGAAGAGGTCGGCGCGGAGCACGTCGGAATTGGGGCAGTAGTAGAGGCGGCCCCAGCGGTCCTGCGTGATGCCCCACTGGCCGTGGCCGGGCACGGGGCGGGTGACGACGCGCTCGCCGTCGAAGCGGAGTTCGAGATTGTGCTGGGAGAGGTGGATCCAGTTGTCGAGGCCGTAGAGCAGGCCGTTGCCGGCGTGCTCGGGGTTGTCGAGGCCGCCGAAGCCCCCGAGGAGCGTGCGCTGCTCGTCGGCACGTCCGTCGCCGTTGGTGTCCCTGGCGAAGATGAGGTCGGGCGGGGCGAGCACGAGCGCGCCGCCGTAGCAGGGGAGCACCGAGCGGGGGAGCGTCAGGCCGTCGAGAAACGTCGTGGCCTTGTCGAACTCCCAGTCGTGGTCGAGGTCCTCGAGGACGACGACGCGGCTGTTGGGCGCGAGCTCGTTCTCGCCGTCGATGTCCGGCATGTACGACTGCATCTCGACGACCCAGAGCCGGCCGTCGGCGTCGAAGACGGCGGAGACGGGGGCGACGATCAGGGGCTCGGCGGCGGCGAGGGAGATCGTCAGGGTTGGTTCGGCGAGCCTGAAGGTGGCGAGCTCCTGCGCGGGCGTGAGCGCGGGGGCTTCGGGGATCCGGAGATCGGGGGGCAGGGCCGGCTGGGGCTCGCCGGCGTGGTCGCCGCGCTGGGCGAGGGCGGGGGCTGAGGCGAGGAGGAGCGCGAGCGCGAGGCGCATGGGAGGGGAGTGTAGAGGATGATGGGGTGAGTGGGTGAGGCGGAGTGTGGAGGGCGGGGAGGGGCGCCGGGCAGTGGAACGATGCGCCTTGTCCTGGTTGGGGGTGCTCACTGTTCGCGGCGCCAAGCGCACGCTGCCCCGAGTGCGGGCGGCTGTTGACGCGCGGATCTTTCAGGCGACGCGCGGCGCCGTTGGGCCAGTGCGCCGCGCGCGCCCGCGCGGCCTTTCGCTTGAAGACTCGCTCAGACCACGGCGCCCATGCTCGGTCTCAAGACTCAGGACTCAGGACTCTCACTGCTGTGTGTAGATCAGGATGCGGTCTCCGAGCTCGTCGATCAGCGTGAGATCGGTGTCGCCGTCGTCGTCGCGGTCGTGGAGGACGGCGCAGGAGCCGGCGACGAGCGAGGGGATGGTGAAGCTCAGCGTGAAGTTGCCGGAGCCGTTGTTGGTGTAGACGTGGAAGTCGCCGGAGCTGTAGCTGGAGGTGACCATGTCGAGATCGGCGTCGCCGTCGAGGTCGCCGAGGTCGATGGCGATGGGGAACTCGCCGGAATCGAAGTTCACCTCGGGGCGCAGGGCGCCGGTGCCGTCGCCGAAGTAGATCCCGGCGCGCCCGCCGCTCGAGCACGCGGCCGCGGCGTCGGGGAAGCCGTCGCCGTTGAGGTCGCCGGTCGTGACCATCCAGGGGCGGGAGCTCGTGACGACCACGGAATGGAGCGTGAACGCCCCGCGACCGTCGCCGAGGAGCGTGGCGATGCGCGAGTTGCCGTAGCCGATGACGACGAGGTCCAGGACGCCGTCGAGGTTGAGATCGGCGGGCGCGACGCCGGTCTCGCCGGTGACGCCGGCCTCGAAGGGCGAGTGCGGGTCGAAGGTGCCGTCGCCCCGGTTGCGCAGGAGGGTGCACGCGTTGCCGGAGCGGTTGGCGGCGATGAGGTCGGCGTCGCCGTCGGCGTCCACGTCCAGGGCTGCGAGGCCGCGGGGCTGGGAGAGCACCGGGTAGCGGACCTGCGGCTTGAAGGTGCCGTCGCCGTTGCCGATGAGGATGGAGACGTCGTTGTCGAGGATGTTGGAGACGGCGAGGTCGACGACGCCGTCGCCGGAGAGGTCGAGCCCCTCGCTCGGGCTGCAGTGGAAGCCGACGCCGAAGTTCTGCCTCGGGCCGAAGGAGCCGTCGCCGCCGTTCAGGAAGACGGAGACGTTGCTCGATTCTTCGTTGGGGATGGCGAGGTCGAGGTCGCCGTCGTCGTCGAGATCTCCTCCGTGGGCGCCGTAGGGCACGTCTCCGGGAACGAGCGTGGCGGTGTGCGCGAAGCTCATGGAGCCGGGATCGGGGAGGACCCAGAAGCCCGCGGCGTAGCCGCGGGGAAGGCGGGCGCCGTCGGCGGCGCGCAGGTCGCGGGAGAGCGAGACGAGGACGCGTTCGGCTGGGGAGAAGTCGCGGTCGCGCACGAAGGCGACGGTGCGGCTGTCGAGGAGCACGTAGGAGCCGGTGACCGGTCCGCTCCAGCGCCCGAGCACGTTGAAGGTGGAGGGATGGAGCGTCGAAGGGTCGATGGGCTTGTTGAAGGTGATGGTCACATCGGCGCCGCGCTGCGCGTCGAGGGCCTCGGGCGGCGGCGAGATCGCGACGACGCGCAGGGCGTCGGGCGCGCGGATCGCGGGCGCCTCGGGCTGGGGCGTGCGCTGGGCGAGCGCGGGCGCCGCCAGGAGGCCGGCCGCGAGAGCGGCAAGGGTGTACCGGGTCATGGCGACTGCTCCTCTATCCTTCATGCTTCCGCCTTCAACATCCACCGTCACGGACACCCGGCGTTCCAGGCGTTGAGGAACTCGATGACGTCCAGGGTGTTCACCACGCCGTCCTGGTTCAGGTCGGCGGAGTGGTAGCCGCCGGCCCATTCGTTCAGGAAGGCGATGACGTCCCGGGTGTCGATCGCGCCGTCCATGGTCCAGTCGCCGGCGCAGGGCGGCGTGAACGCGATCTGGAGGCGCGGTCGTGAAGCGGGATCGGGGTGCTCGCGCGTGTCGAAGCGCTTCGCGGTGACCGGCCCGGATTCGTCGCCGAGGATCACCCAGCCGTGGTTGGGCGCGCTCCCGGTGAACCAGTCGCGCACGTCGCTCAGCATGCCTTCGGACGAGGTCCAGGTGTAGGCGCCCTCGGCTCCGACGGAGGTGGTCGCGCTCGCGCCGGGCGCGTAGTCGCCCCCGAGGCTCGACCAGTAGTAGGTGTCGTAGAAGGTGTGCACCCAGGTCGCGTCGCCGGGCTGCGCGGGGGCGCCGGCGCCCTCCTCGCCCGGGGGGTCGGACGCGCCTTGGCCCCAGTCGGCCAGCGCCCGGTGCAGCGAGACGTCGGACGGCCCGGCGATCGTCTTCGACATATTGAGCGTGAGGGCAGCCGACCGGATGTGGACCCCCGGCGGGAGCGAGCCCTGGATGTCGAAGGCCATGAGCGTGCGCCGGAGGCTCGGCTCGGCGGTGCGGCCGGTGAAGCAGTACTGGCCGGCGCCGTTGCTGATCGCGTCGGTGTACTCGTAGAGCGTGTTGTCGCGCGAGGCGCCCAGCTCGACGACCCCCGCGTGGGCGGCCAGCGGGGCCGCGCAGAGCGCGGCGATACGGACAGCGTGGCGGGACATAGGCATCTGATCTCCCCTCGGTGCGGCGGATCTCCCCGGCGCAGTGTAAAGGCGCGGGTGTGTGCGGTCCAAGGCGACTTTCGCGAGGACGGAAGGGGATCGCGTCGTCTGGAAAGGGGAAAGCCGACCCGGCGACTCCCTCCGGGGCCGGGCGCAGCCGGTACATTGGAGCGATGACGAGGCGATTTCATCGGTACGTGCGGTGCTGCGTGGCTGCGGGCGCGGCGATTGCGCCCCCAGCCGCGGGCCAGGACGCGGAGTGGATCTGGGTCGCGGGCGAGCCGACGGCCGGGCAGCGCGCGCACCTGGTGAGGCTTTTCGAGGTGAAGGGCCAAGCCGCCCGGGCGAGGCTGGTCGCCACGTGCGACAACCACATGGTCGTCTCCATCAACGGGCGCGAGGTGGCGCGCAGCGACAGTTGGGAGTCGCCGGTTGCGGCGGAGGTGGCGGACGCGCTGCGCCCGGGGCGGAATGTCGTGGCGGTGGAGGGTTGGAACGACGGCGGGGCCGCGGGGATGGCGCTCCGCCTCGAGATTACCTACGAGGACGGGGGGAAGCAGCGGGTGGTCTCTTCCGGGGAGTGGAGGGCGGCGGAGGAGGCTCCGGAGGGGTGGGAGAGGCCCGGCTTCCAGGTCCGGGGGTGGGGCCGGGCGGCCTCACTGGGCTCGACGGCGGACGCGTCGCTGCCATGGGGGCCGGTGATGATGCAGCGGGAGGCGACGCCGGCGGGCGAGATCCGGCTGCCGGAAGGGTTCGGCGCGGAGCTGGTGCATTCGGCGCAGGCGGGCGAGGGCTCGTGGGTGTGCCTGGTGCTGGATGCGGAGGGCCGGGCGATCGTGTCGCCGGAATCCGGCGGGCTGCTGCGCCTGACGAGAACCGGCCCGGAGACGGCGGGGGTCGAGCGGCTCGGGGCGGACATCGGGATGTGCCAGGGTCTGCTCTTCGCGCACGGGGCGCTCTACGCGAGCGTGAACGAGAACGAGGACCGCCGGGGCGGGCTGCACCGGCTGCGGGATCGGGACGGTGACGGGCAGTTCGAGGAGCACGACGTGCTCGCGGAGTACCCGGCGAAGGGTGAGCACGGGCCGCACGGGCTGGCGTTGGGGCCGGACGGGATGATCTACGCGGTGCACGGGAACCACACGCCGCTGTTCCGGCAGGTGGATCAGGAGGGCTCGCCGTATCGCAACTGGGGGGAGGATCTGCTCCTGCCGCGGATCTGGGACCCGCGCGGGCACGCGGTGGGGATCATGGCGCCGGGGGGGACGGTGCTGCGGACGGACCCGGACGGGGCGCGGTGGGAGATCGTGGCGGCGGGGCTCCGGAACAGCTACGACATCGCGTTTGCGCCGAACGGGGAGCTCTTCACGTACGACTCGGACATGGAGTGGGACATCGGGCTGCCGTGGTACAGGCCGCCGCGGGTGGTGCACGTGGTGGAGGGGGGCGAATACGGCTGGCGGAGCGGGAGCGGGAAATGGCCGGACTGGTACCCGGACAGCCTGCCGCCGGTGTGCGATACGGACTTGGCGAGCCCGGTGGGCGTGGCGTTCGCGAGGGGGGGCATGTTCCCGGAGCCGTGGGCGAGCGCGCTGTTCGTGGGTGACTGGGCGTACGGGCGGATCGCGGCGGTGCATCTGGAGGCGAGGGGGGCGAGCTACTCGGGTGAGTATGAGACGTTCGCGCTGGGATTGCCTTTGAGCGTGACGGACATCGAGTTTGCGACGGACGGGGCGATGTGGTTCACGACGGGGGGGCGGGGGACGCAAAGCGGGCTCTATCGGGTGACGTTTGACGGCGCGGGCGCGCCGGCGAAGCACAAACTCTCCGGGCTCACGGAGGAAGCGCAGCTACGCCGCAGGCTCGAGGCGTTCGGGTCGGGACCGCTGCCCGAGGAGGCCTTGCGATCGCTCGGGCACGGAGACCGATTCGTGCGGTTCGCGGCGAGGCTGGCGCTGGAGCGGCAGGAGTTCCATGAGCGTCTCATGCGGGTGGTGGAAGATCGACCTGGTGCGCAGCCGCAGTTCGCGATTGTGGTGGCGAGGGGCCAGGATCGGCTTTCCGTAGATCGCGCCTTGGAATATCCGGCGCGGTATGCAGCGGATGCGGACGGGATTGAAGACGACGTGGCGTACCTGCGCGCGGTGCAGATCGCGTGTGCGCGGCGCGGGCAGCCTTCGGAGGGAGCGCGCGCGGGGGTGCTGGGGCGGTTCGACGGGATGTATCCGGCGGAGGATGCGCGACTGAACCGGATACTTGCGGAGGTGCTGGCGTACTTCGCGGCGCCGAGGATGGGTGAGCGGCTGCTGGCGATGGTGGAGGGGGA
>DASRXL010000176.1:0-29680 GCA_035654175.1 Phycisphaerales bacterium
AGGGGATCTCCACCGAGAGCGAGGCCGGCGTGCGCGATATCGAGCGCATCGTGGCGCTGCTGGTGGATCGGCGCATCCCGGCGGTGTTCGTCGAGTCCACGGTCTCGGAGCGGAACGTCAGGGCGCTCATCGAGGGCGCCCGGGCCCGCGGTCACGAGGTGATCGTGGGGGCGAGCCTGTTCAGCGACGCCATGGGCCGCGCGGGCACCTACGAGGGGACGTACGTCGGCATGATCGACCACAACGTCACCTCGATCGCTCGCGCCCTCGGAGGCGATGCACCCGAGCGGGGCATGCAGGGCAGGCTGACGCCATGAGCCGCACGCGCGAGGATGCTCCGGCGCGCGGGGCCGGCGGGGGGATCGCGCCGGCGCAGGCGCGGAGCGTGCTCGACGCCCGGCCCGAGCACTCGGCGGACAACCCGCTCTCCGTGCACGCGATGACCGTGGCGTATCAGCGCAAGCCCGTGCTCTGGGACGTGGACTTCGACGCGCCGGCGGGGTCGCTGGTGGCGATCGTGGGCCCGAACGGCGCGGGCAAAAGCACCTTCATCAAGGCTTGCCTCGAGCTGATCCCCCGCGCCTCGGGGCGGGTGGAGTTCTGGGGGGAGCCGTACCGGCGGGCGCGCCGGCGCATCGGCTATGTGCCGCAGCGCGAGAGCGTGGACTGGGACTTTCCGGTGAGCGCGCTCGACGTGGCCGCGATGGGGCGGTACGGCATGATCGGCTGGTTCCGGCCGGTGTCGCGGGCGCACAAGCGCGCGGCGCTCGGGTGCCTCGAGCGGGTGGGGCTGGGCGCGCTCGCGCACCGGCAGATCAGCCAGCTCTCGGGCGGTCAGCAGCAGCGCGTGTTCCTGGCCCGGGCGCTGGCCCAGGAGGCCGACCTCTACTTCATGGACGAGCCCTTCGCGGGGGTGGACGCCGCGACGGAGCGCGCGATCGTCGATCTGCTCCGCCAGCTCCGGTCCCAGGGCAAGACGGTGATCTGCGTGCATCACGACCTGCAGACGGTGGGCGAGTACTTCGACCACGTGCTGCTGCTGAACATGCGCGTGGTCGCGGCGGGCCCGGCGGCGGCGACGCTCACCAACGAGAACCTCCAGAAGACCTACGGCGGACGGCTCACGCTGCTGGCGGAGGCGAGCGAGGCGGTCGCACGGGCGGAGCGCGGGCCGTGACCCCCGCGGGGGCCGGGCAGGCGTCGGGCGCGTCGCTCGCCGAGCTGGCGGACATCCTGCTGCTCCGCTCGGGGGTGAACGCGGCGAACGTGCTGCTCGGCGCGACGCTCCTGGGCTGTGCGGCGGGGCTCGTCGGGGCGTTCGCGCTGCTGCGCAAGCGGTCGCTCATGACCGACGCGCTCGCGCACGCGACCCTCCCGGGCATCTGCGCGGCGTTCCTCATCGCCGACAGCGTCGGGCTGGCGGCCAAGAGCCTGCCGATCCTCCTCGCCGGCGCCGCGGCGACCGGCGTGCTCGGCGTGCTGGCGGTGCAGCTCATCGTCGGGCGCACGCGCGTGCGCGAGGACGCCGCGATCGGCATCGTCCTCAGCGTGTTCTTCGGCGCGGGGGTCGTGCTGCTCTCCGCCATCCCGAGGCTCACCCCAACGCCGTCCGGAGGGCTGAACAGCTTCATCTACGGGCAGGCGGCGGCGCTGCAGCGCGGCGAGGTGGTCCTCATCGGGGCGATCGGCGCTGGCGTGCTCGGGGCGACGGCGCTCCTGCTCAAGCCGCTCGCCCTCGTGAGCTTCAACGACGCCTTCGCGCAGTCGCTCGGCTGGCCGGTGAGGTGGATCGACCTCGCGCTGATGGCGTTGGTCGTGCTCGTCACGATCGCGGGGCTGCAGTCCGTCGGGCTCATCATGATCGTGGCGCTCCTGATCATCCCCCCCGCCGCCGCGAGGTTCTGGACCGACCGGCTCTGGCGCATGCTCCTGGCGAGCGCCGTGATCGGCGGCCTCTCGGGCTACGCGGGCGCGACGCTCTCGGCCGCGGCGCCGAACAAGCCCGCCGGGGCGGTGATCGTCCTGACGGCCGGCGCGCTGTTCGGCGCGAGCATGCTGCTGGCGCCGAGGCGCGGCGTGGCGGCCGAAGGGCTGCGCCGGCTCGCGCTGCACCTCCGCGTCGCCGGCGATCACATGCTCGAGGCGCTGCACGACGCCGCCCCCGACCACCCCCGGGGCCTGCCGCTCGCGGCGCTGGCGCGCGCGCGGGGCCTTAGCGCCCTCCATGCCCGCCCGGTGCTCGCCGTGCTGCGGGCCCGCGCCCTGGTGAGCCGCAGCGGCGGGCTGTTCGTCCTCACCGCGCGCGGACGCGCCGAGGGCGCGCGGGTCTCCCGAAACCACCGGCTCTGGGCCGAGTACCTCGTGACCCACGCCGAGGTCGCACGCACGCACGTCGACTGGTCGGCAGACCAGGTCGAGCACGTGCTCAGCGAAGAGCTGGTCGCGGCGCTGGAGCAATCGATCCACTCCCGCGGCGGGACGCGGCTCCCGGGGGCGACCCCATGAGCGGCGGCGCGCAGGCGTTCCTCATGCTCGACCTGATGCCCCTGAGCGCCGCGGTGCTCGCCGCCCTGGGGTGCGGGCTGCTCGGGAATTTCCTGGTGCTCCGCCGGCAGAGCCTGCTCGGCGACGCGATCTCGCACTCGGTCCTGCCGGGAATCGTGGTCGCGTTCCTCGTGACAGGGTCTCGCAGCCCGGCCGTCATGCTGCCGGGCGCGGCCGGCGCGGGCCTGCTCTCGGTGCTGCTGACCGATCTCGTGAGGCGCATCGGACGCGTCGAGCCCGGGGCCGCGATGGGCGTGGTGTTCAGCCTGTTCTTCGCGGCCGGTGTGTACCTCATGCAGCAGGCGGCCCGCAACGTGGACCTCGACGCCGACTGCGTGCTCTACGGCCAGCTCGAGACGCTCTTCTGGACCCGGCCATCCGGCGCGGGGCTCCTCTCGGCGGCAACGCTCGCGAGCGTCCCGCGCCAGGTCACGACGCTGGTCATCGTGGCGGCCTGTGCCGTCGGCTTCATCGCGCTGCTCTACAAGGAGCTCCGCCTGACCAGCTTCGACCCCGACCTCGCGACCAGCCTGGGCTTCCGGGCCGGGTGGGTCGGCGCCATGCTCCTCGCGCTGGTCGCCGCGGCGACCGTGGCCTCGTTCGAGGCCGTCGGCTCCATCCTCGTCGTCGCGATGCTCATCTGCCCGGCGGCGACCGCGCGTTTGCTGACCGACAGGATGGACCGGCAGCTTGTCCTCAGCGGCCTGATCGCCGGCGCGACCGCCGCCGCCGGCTATTTCGCGGGCACGCGCCTCCCGGGGGCGCTCGGCCTCCCCGGCGCCGTGAACGCCGCGGGCGCCATCGCTGTTGTCGCGGGGCTGGCGTTCGCGCTGGCGGCGGTCGCTTCCCCCTCGCACGGGATCGTCGCTCGTGCGCTGCGTCGGCAGGCCCTCTCGCGCCGGATTGCCGTCGAAGACCTGCTCGGGGCGCTCTACCGGCGCGCCGAGGCCGGGCCGGGCGCCGCCCCCCTTGCCGCCCGCCTGCTTCGCGCAGCGCCGCTGGCCCGGCGCCTCGGGCTGGTGGCGGGCGCACCGGCCCAGACGCCGAGCCTCACCGAGAAGGGCGAAACCGCCGCGAGGGCGATCGTCCGTCGGCACCGCCTGTGGGAGGCGTATCTCGTGGAGCGGGCGGGCATGCTCCCGGACCACGTGCATGAGCCGGCCGAGGCGCTGGAGCACGTGCTCGACGCCGAGTCGCCCGGCCTTGGGCTTGATCCGCTGCCGGTCGTCGATCCCCAGGGCAAGCGAATCCCCGGCGACGGGGGCGCGCCGCCCGGGCAGGCGCGGAGCAAGCCCTCGTGAACGCGCGTCAGGGCTTCCAGTCCGGATCGTCCTCCCGGGCCGCGGCGTCCGCCCAGAGCCGGCGGTCGAGCACGTCCGCGGGCGCGACGGAGTCCGTGTGGCCGTCGAAGTACGCGGCGATCGCACGCCCGTTGTAGCGGGGGTGAACGAAGCCGAACCGATCGGGGGGATCGCTCTCTTCGTACACGGCGTCGGTGCGGGGCGGGGCGACTCGGAAGTAGCCCGGCTCGACGCCGCCGGGATAGTCCGACGGCCCTCGCGCGCTGACAAACGTGATCAGGCTGACCGGGTGGAAGGCGTCGCCCTGGCGCCGCACCGGGGCCCGGCGCTCGAAGTCCTCGCGCTCCAGGGCGTAGTTGCCGCCGACGTAGTCCGCGTTGAGCCCGAAGGCCGGATACATGCTCATGCGGTACGCCCACTCGGCGGCGCCCTCGGGATTGCCGAGGATCTCGTCGCGCTCCTCGTAGTACTGGATCTCGCCGTTCACCAGCGTGGTCCCGAGGAAGGTGTAGTCGAACCAGGGGGCAAGGCGGAAGACCCACCGCTGCGCGATCGGATCTCCCCAGGCCCCGCCGTGGCCGTTGCCGTACTCGTTCCCCAGCTCATCGCGCACGGTGATGCCGGGGTGCGCGCCGAGCATGCCGGGGACGACCCAGTCGCGGTGGTCGCCCGCGTAGAGCAGGTAGGCGGTCATGAGCGAGCGGGACGCCACCGCCGCGTTGGTGGCCCTCGCCTGCGCCCGGGCCGCCGCGAGCCCGGGCAGCAGGATGCCCACGAGCAGGGCGACGATCGCGATGACGACCAGCAGCTCGACCAGGGTGAACGCGCGCGCGGCCTGCTCGCGTCGTGAGTGCATGGCGCGACCTCCACCGGGTCAGCAGCCGGCGGTCCAAAGGTTGAGGAAGAGGATCACGTCTCGCGTGTCGACCACGCCGTCCCCGTTGGAGTCCGCGGAGCTTTCGCCGGCGGACCAGGCATTGAGGAACGCGATCACGTCCCGCGTGTCCACCGACCCGTCGGCGTTGAAGTCGGCGGCGCAGGAGGAGCCCGTGGACGTATCGACCGCGACGCGCTCCAGGCTGAGGTGGGCCTCCACGGTGGGAGCCGTGAAGACGTACTCGTCGGCGTTGCCGCTCACGCCGAAGACGAAGAGCGTCTCCACCCTGAACCCCATGTCGGTGCTCTCGCGCCCGAGCTCGATCACCTCGTCCGGCGCGGCGCCGTCCAGCGTCACGGCGCCGTAGTCGAGCTCGGTGCCGACGGTGCGGAGCTGCAGGAGCAGCGTGGTCTCCCCGGCGCCGTACCCGTAGTTCGGCACCGTGATCTCGAAGACCATGGGTCCGAACGGCGAGTAGATGTTCCCGGAACCGGTCGCGAAGCCGTTGCCGGTGATCTCCGCGACGTCGGGCGTGGCCCAGCCGGCGGGGAGCGGGTCGGGGAACTGGCCGACGTCCGGCTCGTTGCCGCTGCCGCTGGTGAAGAAATCCCACTCGAAATAGGCCGAGTCAGCGTCGCCGCGCGACCAGCCGTAGGCGTCGGGCGTGATGAAATCGGCGAGCGCCGGCGTCGCCGCCGCGAGCAGAGCGACGGGCGCGAGCGCCCGGACATAACAAGAGCTGAGCATGGTCTTTTCTCCTTCCGTCGGGGTCATGCCGGCCGGCATCGTCGCCGGGCCGGCGGATGGCACAGCGCGGGATGTGGAGCGGCGCGGACGCGGGCCTCATGGGCCTGCGTGGGGCGCGCTCAACGTCGATCGCGACGAAGCCCGGGTCAGGCCGGGCGGGACGATCCGGTGGTTCGCGCGACCATCGCGTCGAACGTGTCGATAATGAGCTGGAACATCGCTTCGGCTCCCCGGACGACGCTCTCGATCTCCTCGGCTTGGATGTCGAGCGAGGCGGCCGCGGCGCAGAACGCGGCCCAGCGCTCCTTCTGTGACTCGCCGTACGGATCGAGGTACCGCGTCGCGGCGCCCGGCGAGAGGTCGGCCCCGCGCCCGACGGCGCGGGCGATATACCGGCCGCCGTTGGTGCTGCCCTCCAGGACATACTGCATCCCGAGCAGCTCCAGGGGGTCCAGCGAGCCGACGCGATCACGGAATCGAACGACCGGCGGCACCGGCTCTTCGGGAGCGTCGAGGCCGAGCTCGCGCAGGTCGGCCGCGGCGTGGCCCGCGCGGAACTGCCCCGCCTCCACCGGCGCCAGGGCCGGGCTCGCACCCCGGGCCGCGAGCTCTGACTCAAGCGCGGCGTGGATGTGCAGCAATTGGCCGAGGTACGCGGCATAGGCCTGGCGGGTCGCCCCGCCCTTGACCAGCGACGCCTGGATCGGGTGACGCTCGGCCCGGGTGTGCAGGTCTTTGGTCCGCTCGCGCAGCTCCGTGAGCAGGTCACGCGGGGATTCCACGACGACCGGAGCGCCGGTGCGTACCGCCGTCATCGCCCGACCCCCGCCGCACCCGCGGCCAGCACGGCCGGGACGAGCAGCCAGAGCAGACCCTTGATCGCGAAGAACGCAAAGCCGATCAGCCCGAAGCGGGCAAGAATCCTCCGCATACCCAACCCCTTTCGTGCGATTGAGACTCAATCTCAGGCACGATAGTAGGAGGAGTGTGCGAGCGGTCGACCCTCAGGACGTCTCTTCCGTGCAAAACTGGCGGAAGCTCCGGCTCACTCGGGGTTGCGATGCTCGGGCGTGGGGCGGACTCCCTCGGCCATCGCGACGGCCTCGGGCAGCACCTGGAACTCGAGATCGAAGTGGAACGGCTCGAAGAACGTGCCGGGCACCTCCAGCCCCCACGGGTCGGACTTGTGGCGCAGCAGGCGGTAGGGAAGCGTCGCGCGCATCGAGACCGTGCCGCCCGGCGCGAGGAAGAGATCGATCGAAGCGTCGCCGGGATCCGAGCCGTCGAGCGACGCGAACCTGGCCTGCTGCGGCAGGATCGCGCCGCCGAGGTCGTCGTCGGGGCTGGCGACGTTGTACATCTCCGCCTGATCGACCGTGAGGCCGCAGGCTTCGACGTCCTCGGTCTTGTATTCCAGCCGGTGCACCAGGGTGTCGGGATCCGGGAGCACGGGCTGGTTGAACGCGATGTTGGAGAGCTCGATGATCACGTCGCTGCCGTGGGCGATGTCCTCGAAAAAGAGGCGATCCCGATCGGCTTTGAAGAGGCCGACGCACACGATCGCCCCCGCGGGGTGGCCGGCGCCCTTCTCGAGACGCGCCCCGCCCAAGCCGACGAACGCCTGCACGTTTTCACCCAGCGCCTCGCGCTGCTCGGGGCTGGCGTAGGGGAGCTCGGCCCGGAGCTCCGCGCGAGACCCATCGCTCCGCGTCCAGGCGAGCCGGATGCGAGGCACGCGGGAATCGTCGGCGAGCAGGAGCGGACGCCCCGGCGTGCGCGCGGACGCCTGTCCTAACGATGGCGCCGCGGGGAGGGCTCCGGCGAGCACCGCTCCGGCGATACACGACATCCGAATGCGGAAGTTGGACATCGATCCGCGGACAGCGGCTCGGCCGCCCGGTTCGCTGGAAGGGCTTGTGCGCATGATCGGTTCAATATAGCCTGAGCCGCGGGGTGCGACGCATCTTTTGCGGCCCGACGCGGGCAGCGAGACCGGCGTCGACTCCGACTATCGCACAGGGAGGAAGTCCGATGCCGAAGTCCCGCCAGTGGTGCGTCGCGGTTCCGTCGCTGCTCGCCGTCACGGCCGGGGTCGCCGCCGCCGCCGCGGGTACACCGCCCCCAGGGCCCGACGAGGACGTGTACAAGTTCATCAAGGGTCAGGGAGCCGTGTCGGCCTTCGGGGACACCGGGGCGCGCGGCGGGTTCGACGCGGAGAACATCACGCTCCGCGCCTGGCTCGATCTCCCGGCGTTCCCCGGCGGATCGCGCAGCGGGAACAACTGCTGGGGGTACGTGTCGCCCTCCGGGCGCGAGTACGCGATCATGGGCCTGGAGCGAGGCTTCGGCTTCGTCGAGGTCACCGACCCGGACAACCCGGTGATTGTCGGCGTGATCACCGGGCCGACCAGCCTGTGGCACGACGTCCGCTGTGTCGGCCACTACGCCTATGGCGTGAGCGAGGCCGGCTCGGGCATCCAGGTCATCGACATGTCGCAGATCGACAACGGCACGGTGACGCTGGTCAAGAACAAGACCCAGCTTGGGCACTCCTCGACCCACACCATCGCCGTGAATCCCGACTCCGGCTACCTCTATCTCGCCGGCACCAACATCAACAACGGCGGGCTCACCGCCGTCTCCACGACGGATCCGGACGACCCCACCATCGTCGGCGCGTGGAACCAGATGTACGTGCACGAGGCGCAGATCGTCACCTACACCGAGGGCCCGTACGCCGGGCGCGAGATCGCGTTCTGCTACTCCGGCTTCGACGGCGGGTGGAGCCAGACGGGCCTGCGGATTGTGGACGTCACCGACAAGAGCAACATGTTCACGATCAGCACGGTCTCGTGGGCCGGCGCGAGCTACTCCCACCAGGGCTGGCTCAGCGAGGACCGCAAGTATCTCTACATCGACGACGAGCTCGACGAGTACTTCGGCTTCTCCAACACCACCACCACCCGCATCTTCGACGTGCAGGACCTCGCCAACCCCGTCTTCAAGGGCACGTTCACCACCGGGCTTCCCTCGATCGACCACAACCAGTACACGCACAACGGCATGATCTTCCAGGCGAACTACCACTCTGGGCTGCACGTCTTCGATTACGACAGCGACCCGCTGGCGCCGACGGAGATCGCCTGGATCGACACCTACCCCGCGGACGACGGCATCGGGTTCGACGGCGCTTGGGGCAACTATCCGTTCTTCCCCAGCGGCACGATCATCATCTCCGACATCGATCGCGGCCTGTTCGTCGTGACGCTGGACGTGTGCGACGCCGACTTCAACGGCGACGGGACGGTGAATACGCAGGACGTGCTCGCGTTCCTCAACGCCTGGACGGCCGGCGACGCCTCCTCGGATATCAACGGCGACGGCACGATCAACACCCAGGACGTGCTCGCCTTCCTGAACCTGTGGACGGCCGGCTGCTGAGGCGGCCGGACCGCACGACCGCACAAAGGCCCGGGCCGGCGTCGGCCCGGGCCCTTTCATTTGTGGCAAAACCGTGGCCGGCGTCGGCGGACTCTCGACCGGACCGCAGCGTGGAAGGGCGCGACCGAGGCCAAGGCTGGGCCTTGTACGGACGCCGCCGAGGGTGTACGCTGCGGCTCACGACACGCGTCGTTCTAGCCGCCATCCGGGCGCCGGGCGTGCGTCGATGTACATGTCCAGCAGGAGGTTGTCTGATGCTGAAGACTCACGGATGGTGTGCCGCGGTTCCTCTGACGCTCACCCTCTCCGCCGGGCGCGCGCTGGGCGGCGTGGGCGATCCGCCGGCCGCGCCCGGTGCCGACGAGGACGTGTACAAACTGCTCGGCGGCCCCGCCGTGGACGCGGGCGGCACAGGGGCTCGCGGCGGGTTCGACAGCGAGAACGTGACGCTGCACGCATGGATCGCGCTCAATCAGTTCAGCGGCGGCTCGTCGCGCGGCAACGACTGCTGGGGGTACGTGTCGCCCTCCGGGCGCGAGTACGCGATCATGGGCCTGGAGCGCGGGTTCGGCTTCGTCGAGGTCACCGACCCGGACAGCCCGGTGATCGTGGGCGTCATCCCCGGGCCGGCGAGCACGTGGCACGACGTGAAGGTGATCGGCCACTACGCCTACGGCGTGAGCGAGGCCGGCTCGGGCATCCAGGTCATCGACATGTCGCAGATCGACAGCGGCACGGTGACGCTGGTGCGGAACAAGGTGCACCAGGGCCACTCGACCACGCACAACATCGCCGCGAATCCGGAGTCGGGCTACCTGTATCTCTGCGGCGGCAACATCCAGAACGGCGGGCTCGTGGCGGTGGACACGACGACCCCCGACGACCCCACCATCGTGGGCGCCTGGGGGCAGATGTACGTGCACGACGCGCAGATCGTCACCTACACCGAGGGCCCGTACGCCGGGCGCGAGATCGCCTTCTGCTTCTCGGGCTTCGACAGCGGGTGGAGCCAGACGGGCCTGCGGATCGTGGACGTCACCGACAAGAGCAACATGTTCACGATCAGCACGGTCTCGTGGGCCGGCGCGAGCTACTCCCACCAGGGCTGGCTCAGCGAGGACCGCAAGTATCTCTACATCGACGACGAGCTCGACGAGTACTACGGCCATCACAGCACGACCACCACCCACGTGTTCAACGTCGAGGACCTCACCGACCCCGTGTTCCAGGGGACGTTCACGTCGGGCCGGCCCTCGATCGACCACAACCAGTACACGCACAAGGGCAGGATCTATCAGGCGAACTACCGCTCGGGGCTGCGCGTCTTCGAGTACAGCGACCCCATGGCCCCCACGCAGATCGCGTACTTCGACAGCTACCCGGAGAACGACGGCATCGGCTTCGACGGGGCGTGGAGCACCTACCCCTACTTCCCGAGCGGCACCGTGCTGATCTCCGACATCAACCGCGGGCTCTTCATCGTGTCGCTCGACGTGTGCGCCGCCGACTTCAACGGCGATGAGACCGTCAACACCCAGGACGTGCTCGCGTTCCTCAACGCGTGGACGGCGGGCGACAGCTCGGCGGACGTCAACGGCGACGGCACGATCAACACCCAGGACGTGCTCGCCTTCCTGAACCTGTGGACGGCCGGCTGCTGAGGCCGCCTCCGCGCTCGAAACCCCGGGCCCGGGCCTTTCGGCCCGGGCCTTTTTTTGCGGTATCGCGCGGCGCGGGGGCGCAGCCGCGCGACGTATTCCGGAGTCACCGGTCTCCAATCTGGACGGCTTGGCGTTCGTCGATCCGGTTGTGTTCCGGCGTGCGGGCAGATAGCTTGGTCGCAGGGCCGGGCGTGCCCGCGGACCATCGCTCCGCGCGCCGAGCACCGACGGCCTTCGCCATGAGGGAGGATCTCCGATGAAGAACGTGTCTCGATTCTGTGCCGCCATCGCGGGAACGCTCGCGCTGGCCGGGGGCCGGACCGCGCTGTGCGGGGGCGACCCGCCGGTCGCTCCGGGGGACGAAGACGTCCTGAAGATGCTCGCGCGCGAGGCGCAGCCCGGGGGCGATCCCGGGGCGGGCGGCGACGACCGCGCCGCATTCGCGACCAAGAACATGGTCCTGCACTCCTGGCTCAGCCTGGGCGACTTTCCGGGCGGGTCGACGAGCGGCAATAGCTGCACGGGGTACGTCTCCCCTTCGGGACGCGAGTACGCGATCATGGGTCTCGAGCGCGGGTTCGGCTTCGTCGAGATTACCGATCCGGCCAACCCCGTAATCGTCAACGTCATCACGGGTCCGACCAGCCTGTGGCACGACGTGCGCTGCGTGGGCCAGTTCGCCTACGGGGTGAGCGAGGGCGGCGCCGGCATCCAGGTGATCGATCTCACGCAGATCGACAACGGCGTCGTGACGCTTGTCAAGAACAAGATGCAGCTCGGGCATTCCTCCACGCACACCATCGCGGTCGATGCGGACTCCGGCTACCTCTACCTGGCGGGCACGAACATCAACAACGGCGGCCTGACGGCGGTCTCGACGACCGACGCGGACGATCCCACGATCGTCGGCGCGTGGAGCCAGATGTACGTGCACGAGGCGCAGATCGTGAGCTACACAGACGGCCCGTACGCCGGGCGGCAGATCGCGTTCTGCCTTTCGGGGTTCAACGGCGGCTGGAGCCAGACGGGCCTGCGCATCGTCGACGTGACCGACAAGAGCAACATGTTCACGATCAGCACCGTCTCCTGGTCGGGCGCTCGCTACGCCCACCAGGGCTGGCTGAGCGAGGACCGGCGGTACTTCTACATCAACGACGAGCTCGACGAGGGCGACAGCGTCAGCGTCACGACCACGCGGATCTTCGACGTCGGAAACCTGAGCAGCCCCGCATTCGCCGGGACGTTCACGACGGGGCTCCCCGCAACCGATCACAACCTGCACGTCAAGGGCAACCTGATCTTCGAGTCGAACTACCGCTCCGGACTGCGCGTGTTCGACGCGACGAACCCCGTCGCACCGGTGGAGATCGCGTGGATCGACACCTACCCCGCCGACGACAACGTGGGGTACAACGGCACGTGGAATAACTATCCGTTCTTCCCCAGCGGGACCATCATCATCTCCGACATCGACCGCGGGCTCTTCGTCGTCAGCCTCGAGGGCGTGACGCTGAACCTGCTCGACGCCCCCACGCAGCTCGACCCGAACACCCCCGCGACGGTCACGGCGGAGCTGGTCGAATCCTTCGGCTCGTACGACCATGATTCCGTGCGGCTCAACTACTCGCTCAACGGCGGGTCGGAGGTCGAGGTCGAGATGGCCGACGTCGGCGGCGGGATGTACTCCGGCGAGCTGCCCGGCGCGAGCTGCTTCGACACCTACGACTACTACGTCTCGGCCCAGAGCGATTCGGGCAACCGGCTGACCTCCGACACCGTCCACGCCCTCGTCGCCGGCGAGCCCATCGTCGTGGTCGACTACGACGGCGAGACGGCCGGCGGCTGGACGGTGGGCGACAGCGGCGACGGCGCCACCACCGGCGTCTGGAACCGGCAGGACCCGCAGCCCACCGACGCCCAGCCGGGGGACGACGCCTCGAACGACGGCACGCAGTGCTGGGTGACCGACGGGCGCGGCGGGGGCGTCGGCGACTACGACGTGGACAACGGCAAGACCACGCTTAAGAGCCCGGTCTACGACCTGAGCGCGATGCACGACCCCTGGCTCGGGGTGTGGGTCTGGTACTCCAACGACAAGGGCGGGGACCCCAACAACGACACCTTCCGCATCGACGTCTCCTCCAACGCCGGCTCGACGTGGGTCAACGCCAGGACGCTCGGACCGGCCGACGACTTCTCCGGCGGCGGCTGGCACTACCACGAGTTCCGCATCGCCGACATGGTGGCGCCCAACGCCAGTTTCCGCGCCCGCTTCGTGGCCGAGGACGCGGCGAGCGGCTCGATCGTCGAGGCGGCCGTCGATGAGCTGGTGATCTTCGACTACGACTGCGACGACTGCGTGGCCGATTTCAACGGCGACGGCGCCGTGAACACCCAGGATGTGATCGCCTTCCTGAACGCCTGGACGGCCGGGAGCGGTGACGCGGACATCAACGGCGACGGCGCCGTCAACACGCAGGACGTTCTTGCCTACCTGAACCTGTGGACCGCGGGCTGCTGAGCCGCCGGATCGTCTGACCAACGCCGAGAGCCCGGGCGCCTCCGCCCGGGCTCCTCTTGTTGAAACCGATCACTTCCGGATGCTGATCCGGATCGCGCCGTTGCTGGTCTCGACGCGGGACTCCGGCCCGCCGGCGCCGACCTGCACAACCCGGGAGCTCCGGTCGCCGCCGAGCGCGTGTGGGTGGCCCGCGCCCCCGTCATCCAGGCTCACCGAGCCGTTGCTGGTGTCCGCGGAGATCTTCCCGGCGAAGCCCGGGCCCACCACGAGGGTGACGCCCCCGTTGGAGCTGTCGATCTCCACAGGGCCCGGCGATCGATCGGCGAGCTCGACGCACACCTCGCCGTTGCTCGTCTCGGCGTCGACGGCGCCGGCCGCGCCGACGATCGTGATCCCGCCGTTGGAGGAATCCGCCCGCACCGGGCCGTCGTGGCCCGTGGCCCTCACCTCGCCGTTGGAGGTGGAGAGGTGCGCGCCCCCGGAAAAGCCGGTGAGCACGAGCTCGCCGTTGCCCGTCGTGGCGCGCACCGGCCTGCCGCCGGGCGCTTCGATCATCAGTGAGACCCCCTCGCTGGGGCCCCGCCCGTCGGGCCAGACCGCCCGGATCTCCAGCCAGTCGGGCTCGCCGGTGTCGGCGACGATCTCCACGGCGTCGGCCCGCTCCTGGGTGGTGGCCCGGACGACGGCCCGGACCAGCACGTCGTCGCGCTGCGCCTCGGCGATATCGATCGCGCCGTTGGCGGTGTCGGCGGCGAGCCCGGCGCCGGCGGGGAGCAGGAAGGTCGCCTCGACGTCGCGGGTGAAGCGCGCCTGTCCCCACGATTCGAAGCACCCGGCGCAGGCGAGCGAGCCGCCGGCGAGCACGAGCAAGGCGAGGGGCTTGAGGAAGTGCATCGGGTTCTCCTTCGGGGCGCGGGCGGTTTCGGCGCCGGCGGGTAGCCAGCCTACCGCACGTCACTGGGATTGCGCCGGCGCGGGTTGCGGGGGGCTGCCCTACCCTGAGCCTCGCTCGGAGGCTCCAGGATGCGGACGGCCAAGCACCACGCCAAGGCGATCCGACGCGCCGGTCCCGGACGGGAGGACCCGGATCCGGTGCGCGTCGCCGAGCGGGTGTTCCGCCATCGCGACCCCGCGTTCGCCGGGCGTCCCCTCCGACCGTCGCCGGCGCTCCTCGTCCAGCCCGGGTCCATCGGCCCGGCATCGGGCGCGCGGGTGCGGCCCGTGTTTCTCGAGAGCCGCGGCTGGTACGCCGTGCGCGTGCCGCTGGACCGAGGGACCGACGTCTACGGCATGGGCGAGGCGGCCGGCCCCCTGCTCCGGAACGGGCGGACGCTCGGGCTGTGGACCACGGACGCCTTCGGCTACGACGACCGCACGGAGGCGATCTATCAGGCCCACCCATGGGCGCTCGCGGTCCGTGCCGACGGCTCGGCGTTCGGCCTGCTGGCTGACTCGCCCCGCCGGGGCGTGATCTCGGCCGACGGCGATCTCCTGATCGGGTTCCGGGGCGAGCCTTTCGCGGCGTACGTCGTCGAGGGCGACTCGGCGCGGGAGGTCGTGCGCACGTTGGCGGACCTGACCGGCAAGCCGCCGCTCCCCCCCCTGTGGTCGCTCGGGTATCACCAGTGCCGCTGGTCGTACGAGCCGGAGGCGCGCGTGCGGGAGCTCGCGGCGGAGTTCCGTCGCCGGCGGATGCCGTGTGACGTCATCTGGCTCGACATCGACTACATGGACGAGTTCCGGGTGTTCACCTTCGGGCGCGGGGCCTTCCCGGATCCCGCGGCGCTGAACAGGGCGCTGCACGCCGGGGGCTTCAGGACGGTGTGGATGATCGATCCGGGCGTCAAGGTGGACCCCGATGATCCGACGTACCGCTCCGGGCGAGAGGGGGGGCACTTCGTGACGGACGCGGCCGGGGCGGAGTACCACGGCAAGGTGTGGCCCGGCGCGTGCGCGTTCCCCGATTTCACGCGCGAGCGCACGCGGAGCTGGTGGGCCGGGCTCTACCGCGACTTCTTCGCGCGCGGCGCCGACGGCGTGTGGAACGACATGAACGAGCCCGCGGTCTTCGACGGACCGGGCAAGACGATGCCGCCGACCAACCGCCACGACGCCGACGCGGAGCTGGGCGGGCCGGACGAGCATGCCCGCTACCACAACATCTACGGGATGCAGATGGTGCGTGCGACGCGCGAGGGCGTGCAGGCGGCGTGCCCGGAGCGGCGCCCCTTCGTGCTCACGCGCTCGAACTTCCTCGGCGGGCACCGGTACGCCGCGACCTGGACCGGCGACAACACGAGCGATTGGCGGCATCTGCGCTGGTCGATCCCGATGGCGCTGAACCTCGGGCTCTCGGGGCAGCCGTTCGTCGGGCCGGACATCGGGGGCTTCATCGGCGACGCGACGGGGCACCTCTTCGCGCGATGGATGGGGATCGGGGCGCTGCTGCCCTTTGCGCGCGGACACTCGATCAAGGGATCGGCCGACCATGAGCCGTGGTCGTTCGGGCCCGGGTGCGAGCGGGTGTGCCGCCTGGCGCTCGAGCGGCGCTACCGGCTGCTGCCCTACCTGTACACGCTGTTCCGCGAGGCGTCGCTCACGGGGATGCCGGTGGCGCGTCCGCTCTTTTTCGCCGATCCCGGGGACCGGCGCCTGCGCGGCGCCGACGACTCGTTCATGCTGGGCGACGACGTGCTGGTGCGCGCGAGAGTGCATCCCGGCGGGGTGTGCCGGGCTCCGCTGCCGCGGGGCGCCTGGGCCTTGTTCGAGCCCGCGCAGGAGAGCGATCCCGAGCTGCCGGAGCTGCTCGTGCGCGAGGGCGCGGCGGTGCCGCTGGGGCCCTCGATGCAGCACGCGGGCGAGCGCCCGCTCGATCCGCTCACGCTGATCGTGCACCCGGACTCCGCCGGACGTGCGACGGGCACGCTCTACGAGGACGAGGGCGACGGGTTCGGCTTCGCGCGGGGCGAGTTCCGGCTGACGCGGTTCGAGGCGATCGCGGACGGCGCGGGCGTCGCGATCCGGCAGGAGGCGGTCGAGGGCGCGTGGAGCTTGCCGTCGCGGCGGGTGGCGGCGGTCGTCGTGCGCCCTACACGATCTCCACGATGAGGAACTGCTTCACGCCGCGCGGCGCGCGGACGCTGATGGTCTCGCCGACGTGGGCCTTCATGAGCGCCTCGCCCATGGGGCTTGTCGTCGTGACCTCGATGTAGTCGAGCGAGAGGTCGCCGGTAGCCTCGCCGACGAGACGGTACAGGTCCTCGTCGCCGCTGCCGACCTCGCGGAGCTTCACCGTTGAGCCGAGGAAGACGACGCCCTCGGCCTGGGACTTGCCCTCGCCGATCATCTGGGCCTTGGCCAGCCGCTCCTCGATGCGCTTGATCTCGGCCTCTTCCATCCCCTGCTGCTCGCGCGCGGAGTGATACTCGGCGTTCTCCTTGAGATCCCCGAGCGCGCGGGCCTCGGCGATGCGCTCGGTGATCCGGGGCCGGTTGGCCCGCAGCTCCGCCAGGCGCGCCTCGAGCCGCTCCTTGTCATCGCGAGTGATCAGTTCCATAAAGCCACCTTCCAGCATCAAACGCGCACCGCCGGGGCCTCCACTCGGGGCCCCGGCGGCTCCCCTATTCAAGCCGCGGAGCGGGGCCGAAACAAGCCGACGGCCCCGACGACCCCCCACGCGCCCGCGCCGGCGACGCAGACGAGCCAGATCGCACGCCAGTGCGACGGCGTCACGGCCGCGGCCGCCCCGCTCCAGGGCCGATCGCGGGCGATCTCGAACCCGGACGTGATGGGGCTGGTCATCCACCACCAATCGAACTCGGCTTCCTGGTGCAGAGCTCGCGCGGGCCCCAGCGCGATCAGCGGCCCGAAGCCCGCGAGGGCGACGAAAAGAAGCATCCACCAGCCCCGCCGGACGCGCGGCGTGGAGAGCGCGAGCGCCAGCAGCGCGCCGACGACGAGCGACCACGAGGCCAGCGACGCCGCGAGAGCCCCCACCACCGGCACGGGCCACCCCGCCATGGCGACCTGGGGCCAGATGATCGCCTGCGCGGGGACCACGAGAACGAGCGTGTCCTGGGCGACGGCCCGGGCGATGCGCGCGGGGCGCGCCGACGGCCGCTCCTGGCTGAGCCGGGTCATGGGCCAGAGCAGGCCCACGCCGACCGAGATCGCCGCGAGCACGGAGCGCGCTGCAGGGCGCAGCGCGAGCAGGTCGCTCGTGCCCGGTGCGCCGACGCTCCAGAATGCCGCGATCGTCGCGAGCAGCAGGTAGAGCGTCCAGAAGAAGGCGAAGATGCGCGGCTCGCCGCGCCGGTGCGACCAATCCCGCCCGGTGGGCGCGGGGCGACCGAAGAGATCGAGATCCGGCCGGTGCTCGTCGCTCAGAAAGGGACGCACCCTGTCCGCGTCGAGACCCGGCTGGGTGTCCTCGCGCGGGCCGACGGGATCTGCGTTCTGCTCGCTCACGGTGGTCCGGTCAGGTCGAGGGCGAAGTACCGCTCGTCGAAGATCTCGAGGCGCTTCTGGCCCATGTCGATGCGGTTGCCGAACTGCACGTTGCCGGCGAGCGAGCGGAGGCGCGCGAGCTTGTCGTCGCTCGACGCCTCGCCCGGAATGAACTCGCCGAACCGACCTCCCCACACCACCCGCGAGCCCTTGTCGGTCACGATGGCGAGCTGGCCCTGCGCGAAATAGCCCGCGACGTCCACCCCCGCGACCTGGCCGGCGAAGGGCTCGCGCAGCAGCGGCGCGAGCAGCCCGAGCCCCGCGGCGACGTCGTCGCCCGGCCACGCGTTCATCACGTCGAGCTCTCCTGTGCGCCCGAGGGGCGGCCCTCCCGAGGCGCCGAGGATCACCCGCAGGCCGGACGCCCCGGCGGGGTAATCGACCGGGAATGGCCTGCCGCGCCAGTCCACCGCGTAGTCGCGGGCGCCGGCGCGGACGGCGCACGCCGGCTGGCGCCACACGCCGCGGACGCGGATCACGCCGTCGGAGGTGCGCTCGACGCGCGGGGCCTTGTCGAACCAGCCGCTGGCCGCGAGCGATTCGCCCACCCTGGCGAGCGCGACGGCGTCGAGCGCCGTGCCGGCGAGCTGCGCCTCGACCCTCGCCACGATCTGCTCGCGCAGGGTTTCGCCGAGCCAGGTCTCCTGGGCGCCGGGGAGGCGCGGCCAGACGATCTCGGCCGTGGCCGGCTTGTCCGCCAGGAGGTCCGACGCCCGCGCGTGCACCGCCGCGATGCCGTAGAGGGTGGCGCCCAGCCCGGCGAGCACGAGGGCGAAGACCCCTGCGCCCCTGAAATCGAAGCCCTCCAGCCACTGGGGCCGCTGCCTGGGTGCCTTCTTTGCCCGCGCCTTCCTGGCCATCGCGTCTCCCTCGTGGGTGCTTCCGATCAGACGTTCGCGAGCCGGCCCGCCGCGGCGCGCACGAGGTGCGCGCACAGGGCGGGCATCTCCATCCCCGCGCCGGCGGCGCCCATCGGGACGAGAGAATGCGCCGTGAAGCCCGGCATGGTATTGATCTCGAGAAGCCACGGCTCGCCGGCCCGGTCGAGCAGGAAGTCCACGCGGCAGAGGTGGCGGACGCCGATGGCGCGCGCCAGCGTCACGGCGGCGCGCTCGCACCTCTCGGCCGCGCCCGCGGGCAGCCGCGGGCGGATGCTGTACCGCGTGTCGTCGCGCTCGTACTTGGCGGCGTAGTCGTACACCCCCGAGGCCGCGACGATCTCGATCAGCGGGAGCGCCGCCAGACCCTGCCCGCGCTCGAGCACGCCGACGGTGAGCTCACGCCCTTCCACCAGCGGCTCGATCATGTACGCGCGCCCGGGGCGCGAGGCGATGTCGGCGCTCGCCGCGCGGTGCGCGGCATCCCAGCCGGCGCGGTCGCGGCACAGGTGCAGACCGACGCTCGAGCCGTCGTGCACGGGCTTGACCACGACGGGCAGCGGGAGCGGGCACTCGCCGTCGCGGATGTTCAGCACGCACGCGGGCTTGGTGGCGATGCCCAGAGCCGCGCCGTGGAGCTTGGTCGCGATCTTGTCCATCGCGACGCGCGCCGCCGACGGCCCGCACCCCACGTACGGACGCCCGAGCTCGTCGAGCAGGTCCTGGAGGGGGCCCCCCTCGCCGAACGCCCCGTGCAGGACGGGGAACACGACGTCGCCCGGCATCGCGCGCAGCTCGGCGATCGTGGGCCGGTCGATCGTCGCCTCGTGGACGGTCGCGCCCGTGCTGCGCAGAGCCGCCGCGACGCCCGCCGCGCTCTGGAGGCTGACCGCACGCTCGTCGTCCGGCCCGCCGCCGAGGACGAGCACGCTGGGCAGGAGATCGCTCACGCGCCCTCCCTCCGCCACACCACCACCTCGCGCTCGAGCGCGACGCCGAAGCGGTCGAGCACCCGGCGCTCCACCTCGCCCATAAGGGCGATCACGTCCGCGGCTCGGGCGCCCGGGCGAACCGTGAAGAAGTTGGCGTGGTGGTGGCTGACGGCCGCGCCGCCGACGGCGAGGCCCTTGCACCCGGCCCGGTCGATGAGCATGCCCGCGCTCACGCGGGCGCCCGGCTCGCCGATGCCCTCGATCCCCGCTGCGAGCGTGGGGTTCTTGTAGCAGCAGCCGGCGCTGTTCTCCGCCATCGGCTGGGTGCCTTTCTTATACGCCATGACGTCCTTGAGCCTGGCCCGGAGCGCGGCGGGGTCTGCCCGGCGCAGCTCGAGCTCGCACCCGGTGATGATCAGGCGGTTGAGACCGCTGCACCGGTACGCGAACGCGATCTCGGATCGGTCGAGCGTGAGCCGGTCGCCCTCGCGCGTGGTCGCGTGCACGCGCCGGACCACGTCGGCGATCTGGCCGAAGGAGCCGCCGGCGTTCATCACCAGCGCGCCACCGACCGTCGCGGGGATCCCGGCGAGGCCCTCGATCCCGCCGAGACCCATGCGGACGGCCTCGACGATCAGCTTCGGGAGATTCGCGCCCGCGCCGGCCCGCACGGTCACCGTGCCGGCCACGCCCGAACCCTCCCCCGCCGGCAGCGGCTCCACGCGCGCGAACTCGCCCTGCGCGAGCTTCACCACCAGCCCGCCGACCCCGCCGTCGTCCACCAGCAGATTCGCCCCGTCCCCGAGCATGCGCGCCGACGGATCGATCTCGAGGCAGGCATCGAGCTCGGCCGGGGTGCGCGGCGAGGCGAGGGCGTCCGCGCCGCCGCCGACGCCGAACCACGTGGGAATCGGGGCGTGGCGCTGGACTGCGATGGAGGTCATGCTGCTGGTCACGTTCGTCGGTCCGGTCTCGCCGGGGCGCTCCCCCCGCATGCACAGGAGGCCGCCGGAGTATCTGCCCGCGCATCTCGCGTCAATCGCCCGCCACACCACCTCGGCGCCTGTCTCCATGCGCTCCCGCGGCGCCGCATCGCGTCCCTACTTCTCTCCGATGCCCATATAGCCGTGGGCGACCTGCCACACCGGGCCCGCGCCCATCACGACGAGCAGGTCGTTCGGCTGGCACAGGTTCTCGAGCTGCTCGACGATCGCCTCGAAGGGATACAGGTGCATGGCCCGAACCCCCCGCCTGCGCAGCCGGTCCACGAGGTCCGCCGCGGACACCTTCGTCTTCTCGATCTCGCTGTCGCGCACGAAATAGATGTGCGGCACGATGACCACGTCGGCCTGGCTGAACGCCTGCGCGAACTCCTCGAGCAGGAAGCGGGTGCGCGAGTGCTGGTGGGGCTGGAAGACGCAGATGAGCCGCCCGCCGCGCTCCTGAGGGCGCTCGAAGTCGCGCAGGGCCCGCAGCGTCGCGTCGATCTCGGTCGGATGGTGGCCGTAATCGTCGTAGACGCGGACGGAGCCGCCGCGGACCGGCCGCTCGCCGAGAAGCTGCGTCCGGCGGTCGACTCCCCGGAACGCCGCGAGGCTCGCGGCGACGACCGCCGCGTCGGCCCCGAGCTGGATCGCGAGCACGCACGCCGTGGCGGCGTTCATGGCGTTGTGCGCCCCGGGGAGCTGCATCGTCCAGCTCGCGACGGTCTGGCGATGGTGGGTCAGGGCGACGCGCCGTGAGCGTGAATCCACCCACACGACCCAGTCGGCCGCGGGCGAGAACCCGATCGTCTCGACGCGGCAGCGGAGCCCCGCGCTGATCTGCCGCCGGTGCGCGCCCTCGTCGGCGATCAGCAGGTATCCCCCGTCCTCGGCGGCAGGCACGAGCCTCGCGAACTCGGCGAAACTCTGCACGACGGCGTCGAGCGATCCGTAGACATCCAGGTGGTCGGCCTCGACGGAGGAGATGCTCGCGATGGTGGGCCGGTGATTGTGGAACGACCTGTTGAACTCGCACGACTCGGCCAGGAGCAGGCCGGGCTGCCCGGCCCGCGAGCCCCGCGGGATGCGATCCCCGCCGAGACGGAAGCCCGATGGATGGGAGCTGTCCGCGAGCGAGCCGCGTTCGAGCTGCGACGAGGTGGCGCCGACGATCACCGTGGGGTCGAGCCCGGCATCGGTGAGGGCGGCGCCGAGCATCGCGGTGGTGGTGCTCTTGCCGTGCGTGCCGGCCAGGCAGACGCCGGTCCGGCCGAGCATGCACCGGCCCAGGGCTTCGGCGTAGTTCATCGTTGGCACGCAGCGCGAGGTGGCCCCGAGCATCTCCGGGTGCTCCGGACGGATCGCCGCGGAGGCCACCACGAGGTCGCACGCCTCGGGCAACTCGCCGCGGCCCTGCTGGAAGCCCACGGTGAAGCCCTCGGCCTCGAGGCGGGCGGTGGTCTCGCTGGGGGAGGAATCCGATCCGGAGACGATCGCGCCCCGCGCCCGGAGCATGCGCGCCAGGCCGGACATGCCGCAGCCGCCGATGCCTATGAGATAGCAGTGCCTGCCGGCCACGTCGAAGGGGCGAGCGGCCGGGCCGGAGGCGAGGGGGCGTGAGCTCTCGAGATCAGGCATGCTCGATGGTATCGGCAGGTCGGCGCGCGCAGCGTGAGCGTCCGGAGCCGGCGCGGAGCCCTATGCTCGGGCTCATGAGCTCCCATGGCACGGCGCCCCTGCCCTACCGCATCGCGTGCCTCTGCGACCTGCGCGACGAGCGCGGGCGCGTGCTCCTCCTGCACCGGGTGAAGCCTCCGAACAAGGACCTGTACTCGCCGATCGGCGGCAAGCTGGACATGGCGTCGGGCGAATCGCCGGCGCAGTGCGCGCGCCGCGAGATCATGGAGGAGGCCGCGATCGAGGTCCCTCCCGAGCGCCTGCACCTCGGGGGGCTGATCTCCGAGGCGGGCTACGAGGGCGAGGGCCACTGGCTGCTGTTCTATTTCCGGGTGCTCGGCCCGGTCGAGGTGACCACGGGGGTCATGTGCGAGGGCCGCCTGGAGTGGCACGACCCCGGGGAGATCGACCGTCTGAGCCTCCCGGAGACGGACCGCCGGGTGATCTGGCCCCTGATCCGGCGCACGGAACCGGCGGGCCCGGGCCAGCTTCCGGGTTTTTTCTCCGTGCACATCGACTGCACGGGCCCGGAGATGCGTTGGGGTATCGAGCAAGAGCAGCCCGCGGCGAATCGCTGAAGGTGAGCCCGGCCGTGCATGGGTTCGCCGGCTGTTCCATATACTCCTGCTGATGCCGCGCGCAACCGACGCCATGCGACCCGATCCATCCCGGAGGAAACCCTCAGCCTGGCGCGGCGCGGCGGCGCTCCTCTCCCTGCTGATGGCCGTGCTCTCGATCGCGCAGGAAGCCCCTCCGGAGGCGGCCCCTCCCGCCGCGGTGCCCTCGCACCGCCAAGCCGAGAACGTGGCGGTGATCACCATCGCCGAGGACATCACCAGGGTGACCGCGGCGAGCTTTCTGCGCCGCCTCGAATTGGCGGAGCAGGCGGGGGCCGACGCGGTGGTGGTCGAGCTCGACACCAACGGCGGCGAGGTGGGCGCCGTGCTCGAGATCTGCGACGAGATCCGCAAGTCACCCATCACCAACAGCGTCGCCTGGATCCACTCCAAGGCGTACTCCGGGGGGGCGATCATCGCACTGGCGTGCAAGGAGATCGTCAGCGCGAGCCCGGCGCGGATGGGCGACGCCCTCCCGATCTTCTTCGGCCCCGGCGGCATCCACGAGATGGCGGATGCCGAACGGCAGAAGCAGACGGCCCCCATCATCGCGGAGGTCGTCGGCTCGGCCCGCCTGCGCGGCTGGGACGAATACGTGGTGCAGGGCTTCGCCTCGCTCGGCGTCGAGCTGTGGTGGGTACGAGACGTGGAGTCAGGCGAGGAGATGGCGATCAGCGAGCCCGAGTACCGGATGCTCTTCGATGGCGACCCGCCACGCACGCGCCCGATGCTCGCCGCGGCCCCCAACCCCGACCGGGAGCAGGGCGCCGCCGACGCGGAGGCTCCCTCGGAGCCGCTTGAGGCGGAAGCGCCTCAACCCGCCGACACGGGCGAGGGATCCGAGGAGTACCGGCCGGCGTCGCCGGCGCTGGAGGGGCTCGACGTCGCCCCCGAGTCGATCGGGCAGCAGAGCAGGCGGGAGACGATCTCTCCGGAGGACAAGGGGCGGTACGAGCTCGTCGGCTACCTGAGCTCGGGGGACGGGCCGCTGGTCCTCCAGGCCGACGAGATGGCCATGCTCGGGTTCGCCTCGAACGTGGGAGCGACCGGCGCTCTGAGCCCCATCCAGACCGATCAAGACTTGGCGGCATTCTTCGGCGCCAAGAACATCCGCCGGCTCGATCCCACGTGGTCCGAGTCTCTTGTGCGCATCATGAGCCACAACGTGGCCCGCGGCGTGCTCATCGTCGTGTTCCTGATCGCACTCTTCCTGGAGATGTCGCACCCCGGCATCGGCCTGCCCGGCGCCATCGCCGCCGCGGCTCTCATCGGGCTGCTCGCCCCACCCGCGCTCATCGGGATGGCCAACTGGTGGGAGATCGGCGCGATCTTCCTCGGCATCCTCCTGATCGTGGTGGAGATCTTCATCACGCCGGGGTTCGGGGTGCCGGGGATCGCTGGGCTGCTCCTGCTCTTCGGCGGCCTGCTCGGCACCTTCGTCGGCGACACGCCGGGCGGGCTGTTCCCCAACAGCCCGCGCGGGCAGTCGGACCTCATCTACGGCCTGGTCACGCTCTTCATGAGCACGGCGACCGCGGGGTTCGGGATGTACTTCCTGGCGAAGCACTTCGGCTCGCTGCCGCTCGTCGGATCGCTCGTGCTCAAGGACGTCTCGGGCGGGTCGGGCTCGGAGGACGACCTGCTCGCCGAGATCCCCGTGGGCGCGGACCTCCCGCCGAAGCAGGGCTCCGTCGGGGTGAGCGTCACCCCTCTGCGCCCATCGGGCCGGGCGCAGGTCGGCGATCGCGTGATCGACGTGGTGGCCGACATCGGATACATCGAGGCGGGGCGGAACGTGAGGATTGTGTCCGCGGACCGGTTCCGGGTGGTCGTCGAGGAGATCGCCGGCGACGGCGGGCATCCCGGCGGCATGGGCGCGGGCTAGGAGGCGGGGCGAGTGGGCGAGGAAGGGATGCTGCTCCTGGGGCTCGGACTGATCGCCGCGGGCGTGCTGCTCATGGTGGCGGAGGTGTTCATCCCGAGCGGGGGGATCCTGGCGATTCTCGCCGGCGTCTCCTCGCTGGTCGGCGTGGTGATCCTGTTCAGGGCGGATACGACGTGGGGGCTCATCGGCGTGCTGAGCGTGCTCGTGCTCGCGCCGATCGCGATCAGCTTCGCGCTGCGGGTGTGGCCGAACACGCCGATCGGGCGGCGGATGCTCCTCGGCGACCTGACCGAGGAGGAGATCGCCCGGCAGAGGCTCGCCGAGAAGGCAGAGCGCGACCGCTGGCGCGCCCTCGTGGGGGCCGAGGGCGTGGTCATGACGCCGCTGCGCCCGATCGGGGTCGTCCGGATCGGCGACGCGAGGTACGACGCCCTCGCGGAGACCGGGCTGATCGAGAGCGGCGCGAGGGTCCGGGTGACGGCGGTGCAGGACAACCAGATCAAGGTGCGCGCGATCTGACGGGCTCTGGGCCGCCGGCCGGGCGCCGGGCTCGGCGAGGACCCGCGCGCAGGGCGCGGGCACGGCGTCGGCATCGGCATCGGCATCGGCATCGGCATCGGCACGATTCTCCGCGCGGTGAAGGTGTCGGCGGAGCGGTGATCCGGGCGCCCGCCTCGCCCCGTACCCGGCTCGCCGCTCGGTATACTGCCCCGCGAACAGGCCCCGAGGCCGCCAAGGAACACGAGATGCCCAACACCCGTCCCGCCCTCGCCCACCTCCTAGCGCTCGGCGCGCTGCTCGCCGCCCCCTCCGCCGCGTCGGCCCAGACCAGCGGCGGGGTCGGGGACAAGGCGATCATCGTGCTCATCGTCGTCCTGGTCCTGGTCGCGATCATCGTCCTCTTCCTGGTCGGCCAGTTCATCAACCTCTACATCCAGGCCCTGCTCTCCAACGCGCGCGTCCGCCTGCTGGACCTGATCGGCATGCGTCTGCGGAAGGTGGACATCCGGACGGTGGTCTTCTCACGCATCCGCGCCGTCAAGGCCGGCCTGGACATCTCCACCGCCCAGCTCGAGACGCACTATCTCTCGGGCGGGCGCGTGCCGAACGTGATCTCGGCGATGATCGCCGCGCGCAACGCCCGCATCGAGCTGCCCTGGAACATCGCGACCGCCATCGACCTCGCGGGGCGCGACATCCTCGACGCGGTGAACACCAGCGTCAACCCGAAGGTGATCGACTGTCCCAACCCCTCGCAGGGCCGCAGCACGATCGACGCCGTGGCCAAGGACGGCATCCAGCTGCGGGCCCGCGCGCGCGTGACCGTGCGGACGAACATCGCCCGCCTGGTCGGCGGCGCCACCGAGGACACGATCATCGCCCGCGTCGGCGAGGGCATCGTCTCGGCGATCGGCTCGGCCGACTCGCACAAGCAGGTGCTCGAGAACCCCGACCGCATCTCCAAGGCGGTGATGGCCAAGGGTCTCGACGCGGGCACCGCGTTCGAGATCCTCTCGATCGACATCGCCGACGTGGATGTCGGCGAGAACATCGGCGCCAAGCTCCAGGCCGATCAGGCCGAGGCCGACAAGCGCCGCTTCCAGGCCGAGGCCGAGAAGCGGCGGGCGATGGCCGTCGCCCAGGAGCAGGAGAACCGCGCCAAGATCCAGGAGAACCAGGCGATGGTCGTGCTCGCGCAGGCCGACGTGCCCCGCGCGATCGCGGACGCCTTCCGCGCCGGGCGGCTGGGCGTGATGGACTACTACCGCCTGCAGAACATCCAGGCCGACACGAGCATGCGCAGCTCGATCGCCGGAGACGGCGCCGAGAAGAACAAGCCGGGCGCCTAGCGACCGCCGCCCTTGGAGTCGGGCTCGTCCCGCTCCGTGCGAGTACGGAGCGGCGGGGATGAGGGGCTTTCCTCGGAGGGCTGGCGCGCACGCTCGCCCGCGGCCCTCGATTCAGGCTCGCTCACCCGCCGGACCACCCGCCGCAGGATGTCGCCGACCCGCTGCTGCCGGTACGCCTCGCTCTGCCACATCGTCGGCGCCGGCTGATCGCTCTCGGGGGTTGCGCCCAGCGCCGGGCCCGCCGCCGGCACGCGCAGATCGATCCGCGCGCCGACGATCGGCGTCTGGATGCGGGCGCCCGCCGCCGTGTCCAGGCGGTTCCCAGCCCGCGCGGGCGCGGCGAGGCCCGGGGCATTCGGCGTGAACATCCCGGGCTGGGCGAGGTCCACGGGCAGATCCCCGACATAGAAGACAGTCCCCGGCGGGATCGGGGCCGAGGCGTCGGCGTTGTAGATGCTGCGCGGGAAGACGGCGGTCACCGCGCCCGAGCGGCGCGCGAGCAGCCCGGGCGCGTCGATGATCTCGTACACGCGCGTGAAGTCCAGCGGGATGCGGGTGTCGACCGGCTGGAGGCGATTGCTCTCGGCCTGGGGGCTCACGTCGTCGAAGCCCTCCTCGATGGGGCGGAAGCGATCGTCGTCGGTCTGCCCTTGCGCCGCCGCGCAACTGCATGCGACGAGCAGCGCCGGCGCGAGCCGTGGAAGTCTCATGGCATCCTCTATCGGCCCCTCGCGGGGCGGTGCACCGTGCCGCGTGACGGGACCAGAATAATCCGGAATTTCAGGGATACGACCGAGTCCGGCTGATCGGCCGGCAACTGGTCTAGGGCCTTGCCCTTGGCGCTCCACCGGTAGAGGGCGTCGAGCAGCGGGCCGTCCACATCGCGGTACCCGGTGTTCTGCTCGGGCAGGAACTCGGCCTTGCGCACGTGCCCGTCCTTCCCGAAGTCGATCCGCACCACCGGGTTCCGCGGCAGCGCGGAGAGGCGGGTGGCGATCGTCCAGCGGGGGTCCACGGTCACGATATCCAATCCCTCGGCCGCCGCGGGCCTCCCGGGCGCCCAGTCGATCGGCTCATCGCTCGACGTCGGCGCCGACTGCTTCTCCGAGGGCAGCGCATCGGGTGCGGCGGCCGGGCTCCCGCCCGGAGCCGCGGCCGGCGCGGGTGGGGACTCGGCGCTCGCGGCCAAATCCGGCGGCGTAGAGGCGGGGGATTCCGCCGGCCCTCCCGCCGCAGGCCTCGCGGCCGCTTCCAACGCCCGCTTCACGAACTCGAGCAGTGGCGCGGCGAGCCCCGGACCTTCACGCTCCGGGATCGAGATCGGTTCAGCCTCCTCGGGGCGGATCGGAGCCGGGTCCGGTGGAGGAGCCACCGCCTCCGGCAGTGCTTCAGAGACGGCCGGCTCGGCATGGGGCGCGGGGTCCGGGGAAGGCAAGGGGTCCACAGCCGCCCCAACCTCCGGCGCGGGCCCGAGCGCGTGCTCCGGCTGAGCCGCTGGCTGGGGCGAGGCCGCGGGCGCGCCGGACGCCGCGCCCGAGGGTAGGCCCGGCGCTCCCGGCGCCTCGGGCGAGAGGGCCGCTTGGTCGGTATCCGCGGGCGCCGCGGCGTGCTCGGTGGGGGCCTCGAACCCAAGCCAGTTGATAGTCACCGTGCGCGATTGGGCGATCCCCGGCCTGACGACGGGCTCTTCCGGCCGGGGCGGGGGCAACGCGCCGACCACGGGAGCAAGGTCCGAGAACCCGCTCCACCAGCCGCCGGCGAGGGCGATCCCGAACCCCACATGGGCAAAGACGCTCAGCGCGATCCCCACGCCGAGGCGCGGGCGGAAGCCGCTGTCGTAGGCGATCGGCTGGGGATTCGACATGGCTCGGAATCTCACCGGCGGTCGAGCCGGTATGGTGGTCTGAAAGGGTACGCCCCGGCCTCGCGCCCCGGTTCGAGGCGCGGACGCGGCCCGAAGGGAGGCGGCTCATGCCTGCCTGGACGCGATTTCTCATCGCCTGCGGTTTCATTGCCCTCGGACCGGCGGTCGCGCCGGCCCAACCCGGCGCGCCGGAGGCGGTGTCGCCCGCCGGCATGCTCGCGATCGGCGATCAGGCGCCGGAGCTGCACGTGACGCGCTGGGTGAAGGGAGATCCCATCGCCGAATTCGCCCAAGGGCGGGTCTACGCGGTGGAGTTCTGGGCGACCTGGTGCGGCCCCTGCGTCGCGGGGATCCCGCATCTCACCGAATTGCAGAACAGGTTCCGGGAGCAGGCCGACTTCATCGGCGTCACGCGCGCCGACGAGAGCAACACGCTCGAAGTGGTCAGCGAGTTCGTCGCGAGCCAGGGCGAGGCGATGGACTACCGCGTGGCGTTCGACTCGACCTCCCGGACGTGGTCGGAGTACATGGAAGCCGCGGGCCGGGGCGGCATCCCATGCGCGTTTCTCGTCGATAAGCAGGGCCGGATCGCGTGGGTGGGGCACCCCGCGGAGGAGGGATTCGAGCGGACGCTCGGGCTGCTCGTCGCCGACAAGTTCGACCTGGAGGCGGCGAGGCGTGCGGACGCGGAGCGGGTCGCGGGCGCGGAGCGCGTGGCGAGAACGCAGCGGGAGCTGCACGAGGCGTGGGCGGCCGGGGACCGCCCGCGGGCGCTGGCGCTGGCGGACGAGATCGTCGCGTCGAACCCGGAGGGCATGAGCCAGTGGGCGTGGTGGAAGTTCGAGACGCTTCTGAGCGACGCGGAGAGCGCGCCGTCGGCGTACGCGTACGTCCGGGAGCTGCGGGACGGGCCGTACAAGGACGACGCGGAGATGCTGCTGCGCTTCGCCTTCGGCATCGCCGACTCGCTCGGCATCGAGAGCCCGGATCTGGACCTCGCCCTCGGTCTGGCGGAGCGCGCCGTCGAGCTGACCGGCGAGCAGGACTCCCGGATGCTCGCGGGCCTGGCGATGGTGCACATGCGCCGGAAGGAGTTCGACAAGGGCATCGCGGCGCAGCAGCGCGCGATCGACCTGGCGCCCTCACCCGCCATGAAGCAGCACCTCGGGAATGAGCTGGAGTTCTTCAGGCTCGAGAAGGAGTTCGCGCAGGACCGGTAGATTCAGCCGCCGGCCGGCGGCGCCGCGTCGCGCGACCCCGGGCCGCGCTCGCGGGGCGTGCCGAAGAGCTGAAAGTCTCCGAAGCCGTTCCGGCTCAGCAGGTCGATCACGCCGAGGAGGTCGCCCGAGGAGCCGCCCGTATCCGCGGCGAGGTAGAGCCGCGCGTCGGGAGTCGC
>DASRXL010000177.1:0-8136 GCA_035654175.1 Phycisphaerales bacterium
CCGCGCCACCGTCACCGTCACACCCATTCGCCAAGGCGCCCCCACCCGCTTCATCTGCATGATCACCTGGCGCAAGGAGCCCCGCGCCGCCGCCGCCGCCGACGACGACCCGAGCCGCGCCACCAGCGCGCGCAGCGCAAACAGCGCGAGCAGCGCAAACAGCGCGAGCAACGCGCCATCCTGGACCGCCGTCGAGATCGAGCCCCTCTGGCTCCAAGGCTGGGGCGAAGTCAACGCCGCCGACCTCGACCGCTCCCGCTAGCGCCTGCATCCCTCCCGACCCCGAGCATCCCGAACTTCCTCACGCCAACGGCGTGACAGAACCCCAGCCCAGGGCGCAGCCCTGGGTATGCGCCACCCCACACACGAAGCCCCAACGGGGCGAAAGAAACGGCCAGAAACGCCGTCGCGAATGAACACCCTCGCTCTTCCGGCCCCCGCGCCCCGGAACTGCCCCGGGTGGAGCGTCAAGGTATTGCTCGCGCGGGAGTTGTGCAAGCCGGCGACGAGGAGGGTGCAAGAGCAGCGGCGGGAGAATCCTGTTGTCCCTCTTACGACTCCGGCACCCCCACCAACATGCTCGGCTGCATCCGCCACGCCCGCGGGTCGCTCTCGTCCACTCCCGGCAGCTTCTCCCGGATTCCCTTGCCGTTCAGCAGGTTCAAGGGGTGCCGCTCCCGCGCCTCGATCAGGCCGAAGCCCTCGATCCCCGGCCGGTTGAGAGGGTCATACTCCTCCTGCCCGAAGATCCCCACCGTCACCATGCTCCGCTCCGGCGCGTGGTAATAGAACGCCAGCTCGCCGTCGCGCCGCAGCAGCACCGCCGCGTCCTCGGCCGCCTTGCGAAACTCCGCGACCTCCTCCGCCGTCGCCGCCGAGCGGTCGCCGCGCCCGTAGATCGCCACCTGCAGCGTGTACAGCGCCTTGTCCTCGCCGAACTGCTTCTTCGCGTTGCGCAGGTCGAGCTCCGGCAGGCTCCCGGCCAGGTGCTCCGGCGCCGGCGGCGTGAGCAGCGCCGCCGCGAAGGGCGCCCCGCCGTCCACCCGCACCGCCCGGATCCGCGCGAGGTCCGCCTGCGCCGCCGGATCGCTCGGGCTCTCGTACCGCCCGTAGGCGATCACGGTCGCCTTGTCCCGCGTCTCCAGATACGCGCCGGGGAGCCCGGCCTCCGCCCGCACCTTGTGCAGCCCCAGCCGCCCCGCCTCCTCGTGCTTCTCACCCCAGAAGGTCGCCAGCACGATCGACCAGTGCGAGGACGAGGCCGCCGCCCCCGCCTCCCCCTCCAGAGGCGCCAGCACCCGCGCCCCCTCCTCCCGGAGCTTCTCCAGCTCCCGCGGCTTCTCCGCCGGGGCATCCTTCTTCTTGCCGTAGAACTGGGCGAAGGCCGGCCGCCCCACCCCGATCGCCGCGACCGCGGCCGCCGCGTACACATGCCATACAAAGTGCCTCGCCATGCAACCACCTCCGGGGCAGCACTCTAGCGGCCCCACCCCCCGCCGAGCCGCGTGAATTCGTCCGGACAACCTCGCCAAGAGACCCCGCGCCGCCGCAAAATACTTCGCGCGTCCCACCAGAAGTTATCCGTCGCAAACTTCTGCGTGCCAGAGACATAGAAGAAATAGTGACATTGATATCCATATTGAAGAGTTCTCTCTCACCCCTCCGATAGCGATGGTGGATGGAAGAGAGAGACCACAGGCCGCGTTCGCGCGGCCGACGAGATCAACCGGGTGCGGAAACGCAGCCGAATTCGGGAGGTGTGTGGATGTCAGAGATCGGAGCAATCGGTGGGGGGGCTTCGGCGTCGGGGACGCCGAGGCCCCGCCAGGTCGACGTGACGGGCAGACCCGGCCAAAACGCCGAGCCCCGCGCCCGGCGGCGCGGGCAGGACCGAGTGGAGGTATCGGCCTTGGCACAGTCCCTGTCCCGTCTCAACCAGGAGCCGCCCGTGAGGCAGGAGCTGATCGATCGCGTCCGCGCCCAGATCGAGGCCGGGACCTACGACACCCCGGAGCGCGTCGACGCCGCCATCGACAACATCCTGCGCGACCATTCTGCCTGAAGCAGCTCGTCGCTGCCTTCTTCGCCCGGAGCCCGCTCGCAAGAGCGGGCTTCTTTTTTTGAGCAGCGAGACAGCGAAGCAGCGACCAGCGAAGCAGGACCGCGCTGCCTCGCTGCCTCGCTGCTTCGCTGTCTCGCTGCCTCGCTGTCTCGCTGCCTTGCTGTCTCGCTACTCCCCCACCCTATCCGCCGCGATCATCGCCGCGCCCAGCAGACCGGCATTGTCGAGCAGCTCGCTCGCGACCACGTCGACGCCCTTGCACACGTCCGGGAACGCGATGTCCTTCGTCGCCTCGCGCACCCGCGCGACGAACGGCTCGCCGATCGCCTCCGTCAGCCCGCCGCCCAGCACCACCCGCTCCAGCGACAGCAGCGTCACGATGCCGCCGATCTGATTCCCGATCAGCCTCGCGGCGTCGTCCACCACCTCCCGCGTCAGCTCGTCGCCGGCCGCGTACGCCTGCGCCAGCGCCCTCGACTTGATCTTCTCGTACTTCTCCCCGCTGATCTCGCTCAGCATGCTCTTGCGGTTGGACTGGATCAGGCGCACGATCCGCTCCACCACCGCCGTCCGCGAGCAGTTGTGCTCCAGCGACCGCGTGCCCGGCGGGTTGTTCGGGAAGATCAGCATGTGCCCGATCTCCCCGGCCGTGTGGTAGTGCCCGTAAAACATCCGCCCGTTCAGGATCAGCCCCCCGCCGATCCCCGTCCCCACCCACACTCCCAGCACGTTCGTCGCACCCCGCGCCGCCCCGAGCACCCACTCCCCGTACACCGCCACGTTCACGTCGTTATCCACCGCCACCGGCAAGCCCAGCTTCTCGCCGAGCACCTTCGCCAACTCGACTTCCTTCCAGCGCAGATTGACCGCCTCGAACACGATCCCCGTCGCCGGATCGACGGCTCCCGGCGCCCCGATCCCCACGCCCCCGAGATCGCCCGGCTTCATCCCCGCCGCCTCGCACGCCTCCCCCACCGCCGCGACCACGCGGTCGAGCACGACCTCGAACCCCTCCTCGGCCTTGGTCTTCTTCCGGGCCGTGCCCAGGATGGCCGCGCCCGCCCCGACCTCCCGCGCGTCCGGGCGAACGACGCCGACCTGCATGTTCGTGCCGCCGAGATCGATCCCCACCACCGGGCGTTCCATGGCCATGCGCACGTCCTTCCCTGCTTCGGACGCAGTGTACGGGGTCACACCAGCCGGCAGACCCGCACCGCGGCGCGCCCCGAGCCGCTGTCCAATGCCTGCCGCGCCCCCGCTGCGACCCGCTCGCCCTCGCCCGGCCCGCACAGCACGAACAGCGAGCTGCCGCTCCCGGTGACGTGCACCGGCCGCCCCAGCGCCCGCCCGAGCCCCGCGCGCACCGCGGCCAGCTCGGGCCGCACGCGCATCGCCGGCTCGGCGAGGTCGTTGAAGAGCTCCGCGTCCAGCGCCCGGGCGCCGCGCGCCATCTCCCGCACCACGCTGTCGCGTCCGGTGTGAGGCCGCGGCGCCCCGGCCACGACCTCATCGAACGCCCTGTAGACCGCGCCCGTCGGGCACCCGAAGGGCGGCACGAAGAGCACCACCTCGCCCGCCACCCGCGCCGTCCGCTCGACCTGCTCCCCGAACCCGCTCACCACCGCCGGGCGCGCCGGCTGCTCCTCGTCGATGAAGAAGGCCACGTCGCTCCCGAGCCCCGCGCCCAGGGCGCGCAGCACCTCGGGCCCGAGCCCGAGCTCCCACGCTCGGTCGATCGCCGCGAGCGCCGCCGCGCCGTCCGCGGATCCGCCCCCCAGCCCGGCGCCGGTCGGGATCCGCTTCTCGAGCACGATCCGCGTCGGCAGGCTCCGCCCGAGGCGCCGCTCGACGGCCCGCAGCGCCCGCCACGCGAGGTCCTTCTCCGGCATCCAATCGATCGCCCCCGGGCGGGGCGAGTCGGCGGCCCACGCCGCGCTCCATGTGGAGGCTTCGGCGCGGCCCAGCGGCTCGATCAGCACCCGGTCGGCCAGGTCGATCGCGCACATCCAGGTGCAGATCCGGTGCCAGCCCGGCCGGGCCGAGCCCGCCGACTCCGGCGCCCGCAGCGCGAGCGCCAGGTTCAGCTTTCCATACGCAGGCATCGCCACGACCGGCATCGGCGTGACCTTATCATCCCCGAGGAGGTCCATCCCATGCCGGCCCCAATGCTCGTCAGGGATCTCGTCGCCGCCATGGAGCGGATCGCCCCGGCCGAATACGCCGAGGACTGGGACAAGGTCGGCCTGCACGTCGGCGCCCTCGCGGCCGATCTCGCCGGGCCGGTGCTCCTGACCATCGACCTCACGGAGGCGGTGATCGCGGAGGCGGCACAGCTCGGCGCCAGCGCGGTGATCTCGTACCACCCGCCGATCTTCAAGGACCTGCGCTCGATCACGGACGCCACGCCGCGGGAGCGGATCATCCTCACCGCGGCCCGCGCCGGCATCGCGATCTACTCGCCGCACACCGCGCTCGACGCCGCGCCCGGCGGCGTAACCGACTGGCTCTGCGAGGGGCTCTCGGGCGGCGGGCCCGGCAAGATCGCGGGCGACTGCCGGGCGCTCGTGCCCCACGAGGAGGGGGCGACGCTCGAGCGCGTCAAGATCGTCACGTTCCTTCCCGAGAAGAACCTCGAGACGGTGCGCAATGCTCTCGCCTCGGCGGGCGCGGGACGCATCGGCGAATACTCCGTGTGCTCGTTCAGCACGGCCGGGGTGGGCACGTTCCTGGGGGGAGAGGGCACGAAGCCGGCGGTGGGCGAGCCCGAGCGGCTGGAGGTCATCGGCGAGCAGCGCCTCGAGATGGTGTGCCCGAGGCGGGCGCTGCCGATCGCGCTGCAGACGCTGCGCCGGTTCCATCCGTACGAGGAGCCGGCGGTGGACGTGTACGAGCTGGCGCCGCTCCCGCGCCGAAGGATCGGGGCCGGACGGCGGCTGGTGCTCGACCAGCCCGCGACCATGCACGAGCTGGGCGCCCGCCTCCGCCGCTTCCTCGGCACCGCGCGGGTTGCGCTCGGGGCGTGCGCCGATCCGGAGAAGCCCGTCAGCACGCTCGCCGTCGTGCCCGGCGCCGGGGAGAGCCTCGCGCCGCTGGCCGCACACGAGGGCTGCGAGGCCTTCATTACCGGCGAGATGCGTCACCACAACGTGCTCGCGGCGATCCACGACGGCATGCACGTGCTGCTCGCGGGGCACACGAATACGGAGCGCGGGTACCTGCCGCTGCTGGCGGAGCGGCTGCAGAAGGAGCTGCCGGGGGTGCGGACGCGGATGTCTGCGGTGGATCGGGATCCGCTGGTGGTGTTGTGAGGGTGAGGGGGTGAGCGGGGCCTTCGCTCGAACAGTCGCTCAGACCGTGGCGCCCGGCGGGCGTCAGCATCCGGCCGTCCACAGGTTCAGAAACTCGACGATGTCGCGGCTGTCCACAATGCCATCCGGATCGACATCCGCGCCGAGATCGCCGTCGGCCCAGAGGGTCAGGAAGAGCGAGGCATCGGCGCCGTCGACATCATCGTCGACGTCAAAGTCGGCGACGCATCGCGGGCAGCCGAACCGGGCGAATCCGTCCGCCGCTTGGCCCCCCAACTCGGAGAATGCACCCACGAGGTACACCGATTCTGTGCCATCGGTCGCCCCGATCGTCGCGCCGAACACATATCCGTCGTGATCGTCGCTCAGCAAGCGCCATCCGTCGCCTTCCTGCACGGAGACGAGCTCGTCGCGGAACGCGACGATCGCTCGGGGCCCTGAGGAACCGGGGGCGCTCTCGATGTACTCGAATGGGTGAGGAAACAGCCGACACGCGGGCCCCCAGCCGCTCCCGTCCCACGCCCCGAGCCCGCTGCAACTTCCGTCCACGTCGAATACGCCTCGTGCGATCAGCAGGCGCCGGCCGTGCATATCCAGCGGGATGAGGTCGGCGAGCGCGGGCGGCCCGTCGGCGCTGCTCAGGCCGCCGCCCACCTGGGCCCACTCCACGCCGTCCCAGCGCGCGATGCCGCCGATATCCCGCGATCCGACGCGCGTGAACGCGCCGCCGGCGTAGAGCGCCGGCCCGGCGCCGTCATCGAAGACCAGCAGGGCGTTGCAAGGGCCGTCGAACGCCGCGCCGACGGCGCGCCACCGAGCTCCGTCGAAGCGCGCGAGGTTCACCTTGCCCTCGCTCTCGGTCCAGATCTCGCCCGCCGCGTAGAGCTCCGGGCCGCGTCCGGCATCGAATACGGCGAGCGCACGAACTTCGCCCCAGAGATCGTGCGCCGGTCCGACGCTGCGCCACGCGTTGCCGTCGAACTGTCCCACAGACGCGAAGCCTGCGTGCTCGGGCGAGAATTGCCCGCCGAGCAGCAGGCGTGGTCCCTCACCGATGTCCGCGAGGACCATCGTGTTCAGTTGGCCGTACTCCCCGCCGATCCGCGGGCCCAACGACCGCCAGGACCGGCCGTCCCAGCTCGCGACCGTGCCGAGTCGCTGGTGCCCCTGCAGCATCCCCCCTTCGTAGCGCCTGCCGGCCACGTAGACCTTGTCTCCCAGGTCAGGGCCGCCCTCGGGCCCGACAGAGACGACCAAACGACCTCCGGAAACACCCTTGCCCGTCTGCGCGCTGTCCAGCCCCCTCCACGATGCTCCATCCCACACCGCGATGCCGCTCGCCGGCTCGCCATCGAATGCCACGAACGAGCCCGCGGCGTACGTCAGCGCCCCGGAAGGCGACGGCATCGTGACCAGTTGGGAGACGGTCCCGTCGATCTGGTGGGGCAGCGGCCGCCATTCCGCACCGTCCCACGACCACAGAGTCGTCCGGTACGCGTCCCAGTCGAGGTGGCGCGCGATCAGTTCCGAGCCCCGCCCGAAGTCCGCCACGCCCAAGAGCTCGAAGCTGTCGGGCAGCCCGGCCGACGCGAACACCGTCCACGCGTCGCCGTCCCAGCGATAGAGCCGATCCGTGTGCGCGGGAATCCCATAGATCGCCGCGCCCGAGCCGTCGTCGTACACGACCGGGCGCGCGAGAACCGCATGCGGGCCGTTCGCGAGCGCCGACCACGCATGGCCATCCCACGCCGCGGCGTACTCGATGTGCGCCCCGCTCACCTCGACGAACGCGCCGAAGATGTGCAGCCTTTCCCCCGTGCCGTCATCGAACCACAGCATCGCCGTTGGTGGCGTGCTCTGGTCCACCAGCCCGATTTCCAGCGGCGCGGACCCGTCCCATTGCACGATTCGCCTCCCAAACGGCCCGGTGGTATGCCAGACCGCGTGCTCGGGCGCGGACGATGGCCCTGGCGTCACCAGCTGTGGGTCGGGGTGGTTTCCCAACTGGACCCAGCGCACTCCGTCCCACATGCCGATTCCCCGCACGGGCCGGCCATCAACAGCGAGGTCCTCTCCTTGGGCGAACGCGATTCGCGTGTCGCCCGGCGAGTGGACAAACCTCAGGCGCGGCCCTGCCGCGGTGGTCAGTCCGCCGAGGCCCTCGCGCCACTCTGCACCATCCCAATACGGTGGGGCGAACGGCCGGCCAAACTCGGCCGGCGCGCCGCCCGACATCAGGATCACGTGCCTTCGCCCATCGTCGAGCACCGCGATCGGAGCGGTTTCGCGCCCGAAGCGGGCGGGGAGGAACCGGTCGTCCCAGCCTTGTTCGCACTGGGCGGAGAGCGGGGAGGTGAGGAGGAGGGCGCCGGTGAACGCGGCGGGCGCGAGGAGGACGGGAGCTTGGTGGTGCATGTGGCGTGTATCGGGATCGGCGGGCGATCGCGGCCAGCGGTTTGCGGTTCGCGGGCCGGAGCGGGTTCGGGGGAGCGGGGTGTCGCACGTCCGGGGCGGCGAGGGGCGGCGGGCTTTGAGGGCGCAGCGGTGGTATTGAGGCTCGGAGGAGAGGTAGGAGGAGGAGCCGCTCCGGAGGGGCGGGGTACCCGGGGTGAGACGAGCTCCATGGCGGCCTTGCGGCGGGATTCGCGGGAGCTGGCGCTCTCGGCGGGGTCGGCGATGGTGGCGAGGTGGATGAGGACCTTGCGGGCCTGGGGGACGGCGTCGGCCGCGATGAGCTCGTCGCGCAGGGCGGAGAGCTCGCGGATC
>DASRXL010000178.1:0-17542 GCA_035654175.1 Phycisphaerales bacterium
GCTCGCCGGTCGAGTGAATCAGCCGCCGCTCCACCAGCGCAGGGCGCGGAGCGCCGCCGCCTGCGGCTCGGGCACCGCGCGGAGGTCGAGCACGACGGGGCGGTCGTAGCCGGCGGTGGCGAGCGCGACGGTGTACGCGAGGTCGTTCAGCCGCCCGTGCCCCCGACCGGGCTCGACCCGTCCTATCTCGCTGGAATCGCTGAGCCGCGCGACGGCGAGCCGTGAGCCCAGCCTGGCGGCCGCCTTGGCCGGGTTGTCGCCGGCGGCGAGCACGGACGCGGGATCGATACCGACGCCCAGCAGCTCCGGGTCCTCGCCCTCGCGCGGGGGCCACGCGTGGTCGGCGATCACCACGCCGTGCGAATCGGCGTGCGCCAGCAGCGATTCGAGCGCCGGCGGCGGCATCTCGGCCGGGAGGGTGACACTGACGATGCGGTGGCCACCGCTGAGCGACGCGATGTCCGCCGCGAGCCGGGCGGCTTCGCTCGCGGCGGCCAAGGCCCGGTCGGCGAGCGCGGGATCGAGGAAGTGCGGGGCGGGGATCCAGAGGTCCAGGCCCGCGAAGCCGAGCTCAAGGCGGCGGAGGAGCGCGGCGAGGTCACGGCGACCGGAGCGGTCGAGCTCGCGCGGACGCAGGCCGGGCGTGGCGGCGTCGAGAGTCACCCAGCGGAACCCGCTCGCGCCCGCCCACTCGAGCGGCGCGCGGGGGTCCGCCGCGCCGGAGCCTTGGCGCAGGGGGGCGAGCGCGGCGCTGAGTGGCGGACGGGCGAGCATGGTGGAATTCATAGGAGCGGAAGGGCCTGCGGCGCGGGAGCTACGATGCGTCATGGAGACCCTGCGACGCCTCGCGGGCACGATGCTGACGGTGTGCTCGGGCATCGGCTTCGGCGTGACCGCGATGACCGGCGTCGTCGCGGCGGTGGTGTTTCCGACGATGAAGGAGCTCGGGCCCAGCCTCCCCGCGTACGCGGCGCACGGCGGGCCGCACTGGTCGCTCGCGGCGGGCATGGTCGCGGAGCGGGTGTTCAACATCGGCTTCGCGGTGACCGGCGCGGCCTTGCTGGGCGCGATGGCGTCGGTGCTGGTGCTCGCGTTCACCCGCGGCCGCCGCGAGTGGCCGGTGGCGCGGCTCGCGCTCCTCTTCGTGACGACCGGCATCTTCCTGACACACTTCGCCTGGCTTCAGCCCCGGATGGATTCCGCGGCGGCGGCGTACCGAAAGGCCGCGGCCGCCGGGCGAGCGGACGAGGCGGCGGAGGCCAAGGGGCAGTTCGACGACATGCACCCGATCGCGTCGAAGCTCATCGGCGGCGTGGCGCTGTCGTCGCTGGCGCTCTTCGTCGCCTCCTCATGGACCAGCGCGGCGGCCTTGGGCCGAGGCTCCGCCGGAGACGCCTGATGGCGAAAGACGTGGCGCGCAAAGAGACCGGGAAGCGTGGGGCGAGGGGCGCCGAGTTCCCGTTCGAATTGCCGCGGGTGACCGCGGCGGAGCGCAGGCGCGCGGCGCGCCTGCTGGCGGCTCTGGAGGAGCACTATCCCGGGGCCCACTGCGAGCTGAAGTTCACGACGCCCCACGAGCTGCTGGTGGCGACGATCCTCTCGGCCCAATCCACCGATGTCGGCGTGAACAAGGCGACGCCGGCGCTGTTCGCCCGCTTCCCGACGCCGGCCGACTACGCGGCGGCGACGCCGGAGGAGATCGAGCCCTACATCCGGACGATCGGGCTGTTCCGGAACAAGTCGCGGGCGATCCACGCCTCGATGAAGGACGTCGTGGAGCGGTTCGGGGGCGAGGTGCCGCGGACCATGGAGGAGCTGCTCACGCTGCGCGGCGTGGCGCGGAAAACCGCGAACGTGGTGCTGGGGAACGCCTACGGGGTGAACGTGGGATTCGTCGTGGACACGCACATCGCGAGGCTCTCGGCTCGGTTCTGCCTCGTCGAGCGGGGCGCGACCGTCTCGTCCATCGAGCGGCGGCTCATGGCCCTGTTCCCGCGCGAGCGCTGGTGCGAGACGAGCCACATGCTGGTCTGGCACGGCCGGCGAGGGTGCCCGGCGCGGGCGCGGGCATGCAGCGATCACCCGGTGTGTCGCGATCTCGGCGCGTGCTGCGAGCTGCGGGTCACGGCGCCGCGCGCGCGGGCGTGACGCGTCAGCCGCCCGGGGCGGGCGTCGGGGCGGTGAGCTGGGCCGGCGGGTCAAAGGAGGGCAGGTCGTCGACGTTGACCTCGACCCAGCGGAACTCGATGTCCACGCTCGGGGTCTGCACGTCCTGGAATCGCTGCTGCTGGAGCGTGGGGAGCATGACGCCCTCGAACTCCTTGTACGCGGTGACAAGCACCAGCGGCCCCTGGCCCTCGGCGTTCTTGAGCTGGCGACCCACGACGAGCTTGCTCTCGGCGTCGAAGTAGATCGATCCCTGAAGGCCGCTGTGCGTGACGAAATCCACCTGGTAGGCGTTCTTGCCGTCGAAGACGGCGGTGCCCGCGGTCCGGATGGACTTGTACCGCTCCTTGTACGCCGCCTCGTTGAGGAAAATGGCGTTGTCGTTGAACGACGCAGTCTCCGCCTCGTCGAGCCGGAAGGGCGTGCCGGAGGCGTTGGTGCCCCAGGCGACCGCGCCGTTGGTCGCCCGGATCGTGGTGCCCAGCGCGGGGGCCTCGAGCTCGGCGAGGAGACGGTTGGGCGTCTCGCAGTACAGCGTGAGGATCTGCGTGTCGCCGTTGGCGGCGATGCGATAGATGCCGTGGAGCACCCGATTCTGATGACGGGCGAGGGCTTCGCGACCGCCGATGGCTTCGATGTACGCCTCGAAGAGCGATTCGGCCTGGGGCAGGTCGGTCGGCTGGGCCGCCGGCTGCTCCCCGTCGCCCTGGGCGCGGGCGTGATCGCCGCCCGGTCCGGCGAGCGTGGCGAGAAGGAGGGCCAGGACGATCGCGGAGCGGGTCTGCATGGGGCTCTCTCCTCGGCTTCCCGGAACCCGGGCTTTCATGGAAACTGGCTGCCCTGACCGGCCCCGTGCCGGATCGTCCCGAATACGCCCGCCGCGACTCGAACGCGGAACCTCTGCCTTCGGAGGGCAGCGCTCTATCCAATTGAGCTACGGGCGCTCATCGCGGCGGGTTCACTGCCCCGCCGCGGCTGGATGGTACGATCAAGCCCCGCGCCCGGCAACGTGGGGGGCCACGGCGTGCCGGGCAGGGGTCGTTCATGCAAACGGAGGCTCGCGCCGCCGGGCCCGTGCCCGGGTTTGGGGTCGTTCCGAGGGGGGGGACACCCGCGCCGCTGTGGGCGGTGCAGGCGCTGGCGTTCCTCGGGAGCATGGGCACGGGCGTCGTGACCAACGGGGTGTTCTTCCTTTCGAAGCACGCGTGCGGCTTCAGCGAAGGGGAGAACTTCGCGCTCGGCCTGCTGATGGGCGTGACGTACATCGCCGGGGCCACGGCGGTCGGGCCGGCGCTGCGGCGAATCGCCGCGAGATCCAGCGCCGTGAGCACGCGCGGTGTGCTCGTCTCGCTGTCGCTCCTGATGGGGTTGACGGCGTTTGTGCCCCCGCTCGCGGCGTGGTGGACCGGCGACGCGGCGCGGGTGGGCTGGAGCATGTGGCTGGTCGTCGGGTTGTACTCGCCGATGAGCGGGGCCTTCTGGCCGCTCATCGAGAGCTATCTGAGCGGGGGGCGGTCCGGCGCGGGGCTCAGGCGGGCGATCGGACAGTTCAACATCGTGTGGGCATTCGCCGTGCTCGCGTCCCTCTGGGCGATGAGTCCGCTCGTGCGAGAGTACCCGCTGGTGATCCTGGTCGGTTTCGGGGTGGTGCAGCTGCTCAGCGCCGCGGCGGCGTGGCCGCTGGGGAGCGAGCCGGGCGCTCACCTGCCGGAGCTGCACCAGCCGCACCCCGCCGTGTACGTGCCTCTGCTCACGACGTTCCGCCTCTTGCTGCCGACGAGCTACTACGTCGTGAGCGTCTGGTCGCCCTACGTGCCGACGCTGCTGGACAGGCTGGGCGTTGGGGGCGCGTGGCAGACGGGGGTCGCCGCCACCTGGATGCTCACGCGCTTCGGCGTGTTCGTCGCGATGGAGCGGTGGCACGGCTGGCACGGCCGGTGGTGGGCGGTGATCGTGGGGGCTGGGGCGGTCGTCGGGGGGATCGCGCTCGCGCTCGTCGCGCCGAGTGTCAGAGGCGGCGGAGCGGTCGCCGTCGTCGTCGCCGGTCTCGCCGTGCTCGGCGTCGGCATGGGGGTGATCTACGCAGCCGCGCTGTACTACGCGATGGAGCTCGGGAAGGGCGAGGTCGAGGCCGGTGGCGCGCACGAGGCTCTGATCGGCGTCGGTTTCGCTGGCGGGCCCGCGACCGGCTTGCTGGCGACGGGCCTTGTCGAGTGGGGGTTGATCGCCGAGGGCAAGTTAAATCTCATTATTCTTGGAACATTGAGCGCAAGCCTCTCCGTAATTGGTATCTTGGTCGCACGCCGGGTTTGGCTCTCGGCGAGGGCGGCTGGGATTGTGCCCGGCGCCCCGGAACGGGCAGCCGATGAGCTCTGACGGCCGATCACGACGGCCGCTCGGGCGGGGTGCAGTTCGATAACGACTCGGAGAGTGTGATCGCGCGCGACCGGTGGACCAAACTGGTTCCGCGCGACGATGAATGACTGGAACCGGCTCGAAGATTACGGGGTATTCATCTTGGGGAAGGATCCCCGCGCATTCTGCACATGTTTGGGAGCGAACATGCTGAAACCCGCCGCCGCTCGTTTTCTGGGGTCGTTTGTCGCAGCAGCAGCCGTGAGTTCGGCGGCTTGGGCGTTCCAGCCCGAGGCGGTCGCCACGACGGCGGCTGACTGGTCCGCCGAGCTGTGGTCCACGGCCCGGTCGGGCGACGCCGACCGGCTCGGGACGCTCCTGCGTGGAATCCACTCCGACACGGACGCGGGCGCGCTGCTCTCGCTGAAGGGTGCGGCCGAACACTACCAGGCCAACGTGCAGCAGCGCGAAGCGGATCGCGCGCTGCGCATCGGCGAGGCGCGGACGGAGCTGGCCTCGTGCCTTGAGCAGGTGCGCCAGGACGCGGGCACGACCCGCCTGGGCGAGGCGCTGGTGCTCGCGCTCGAGCTGGTGGAGCTCCAGGGCGGATCGCTGCAGGCGGGGGACCTGATGGCCGACCCCCTGCTGACCGAGACCGTGACGATGGCGCTCGACGCGGCGCGGAGCGCGGAGGCGGCGGGGCGCTGGCTCGAATCGAGCGAGCTGTTCTACCGGCTGCACGTGCTGTTCGACATCGACCAGCGCTACAAGGCGGACATCGACCGGCTGAGCCGCAGGCTCTCCATGATCCGGCTGTACGTGCCGGAGCTGTACTGGGAGATGCGGAACGCGCGGCGCATCGAGGAGGGCGAGGAGCCGCTGCCGCCGTACAACCCGACCGGCGATCGGTTCGAGGACAAGCTCGCCGGCATCGACTTCTGGCTGGTGGTCAAGTCGATCGAGGTGGCCGGGAGCCGCCATGTTGACGGCGACGCGGCGCGCGGCATGCTCGTGACCGGGCTCGGGGGCGTGGAGACCATGGCCACCACCACCCAGCTGGCGCGGGTGTTCCCGGGGCTGGGCGACGAGATGGCGCGCCAGGCGTTCGTGGCGGCGCTGCAGGCTGAGCGCCAGAAGATCGCGGAGTTCGAGCGGGAGATCACCGCCAGGGAGATCCGGGCGGTCGTGACCGGCGTGCTCGACCTCGCGAAGCGGACGGTGAAGATCCCGGACGAGGCGCTCCTCCACGAGTTCGGCAACGGCGCGATGGGCAGCCTCGACGACTATTCGACGATCATCTGGCCGGACGAGGTGCGGCGCTTCGAGCGCAACACTCGCGGCGAGTTCGTGGGCATCGGCGTGCAGATCCAGCACGACGAGCTGCAGCGCATCAAGGTGGTGACGCCGCTGGAGGGCACCCCCGCCCAGCGGGCCGGCTTCCGCGCCGACGACGTCATCACCGAGGTCAACGGGCTTTCCACCACGGGCTTCACGCTCGACCAGGCCGTGGACGTGATCACCGGCCCGGCCAACACGCGCGTGACCGTGACGGTGGAGCGCGAGCAGGAGGGCGGGGTGGTCGAGAAGGAGTTCACCCTGCTGCGCTCCCCCATCAAGCTGCGGAGCGTGAAGGGCTGGAAGCGGCTCGGCGCGAGCGAGGAGGAGTGGGACTGGTTCGTCGACCGCGAGAGCGACATCGGCTACGTGCGTCTGACCCAGTTCACCGAGAGCACCGCCGAGGACCTGCGCCGGGCGGTGGACTCCATGCGGGGCGAGGGCCTCTCCGGCCTGGTGCTGGACCTGCGGTTCAACCCCGGCGGGCTGCTCGACCAGGCCGTCGAGGTTGTGGGTGAATTCGTCCCCTCCGGCGTGGTGGTCACCACCGAGAACGCCGACGGCGTGCGGACCGGCGTGGAGAAGGTCAAGGGCTCCGGTGAGCTCGCGGACGTCCCCGTGGCGATCCTCGTGAACGAGGGCTCCGCTTCGGCCAGCGAGATCGTGTCGGGCGCGCTGCAGGACTACGCCCACGAGGGCAAGCTGGACGCGATCGTGATCGGTAAGCGGAGCTTCGGGAAGGGCAGTGTGCAGAACGCCTGGCCGCTCCCGACCGCCGCGGAGAGCATGCTGAAGGTGACGACCCAGTACTACCGGCTGCCGGGCGGCAGGCTCATCCATCGCCGGCCGGGGATGACCGAGTGGGGCGTCGAGCCGGACCTGTCGGTGGACATGCTGCCCTCGCAGAACGAGGAGGCGATCACGATCCGGCGGGACGCGGACGTGCTGCCGCTGGACGAGAATGGGCAGGTCGTGGTCACCGGCGAGGCGCAGGCCAACCCCGACGACCTGCTGACCAAGGGCATCGACCTGCAGCTGGAGGCGGCGGTGGTGCTGCTCAAGAGCCGTGCGGCGAGCGCGCGGCCGGCGCAGATCGCGGAGAAGACGGTCGGCGCTGGGATTTAGCTCCGGCCGGGCGGTGTCTCTGCAGCGTTCAACGACGGCCCCGGGGCGATGACGGCCCGGGGCCGTCGTGGCCTTCCGGGGGCTGGCTTCCTAGGATGGAGTGATCCAGGCCATGGGCGCTCGACGGTGGCGCGCCCGCCCCCGCACGACCGATATCAGACCATCGGGCCGGCTCAGGACGCCCGACCTCTCGCCCGAGCGAGGGGTGACGTTCGGGACCGCCCTTCCGGGAGCACGGAATGACCCAGGCTTCGACGCAGGCGACCAGGAAGAGCGGCCCGTCCGCGGCTCTCTCGAACGAGACGCTCCTGGGGTGGCTCCGGGACATGCAGCTGATCCGGGAATTCGAGACCCGGACCATGCAGGCGTACCAGCAGGCGAAGATCGGCGGCTTCTGCCACATCTACTCGGGGCAGGAGGCGTCGGCGGTCGGCACCATCGGATCGGTGAACCGCGATGACCCCGTGATCCTTGCGTATCGCGACCACGGGCATGCGCTGGCCCGGGGGACGAGCGCGCGGGCGTGCATGGCGGAGATGTTCGGCAAAGGCGCGGGCTGCGCGAAGGGCAAGGGCGGCTCGATGCACATGTTCGACAAGCCCAACTGGCTCTTCGGCGGTCACGGGATCGTGGGCGCGCAGACGCCCCTCGGGGCGGGGCTGGCGTTCGCCGCCCGGTACGAGTGGGAAGTGCTGGGGACGGGCAAGAAGAAGGTGTGTCTGTGCTACCTGGGCGATGGGGCGATCGACCAGGGGGCCTTCCACGAGGCGCTGAATCTCGCGGCCCTCTACGGACTGCCGGTGATCTACATCATCGAGAACAACGGGTACTCGATGGGCACGGCGCTGCACCGGCACTCGGCCAACAGCAAGAACCTGATCTCACGCGGGCAGTCGTACGGGATGAAGAGCGTGGAGATCGACGGTTTCGACGTGCTCAACGTGTACGACAGGTTCAGGCCCCTGGTGGATGAGTGCCGCGACCTGCAGCGCCCCGCGTTCGTCGATCTCAAGACGTATCGCTACATGGGCCACTCCATGTCCGACCCCCAGAAGTACCGGACGAAAGAGGAGGTCGAGCAGTGGAAGGAGCGAGACTCGATCGCGGCGCTGGCGGCGCACCTCATGGCCTCGGAGTCTGAGGGCGGTCGGGGCTGCCTGTCGGAGGCGGATTGGAAGGAGATGCGCGGCGAGGTGGCGGAGATCGTGCGCGACGCGGTGGAGTTCGCCGAGGCCGCGCCGGCGCCCGATGTCGAGCGCGAGCTGTACAGCGACGTATTCATCAACCCCATGGCGCGGCTGAGCCCGTCGCGGGAGTACAACCACGGCGAGCCGAACCCGCTGCTCTGAGCGCCGGCCGGATCGATGTGAAGAACCATCCGGGTGCGCGAGCACCCGCGACGAGAGCGGAAGCACGCATGACCACGATGACCGCCCCAGTGCCCCCCGGTGGCAAGCGCATTGAGCACCCCGCCCTGCCGGGCGGCTTCGCGGTGCCCGACTTCGGCAGGCCCCTCCCGCCGCGCGAGGGCGAACGCGTGATCCAGTTCCGCGAGGCGCTCCGCGAGGCGATGAGCGAGGAGATGCGGCGCGACGAGCGCGTGTTCCTCATGGGCGAGGAGGTCGCCGAGTACAGCGGCGCGTACAAGGTGAGCCAGGGCATGCTCGAGGAGTTCGGGCCCAAGCGCATCATCGACTCGCCGATCTCCGAGAACGGCTTCGCCGGCCTGGGGATCGCGGCGGCGATGTACGGGCTGCGCCCGATCATCGAGTTCATGAGCTGGTCGTTCAGTCTGGTCGCGGCCGACCAGATCCTGAACAATGCGCCGAAGATGCTCTACATGTCGGGCGGGCAGTGGGGCTGCCCGATCGTCTTCCGCGGCAACGACGGGGCGGGCGGGCAGCTCGGTTCGACGCACTCCTGGTGCGTCGAGGGGCTCTACGCGAACGTGCCGGGAATGAAGATCGCGATCCCGAGCAACCCCTACGACGCCAAGGGGCTGCTGAAGACGGCGATCCTGGACCCCGATCCGGTGTTCTTCCTCGAGAGCGAGCGCATGCTGGGCGACAAGGCGCACGTGCCGGAGGAGGAGTACTACATCCCGTTCGGCAAGGCGCGGCTCGTGCGCGAGGGCGACGCGTGCACCGTGGTCTCCTTCGGGCGGCCCGTGAACTTCTGCATCGAGGCCTGCGAGCGGCTCGCGGGCGAGGGCGTGGAGTGCGACCTGCTGGACATGCGCACCATCCGGCCGCTCGACATGGATTCGGTGCTCCGCAGCCTCAAGAGGACCAACCGTCTCGTCGTGGTGGACCAGTCCTGGCCCTTCGGCGGCGTGGCCAGCGAGGTGATCTCGCAGGTGATCGAGCAGGGCTTCGACTGGCTCGACGCCCCGCCGATCCGCGTGAACACTGAGGATGTGCCGACGCCGTACGCGAAGAGCCTCGAGGCTGCGTACCTGCCGAATGCGGAGAGGATCGCGGCGGCGGTGCGCAGGTCGCTCGGTCGGTAGCGTTGGCTCATGCCGAGGTGAACGGTGGATCCAGCCCGCTTGCGAGGTGCGTTCCTGGGATGCACAAGCGAGATGCTGTTGCGCATGCGCGATGGCGCCGAATACCGGCTCCCGGACCCGGAGTATCTCTGGTTCCCACCTGCGTCCGGCCAAGCAGGGGTTATGCGGCAGCGCGACTGGCGGGTCGAGCTCTCCATCGACATGGGGGACGGTGACTGCAACGAAACTGCATTCGATTCTCTGGAGGAGAGTCGCCAAGAGATCGAGGCCGTTACGCGGCCTTTGGAGTGGCACGTCTGGACGGCCTGCCGCCGACCGAGTCCTTCAAAGGAGGCAGCGGGGAGGGGAAAGCATCAATTCTCGACGCGGATAAAGTGAGCTGACAGCCTGGACCGCAAGTGAAACTCGCGGTGCCATGAGGGAGTGGTCGGCGCTTCCGATTCCTCAGGAGATTGACTATGGATCAGCACGATACTTCGGTTCCGAGCGATCCTCAGCAAGGGCCTCGCATCGTCTCGACGGCGGGGATTTGCGGCGGCCGTCCGCGCATCCGAGGGACGCGAGTGCGCGTCGTGGACGTGCTCGACATGCTCGCGTCAGGAATGAGTGAGGCGGAGATCCTGCGCGACTACCCGTACATCGCGCGCGAGGATGTCGAAGCCTGCCTGCACTACGTCCGACGGTTCGCCGACCTGCCGGTGCTCGGGCTGGCGTCGTGAGCGATCAGGAAGACACGGTATTCTGGGTGGACGAGAACCTCCCCAGTGCGCTCGCGAGGTGGCTTTCAACGCAACCCGGTCTCCGAGGCGAGCACTTCCGGGACCTTGGGCTCCTGGAGGTGCCCGATCGAGACGTATTCCTACGGGCGAGAGAGCGAGGATCAATCATCGTGAGCAAGGACGATGACTTTGCGAATCTCGTCACCACGCTCGGCCCACCCCCTCAGGTGGTCTGGGTACGAGCCGGAAACGTGCGTACCAGCGCCCTGCTGGAGCTCTTCGAGAATAGACTGAGTGCTCTCGTTGAGCACACCCGTGCCGGGTCCCCGCTCATTGCAATCGAGTGATTGGCGCGGCGGGGAATGGGCACCCGCGCCTCGGAGCTGATCGATATGCCGATCCAAGTCACCATGCCCCGCCTCTCCGACACCATGGAGCAGGGCACCGTCGTCAAGTGGCACGTGAAGGAGGGCGACGCCGTCTCCTCCGGCGATGTCATCGCGGACATCGAGACCGACAAGGCCACGATGGAGCTCCAGTCCTTCGACGACGGCACGATGGCCAAGATCGTCGCGCAGGAGGGCCAGACCGTCCCGATCGGCTCGGTGATCTGTGTGCTCGCGGCCGAGGGCGAGTCGCCGAACGAGGCCGCGGCCTCGGCGGGCGCGTCGGCCCCGAAGAAGGCTCAAGCCGGATCGCGTGAAGCGGACGGGCGGGAGAGCGAGCGTCCCGCCGCGACGGCCGTGGCCGAGCCCAAGCGCACTGCCGTGCCCGAGGCGGAGGCGCCGGCAAACGGCGCCCGCGTCTTCGCCTCCCCGCTCGCCCGCAAGATCGCCGAGGAGCGCGGCGTCGATCTCTCCGGGCTCCGCGGCAGCGGCCCGAGCGGCCGGATCACCCGCAAGGACGTCGAATCGGCGACAACCGGCGCCGCGCCCGCGGCGCAGGCCCGCCAGCCCGCCGCCCCGCTGACCGCACCGGCGATGCCGGTGGCCCTCAGCGACAGGACCGTCCCGCTCTCAAACATGCGGGCGACGATCGCGCGCCGGCTCGTCGAGAGCAAGACGAGCATCCCGCACTACCAGGTCACGGTGACCGCACGCGCCGACGCGCTGCTCGGGCTCCGCGAGCAGCTCAACGAGCAGCTCGAGGACCAAGGCGTCAAGCTCAGCGTGAACGACTTCCTCGTGCGTGCCTGCGCGGTGGCGATGCACCAGCACCCGTTCATCAACAGCTCCTGGGATCCGGCCGGCCCCGCCGTCCGCCTGCACGGGCGTGTCAACATCGGCGTGGCCGTCTCGCTGCCCGTCGAACGCGGCGGGGGCCTGGTCGTCGCCACGATCCGCGATGCCGACCGCGTCGGCCTCCGTCAGATCTCCAGCGAGACCAAGCGGCTCGCGAACAAGGCCAGGGAGAAGGGCCTCACGGTCGAGGAGATGTCCGACTCGACATTCACCATCTCCAACCTCGGAATGTTCGGGGTGGATCACTTCACGGCGATCATCAACCCGCCGAACGTCGCGATCCTCGCCGTCGGCCGCGCGATCGAGCGGCCGTTCGTGGAGATCGACGAGGACGGCGAGCCGGCCCTTGTCGTCGGGCACGAGATCTCGATGACGATGTCGAGTGATCACCGTGTGGTCGATGGAGCGATGGCCGCGGAATACCTCCAGACGGTGAAGGGCCTGCTGGAGAAGCCCGCCTCGCTCCTGGTGTAGGCAGCTCGGGGGCGAAAGGGTCGGTGCGTCATGTCGAGTGAGCCCTCGCGCCAAGCACGGTCCGAAACGCTCCTCATCGGCCCCGGTGTCGAGCCTTGGGACCCGAGCACGACCGGTCCAGACTGCGGGGCCGAGCCGCCGCAGGTCAGCGGGCGCAAGCTCGTGCTTCGACTGGTCGTCGCGTTCTTCCTGCTCGCGGTCGTCGCGCTGGCGTGCTTCGTCGCGCCGAAGGCGGGCATACCCCCGTGGGTGCCGCTCGCGGCGTTCGGCGTCATCGCCGTGTCGGTGCTGATCAACGCGCGTCCCGCCGAGGAATCGCCCGAGCATTCCCCGGTTGACGACAGGAGCTGTGGGCGCGACGACGGACGGCCGGTCGGCTGCTGCCCGGGGCCGCGTCCGCCCGGGTTTCTCCGGCCGCCCGATCGAGGCCGGTAGGGCCCGGCTCGGCGCCGGGGCCGTAGGCTTGGGCGGTGGCGCCGCACCCGATCCACATCCCCGTTCTGCTGCGCGAGGTCGTGGAGGGGCTCGCCCCGCGAGGGGGCGAGACGCTGGCCGACTGCACGGCCGGTCTGGGGGGGCACGCCGCGGCGATCGGGCGCGCGCTATCGCCCGGCGGGCGTGTGGTGCTGAACGATCTGGACCCGCACAACCTTGTGCGCGCGGCCGAGGCGGTGCGGAACATCGCGCCCGACGTCGAGATCGTGTCCGTGCATGACAACTTCGCGGCGCTCCCGCGCCGGCTTGCTCGCCTGGGGATCTCGGCCGACATGGTCGTCGCCGACCTGGGCTTCGCCTCCAGCCAGATGGACGACGCGTCGCGCGGCCTGAGCTTCCAGCGCGACGGCCCGCTCGACATGCGCCTCGACCCGGCGGGGCCGGTGACGGCCGCCGAGCTCGTCGCGACCCTCCCGGAGGACGAACTCGCCCGGATCTTGCGGGAGTACGGCGAAGAATCCGCGGCCCGCGCGATCGCCCGAAAACTTGTGGCCGCGAGGCGCGAGGCGTCGATAGCAACCACCGGCGGGCTCGCGGAGATCGTCCGAAGCGTGGTTCGCGGCGGCGGGGGGATCGACCCGGCGACGCGCACCTTCCAGGCGCTCCGGATCGCGGTCAACGACGAGCTCGGCTCGCTGGAGGGTCTGCTCGCGGCCGTGGACCGGGCGGCGCGGGGCAGGGAGCGGGGCTGGTTGGCGCCCGGGGCGAGGATCGCGATCGTGAGCTTCCACTCGCTCGAAGACAGGCCGGTGAAGCGGGTGTTCGGCGCGCTCGTGCGCGACGGCCTCGCCGAGGCCGTGGGGGCGCAACCGATCACCGCCGGCGATCCGGAAGTGCGCGGCAATCCGCGCTCGCGTTCCGCCAAATTGCGTCTGATCCGTCTGATTCCGCGCGGCGAGGATGCGCACGCCCGCGCCTAGGTTTGTATAGTGCTCGCTCGCGGCCAAGGCCGGCCGGAGGGGTGTTCGGAACTTTCGCGAAGAGCAGGGATGCTGTCGTGAATCGAGAGCAGAAGATCGCGTTGATTCTCGGGTTCGCCGTGATCCTCGTCGTCGGGATCCTGGTGAGTGATCACTGGTCCCGGGCACGCGAGCTCGAGCTCGCCGATGCTCTGGAAGGCGATGGGGCGATCCTCCAGCAGGCGCCGATCGCCGCCCTTCCCGGGCCCGGCGAGTCATCGGGCGCCGAATTCGCCTCGCACCGGCCCGAAGAGGCTCCAGAGACGCTGGACGCCGCTCCGGAGCTCGGGTCGGTCGAGCAGGCGAGCTCGACGCCGGCCTTGCCGAGCGAGGTGGTGACGATCGCGCAGGGCGCCGAGGCGCCGGCCTCGCCGCTCGCCGGCGCGCTCCAGGGCTCCTCTGTCGATGAGCGCGGGGAAGAGCCCGACTGGCTCAGCCGATTCAGCCGGCTCGCGCAGGAGGCCGGCCGCTCGCTCCCCGAGGCGGTCAGGCTCGACCTCCCGCTGGCCGAGCGCACCACTCTCTCCCTGTCGGACCGCCCGGCCGCGCGCCCGATCGTGCAGGAGCCCGAGCCCCAGCCGGCGCCGCAGCGCGTGCGTCACACGGTCGCGAAGAACGAATCGCTCTTCGCCATCGCGAAGACCTACTACGGCGACGGCAACCAGTGGCGGAGGATCGCCGAGGCCAACGGCTCGAGGGTCGGCAAGGACGGCGCCGTGCGGCAGGGCGTCACGCTCGACATTCCCGGCGCCACGGGGAAGGCGGGCCGCCCGGTAGCCGATCCGAAGCCCGAGCGGACGACCGCCGCGCCGGAGATCCGCACCGCGTCCACGACGTACACCGTCAAGCGCAACGACTCGCTCAGCGAGATCTCGCAGCGGCTTCTCGGGTCGTCGAAGAGGATGCGCGAGATCATCGCCGCCAACCGGGGCAAGATCGACGATCCCGACGACATCCGGGTCGGCATGGTGCTCACGATTCCGGGCAAGTCCTGAGCGGGCCGCCGGGAGGGATCGCGTGTTCGCGAAGATCGCAGCGGTGATCCTGGCGCTGGGCGTGTGCGCGTGCAGCCTGCTGGCCCTGCGCCAGGCCAGGCTCCAGGCCGCCAACGAGCTCGCGGAGGCCAGGCTGCGCGTGAGGTCGATTGATGAGCGAGTGAGCCTCGTCCGCGCCGGCATCGCCGCGAGCGTCGTGCCCAGCGAGGTCGAGCACATGACCGCGGCGGCGGAGGACATTGTCGGGCCGCTCGTCCCGCTGGCGCTCCGCGACCAGTTGGAGGCCCCCGACGCCCCGGGCTCGCAGCTCGTCGAGGACACCGATCCATGAGGCGTACCCCGGAGCCCCTGTCCCGTGTGGACCGGGTCGGCATCGTCGGCGCGATTGCAATGGGCCTGCTCTTCGCGGCGGTGCTCGCCCGCATCGCGCAGCTCCAGCTCGCCCCCGGCCGGACACTCGCGGCATATGCCGAGAACCGGGTCGCGACCCGGCCGGTGCAGGGGTACCGCGGCGAGATCCTGGACCGGCGCGGCCGGCTGCTCTCGACCAGCCGGCTCGGCTACCGCGTGTTCGTCGATCCCGAGCAGATCGACCGCGCGCGCATCGACGAGCTCATCGTGCAGCTCGCGGACGTGACCGGCGAGCCTGCGGACCGGGTCGGGGAGCGGATCGTCCGTGCGGTCTCGCTCAACGACTCCAGGCGGCAGCTTCGTCCCGAGGAGCTCCCGGAGCACAAGAGCTTCCTGCAGGCCGTGAGCGCCCTGTGGGGCGATGACGCGTCCGAAGTCGCCGCCGCGGCGCCCCCGGAGACCGACGGGCCGACGATCATCGAGGACGAACTCACGCTCGACGCTCCGCCGGACGCGTCGGAGTCCGCGCTCTCCGGCGCGGCGACGGAGGAGGCCGGGCAGTCGCTACCCCCGTTGCTGCGCTACGTGGCGATCGGCGGCGTGCTCAGCGACGAGCAGGTGGCCCGCGCCCGGGGACTCGGGCAGCCGGGCGTGCACCTGGAGCGCCGGCCGGTGCGGGAGTATCCGGGCGGCGACATGGTCGCGTCGCTCGTGGGCAAGGTGGGGTTCGAGAACTCCGGCCTGCTCGGCGCCGAGCTCGCCCTGGACGATCGCCTCACCGCGTCGGATGGCACGGCCCGCTACGTCCGCGACGCGTCGGGCCGACCGCTCTGGATCGAGCGCGGCCAGTGGACGCCCGCCTCGCACGGACACTCGCAGCGCCTCTCGATCGATCTCGAGCTGCAGCGCATCGCGCACGAGGAGCTCTGGCGCGGGGTCGAGCACGCGGACGCGGCGGGCGGGCTGCTGCTCATGCTCGATCCTCTCACGGGCGAGGTCCTGGCGATGGTGGACATCTACCGGGACGTGGGCGAGCTGCCCGAGTTCCCCTGGGTGGACATCAAGCCCGATCCGAACGCCCCGAAGCCGCCGGCGTACAACCCGGGCGCGCCCACGCGCTACCGCACGCTGACGCTCGACCCCGGGCGGGCCATCCACCCGGCCCTTGGACGCAACCGCTGCGTGGAGGACATCTACGAGCCGGGGTCGACCTTCAAGCCGTTCGTGTGGTCGCTGGTGACCGAGTCTGGCCTGGCCAAGCCGGAGGAGGTGTTCGACACCGAGGGCGGCAGGTGGCTCATGCGCGTCGGGCGCTCGGCGCGGATGATCGAGGACGTGACCCGGCGGGCGGAGATGACCTGGACCGAGGTGCTGATCAATTCGTCCAACATCGGCATGATCAAGGGCGCGACGCGGATGGAGTTCGATGCGCTGCGCTCCGGAATCCTGCGCTTCGGCTTCGGCGCGCGCACCGGCATCGGGCTCTCGGGCGAGTCCGCCGGCATGGTGACGCCGGCGAGCCGCTGGTCGCATTGGACGCAGGAATCGGTCGCGCACGGGAACGAGATCTCCGTCACGCCCATCCAGATCGCCCGGGCGTACTGCGCGTTCGCGCGCTCGGGCGCGCTCGCGGGGACCATCCCGACAGTGAGCCTGCTGGCGACCGGACCGAACGCGGCGGCCCGGGACGCGCTCGTGAAGGTGCTCCCGCCGGAGGTCGCGACGATGGCCCGGCACGCGCTCCGCCAGGTCGCGGCGAACGCCGAGCGCAATATGACGCAGGTCGACCCGGCGGAGACCGGATGGCGGTACCAGATGTTCGGCAAGTCCGGCACGGCGGAGATCCCGCTCGGCAAGCCGCCGAAGGGCAAGCGCCGCCCGCCCGGGGCCAGCGGCTACTTCGACAACCAGTACAACAGCAGCTTCATCGCGGGAGCGCCGCTCGAGAATCCGCGCCTGCTGCTCGTCGTCGTCATCAACGATCCCGGACCGGAGGCGATCCGCGCGCGCCGGCACTACGGCTCCTGGGTCGCGGCGCCGGTGGCGCGGAGGGTGCTCGAGCGGTCGCTCACGTACCTCGGCGTGTCGCCCGACGCGCCGGAGGAGCGGGCCGACGAGGCGCTCCAGACGGCTTCGAGCCGCTAGGGCCGGCAGGAGCGGTGCGGAGCGCCGCGGGCGCGCTCGCCCGGCCGCCGCGCCGGGTCACTGTCCGAGCGCGGCGAGCACGTCGTCGGGGATGTCGGCGTTCGTGTAGACCTTCTGCACGTCGTCGTTGTCCTCGAGCGCCTCGATGAGGCCGAGCAGCCTTTTGGCGTCGTCGCCCGCGAGCAGCACGGTGTTGCCCGGAATCTTCGTGATCTCGGCGTCCATGATCTCGATGCCGGCGCGCTCGACCGCGTCCTTGACGCCGGCGAAATCCGCCGGTCCGGTCAGGATGGCCCATGCGCCGGGGTCGTCGTCCACCGGCTCGGGCGCGACGACGTCCTCCGCGCCCGCCTCCAGGGCGGCCTCCATCACGGCGTCCTCGGCCACCGAGCCGGCGACCAGGATGCGCCCCTTGGTCTCGAACATGTAGCCGACGCACCCGGTCGCGCCGAGGTTGCCGCCGTACTTTGCGAAAATGCCGCGCACCTCGGGGGCGGTGCGCGCCCGGTTGTCGGTGAGCGCGTCCACGATGACCGCGACCCCCGACGGGCCGTATCCCTCGTAGGACATCGCCGCGAAGTCCTCGCCGCCGCCGGCCCCGGAGCCCTTGTCGATCGCCCGCTGGATCGTGTCCTTGGGCATGTTCGCGTAGCGGGCCTCGTCGATGGCGTAG
>DASRXL010000179.1:0-20021 GCA_035654175.1 Phycisphaerales bacterium
CCCAACGAGCCCCGAAGCCATGTGCCCTGACCTGTGCCCATCTGCGTTCATCCGTGGTCAATTCTCTTCTGGTCGTGTGCGGTATTGTCGGAACAGGCCGCGCACGCGGATCAAGTCGGAGCTTTCCATCCGGCCGCTGCGAAGAGGCCGGGGCCCTTGCCCTCGGGCTCGCGGGCGAGCTCGGTGATGCGCACGGTGTGGAAGCCGGCGCGGCGCATCCAGGCGCCGACCGCGTTGGGATCGAATCCGAGGTGCTTGTGGCCCATGGTGAGGCGGTACTCCGTGCGGGAGTGCCCGAGCATGTCCACCACCAGCGCCACCCCGCCGCCCCGGGACGTGCGGAGCACCCGCGCCATCTCGCCGAGCGCGGCCTCGGGGCTCGCGACGTGGTGCAGCACGAGCAGGCTCACCGTCGCGTCCACGCTGGCGCGCTCAATGGGCAGGAGCTCGAGCTCGCCGGCGAGGAACTCCACGTTCGGAGCCCCGCCGAGCCGCTTCCTCGCCGCGTCCAGCATCGCATCCGAGCGGTCGACGGCGACAACCCGCTCCACTCGCGCCCCGAGCCACGCCGCGGCGTCCCCCGTGCCGCAGCCGAGGTCGGCGACGACCCACGTCGGGGGGATCAGCGAGAGCAGCGCCTCCGCCGTGAAGCGTCCGCCGAAGAGGTCCCGCCGCAGCTCGTCCCATTCCCCGGCGATGCGCCCGAAGAACGCCAGGCTGTCGGTCGGCCGCTCGGCCAGCACCGCGGCCAGGCGGGTGCGGTCTTCCTCGACGTCGGGCAGGCCCGCGAGCGACTCGCGCACGGGCGCCCACAGCGCCGCGGCCTCCGGGTCGAGCCCCTCGGCGTCCAACCGATAGAGCGTCGCCGTGCCGAGCGCGCGCTTCGACGTCCACCCCGCGTCCGCGAGCACCTTGAGATGGCGGCTCACTGTTGACTGCGGCAACTGGAGCACGCGGGCGACCTCGCCGACCGAGAGCTCTTCAGCTTCGAGCATCGCCAGGAGGCGCAGACGAACCGGCTCGCTGAGGGAGCCCAGACGTTCGGCCAGCCTATCGCCGGTGAGCTGCTTCATCCGTTCATCCGGATGAAGTGTAGAAATGTCCGGCCCCATGTCAACCGGGGGGGGACGTCCTCGCACCGACCCGCTCCGCGCGAGCTACTCGCGTCCCACGGGCTGGAGCACGAAGGTCGGGCCGGGCACCTGGCCGAGTTCGCGCAGGCGCGCCTCGATCTCAGCATCGCTCGGATTGAACCAGAGGGCCATGCGCAAGCGGCGGATCTCGTTCTCCCGGTCGCCGACGGTTCGGTAGAAGTCGGCGAGGGCGAGCTGCGGCTCGGGCGTCTGGCCCCCGTCGATCTCCGCGGCGCCGAGCAGCGCCCGCTCCGCCTCGTCGGCCTGGCCCAGCTTCTGCGCGTACTTCCCGAACCGGAGGTAGTCCTCCACGGAACCCCGGTCGCGGATCTGGTGTTCGAGGGCGTTGAACAGAGCCTCCTCGTCGCCGGCGGCAAGGTAGGCGTCGGCCATGCCCTCGAAATAAGCCTCGTTGTGGGGCTCAAGGTTGTAGGCCAGGATCATCTGCTCGCGGGCCTCGCTGGCGCGCCCGAGGGCCAGGAGGTTGCGTCCAAGCTCGTAATGCGCCTCGGCGTGTGCCGCGCGGCGATCGACGACCTCCTCGTACAGCGGTTGGGCCTCGGCGAACTCGCCGCGGAAGTAGTGGTAGTTGGCGTCGGCGCGAACCATCGACACGGGCCGAGCCCCGCACCCGGTGAGCCCGCCAGCGATCGTCAGCATCAAGCCGGTGAGAACAGCCGCTCGCCTCATGGATCAGCGCTCCGATCTTGCCGCGCCGGGCCTTGGTAGCGCCCGGGGGACCATGGTACACCCCCCTTATCGGCCGCGAGGGGCGGCTAGCATCGAGCATGGGACGCACGGTGGTGCTCCGCCACGACCTCCCGGACGGGACGCACCACTTTGACTGGCTGGTCGAGCCATTCCGAATCGAGCCTTCGCCCGGTGAAGCCCCGGGCGCGGCGGACGATGCCGTGCTGATCGCGTGGCGCCTCGCCGAGCGAGTGGATCACCCGGGCGCGGGCTCGCTCCGAGCGGAGCGGCTCGCTCCCCACCGTCGTGCCTACCTCACCTATGAGGGGCCCGTCTCCAAGGGCCGCGGCCAGGTCACCCGCGTGGCCGCCGGATGGGCGGAGGTGCGGCGGGACTCTCCGGCAGGGTTCGAAGCAGTGGCGGATTTCGGCGCCGGACCGGTGCGCGTGCTGGGGGCGAGCACACCGGGCGGAGATTGGGAGCTGCGAGTCGAACACCGGATATAGGTGTTCCGGGACGAGGGAGGTTCTGGTAGGCTGGGGCATCTCCCGCGGGGTTCTCCCGCTCTCGAACGGAGGCCGACATGACTGGACCCCTGCCGCACCCGGTCGAATACCCCGACGATGGTGGCCCTACGCCCGTGCCGCACACCAAGGGCGGCGCGCCCGCGGCGGTTGCGCCGGCGTCCAAGATCCAGTTCGGGTCGGTGCAGCGCACCATCGGCAGCACCCGGCACGAGGACAATTGGAGCCGGACGCCGAACACGCCGGGCACCGGCGCGATCCACGTGCGGAGCTTCCGGTCGAAGCTGTCGGACGACGCGCTCGGGTACCTCGATCAGCAGATCAACGAGTGGCTCGACGCGCACCCGCAATACGAGGTGAAGCTCGTGACGACGGCGATCGGCGAGTGGAGCACGAAGCTCGGCAAAGAGCCCGGGATCATCGTGAACGTGTGGGTGTGACGCGCGGTGCGGCCATGGATCGCCGGAGGCTGCACGCCTACATGCCGGGCGGCTTGAGGAATTTGCGTGAGGCGTAGCGGTAGGCGGAGAGCAGCCCGAAGGCGATCCACACGTAGTTGTTATTCGGTGAGCCGTAGGCGTTGCGGATGGCGACGACCCGGTCCGGGCCCGTCCAGTCGTTGGCGACGGCGGGCAGCGGCCAGATCGAGCCGAGGACCATCGCGAGCGCAGCGGCCGCGGACCAGAGGCCGAGCTTCCAGTCGCCTCGGCCGGCGACGCGCAGGGCGGCGACCCCCACGAGCCCCCCGAGCGGCCAGACGAGGATGTCCCAACGGAGACCGGTGACTCGCGCGAGGCCGAGCCACAGCGTGAGACACGCGCCGGCGGCGAGCCACGCGCCGACGATGCCGGCGAATTTGCCGGCCGGCGCGCGCTCGTCGGTCGGGACGGCCTCACGCACGGCGACGGGCGGGGGCAGCCCCGCCTCGAGGGCCGCGGCGAGGTCGAGCAGACGCGGGTCTCCGGCGGCGGGCGGCGCGTGCGTGCGGGGCGTGTAGTCGCCCACGGACGTGAGATAGCGGGCCATGCGCCCGCGGACCTCGTCGTCCCAGCGGAGGCCGAGCGTCGCGCAGGTGCGTTCGAGTTGCGTCATAGGCGCGGCGACGAGGTCGTCGTAGCGCATGCGCACGAGCCGTGAGGAGTGCTCGAGGCGCATGGCCCCGGCGTCGGCGAGGAAGCGGCGCTCCGTGTCTACGTACTCCGCGACGATCGCCTCGCGCGTCTCCCCGGGCGAGGGCAGCGGCTGGAGCGCCTGGCCCTCCAGGCGGGCGTGCATGGCGACGTTCGACTTGACGACGTCCTCGGGATTCCGCGTGATGTGGACGAACCGCACGCGCGAGCCGAAGACGCGGTCGAGCTCGCGTACGCGCGCCGTGTGGCTCGGGGTTTTGAGCAGCAGGCCGCGCCCGGTCCTGGCGACGCACACCTTCCACGCGAACGCCGCCATGGCTCTTCGCCATGCGACGAGCTCGCGTTCCTTCAGGCCCTCGAGGGCGTTGAAGCGCCCCCACCGCTCCCGCTCCTGCACGAGGACCAGGCGTCCGGGGAGGCTGGAGGCGAGCGCCCAGTTGTTGTGGGCGAAATCGTCCTCGGCGGGCCAATCCGGACCGAACGCGACCTCGTCCTGCGGGCGGGTGTTGGGGAGGAACGCCGCGGAAATCCAGCGAAGCAGGGCCCAGCTGAGCCAGAATCCCTGCGGCGACATGGCTTGGACCCACTTCGGGGTGACGAGATCGGGGTGCGTGGCGAGCAGATTATGAAGATGGGTGGTGCCGGAGCGGAAGTACCCGAGGATGACGACCGCGTCCCGCCGGGGGACGAACCGGGGAGCGCGCCCCCGGAACTTCATCCGCACCAGCGGCCCGAGCGCGACGCGCTCGGGGAGCGTGATCGCGGTGGCGAACGTGCTGGTGAAGAGGGCGACGGCGAGGCGCAGCCAGTATCGCGGCGCGACCCCCCTTCGGGAGGACGCGAGGAGGCGCACCCAGGCGTCGAGCGGGGCGAGCCCCATGAAGTGGCCGCTGGGCATCGCGATCGGGGATCGGGGAGCGCGTCGGTCCATGCGGGTGAAGGGCGGAGTCTATTCCGGCCGCGGGAGAGGAACGGGCCTGCGGCTTGCCTCGGCGGGGCGCTGCTATTCTGGCGGCGAACCGGGAACGGAGCTCTGGCCGGCGGAGGACGATCGGGCACATGCCGCGGAAGAAGCCGCTGATCATCGGCATCGCGACGGTGGACGCCGTCGCGCGGACCGTCGAGGCGTTCCCCGCGCCGGGCGGGCTTCGCTTCTTTGACGAACTGACGGTCGCGGCGGGCGGGTGCGCGGTGAACACGGCTATGGCGCTCGCCCGGCTTGGGATCGGGTCGGACGTGGTAACGCGGGTCGGGCGTGACCCGCACGGGGATTTCGTCGTCGGTGAGCTGGAGCGGTTGGGCGTGGACTCGGCCGGCGTGGTGCGCGACGAGGAGCGGGGTACGTCGTTCAGCTTCGTGGCGGTGCTCGGCTCCGGTGAGCGGAGCTTCCTGCACACCGCCGGGGCGAACTCGCGGATCGACGCGGCGGACGTGGCCGGTGCGGCCCTCGGGGGGAGGCCGCTGGTCTTCATCGCCGGGGTCATGCTCATGGACCGGCTCGACGGTGAGCCCGCGGCGGGGATTCTGGCCAGAGCGAGGGAGAGCGGCGCGATCACCATGATGGACACCGTGTTCGTCGAGGGCGTTCCGCGCGCGGAGTGGGTGCGCAGGGTGCGGCCGGTGCTCGGGCAACTCGACTATTTCGTGCCTTCGCTGCCGGAAGCGCTGGCGATCACCGGCGAGGACGAACCCGGCGAGGCCGCCCGGCTTCTTCGTCGCGCCGGCGTGCGCCGGGTCGTCGTCAAACTCGGCGAGCGGGGCTCGTTGTGCCTCGATGAGGACGGACGGGAGACGCACGTCGCGCCGTTCCGTGTGCAGCGCGTGGTCGATGCCACCGGCGCGGGCGATTGCTGGTGCGCCGGGTTCATCGCGGGGCTGCTGGCGGGAGAGCCCTTCGTGCGGGCCGCGAGGCTGGGGAACGCGGTCGCGGCGCTGGGGATCACGGGCGCTGGGGCGACGGGGGCGGTGCCGGCCTTGGCGGAAGTCCAGACGTTCATGGATCGGGCGCCGACGCCCGGCTGAGGAGATCGCCCGTGTCGAATCCGGCCGCTTTGCCGCGAATGAACCGACTGCTCGCCGCCGATGGCAAGTGCTTCGACGTCGCGATCGATCACGGCTTCTTCAACGAGGCGGGGTTCTTGTCGGGAATTGAGGACATGCGCCGGGCGATCGAGGTGATCGTCCGGGCGGCGCCGGACGCGATCCAGCTGAGCCCCGGGATGGCGCCCCACCTGCAGCACCGGCCGGGGGTGAAGCCGGCGTTGGTGCTGCGGACGGACGTGGCGAATGTGTACGGGCGGCCGCTGCCCCAGGCGCTCTTCAGCCGCCTCATCGACGACCCGGTCGGGACAGCGCTGCGCCTGGATGCCGCGTGCGTCGTCGTGAATATCCTGCTGCTGCCCGGGCAGCCGGCGGTGCACGAGCGGTGCCTGGAGAACGTCGCGCGGCTGCGGGCCGACTGCGACCGATTCGGCATGCCGCTGATGGTCGAGCCCTTGGTGATGAAGGGCGAAAGCGCAGATGGGTATGGCGTGGACGGAAACCCGGCGAAGATCATCCCGCTGGTGCGCCAGGCGGTGGAGCTCGGGGCGGACATCATCAAGGCGGACCCCACCGACGACGTTTCGGTGTACCACCGCGTGATCGAGACGGCCGCGGGAGCGCCGGTGCTGGTGCGGGGCGGCGGCAAGGCCTCGGAGGAAGAGGTGTTCCGGCGCACGCACGCGCTGATGGAGCAGGGAGCGCGGGGCATCGTCTACGGGCGGAACGTGATCCAGCACGCGAACCCGGCGGGGATCACGCGGGCGTTGATGGCGATTGTGCACGAGGGAGCAACCCCGGAGCAGGCCCTCGGCGTTCTGCGGGGCTGAGTTCGATTCGAGATGGGCGGGGCGCATGGGTGGACAACGGGTCATCAACTTCGGCGTGATCGGGTGCGGGCTCATGGGCCGGGAGTTCGCGTCGGCGGCGGCGCGGTGGAACCACCTCGTCGGGCTTGACTTCCGGCCCGCGATCGTCGCAGCGGCGGACCCGGACGCGGCGACGCTCGCCCGCTTCGCGGAGTGCGTGCCGGGGGTGCGGACGGCGGCGGACGCCAACTCCCTGCTCGGGGACCCGGCGGTCGAGGCGGTGTACATCGCCGTCCCCCACCACCTGCACGAGGAGCTCTACATCGCGGCGATCCGCGCCGGCAAGCACCTCATGGCCGAGAAGCCGTTCGGCATCGACCGCGCCGCGAACGCGCGGATCATGGAGGCCGTGCGGTCGCGCCCGGACCTGCTGGTGCGGTGCTCGTCGGAGTTCCCGTTCTTCCCGGGAGCGCAGCGGATTGCCAAGCTCATCGCGGCGGGCGAGATCGGGCGCGTGCTGGAGGTGCGCTGCGGCCTGCTGCACTCCTCCGATCTCGATCCGCTCAAGCCGATCAATTGGAAGCGGCAGGTCGCCTTCAACGGCGAATACGGGTGCATGGGAGACTTGGGGATGCACGCGGCGCACGTGCCGCTGCGCGCCGGATGGATGCCGCGCGACGTGCGGGCGATGCTGACCAACGTGGTGCGCGAGCGTCCCGGGCCGGGCGGGGGGATGGCGCCGTGCGAAACGTGGGACAACGCGGTGCTGGCGTGCATGGTCGGCGGGGCGAGGGCCGAGGAGTTCCCGATGCTGCTGGAGATGAAGCGGATCGCGCCGGGGCACGCGAACACCTGGTTCCTGGAGGTGTACGGCACGCGCACCTCCGCCAGATTCAGCACGCGCTTCCCGCGCACGCTGGAGACGCTGGTGTACGAGCGCGGCGAGCCCCAGGCGTGGCGGGTGGAGGACCTCGGGTATCAGAGCGCATACCCGGCGATCACCGGCGGCATCTTCGAGTTCGGCTTCGCCGATGCGATCCAGCAGATGTGGGCGGCGTTCTGCGACGAGCTGGTGCACGGGCGCGAGGGCATGCGGCAGCCATTCCACTGCGCGACGCCCGAGGAGGCTGAGTCGAGCCACAGGCTCTTTGATGCGGCGCTGCGATCGCAGCGGTCGGGAGCCGCTGTCGGGCTTGAGTGACCAACGGCAAAGGAGCTCGCGTGGGTGCCAGGTGTTCGTTGGGGTCTGAAAGCCCTCCACTTGCGGTGGCGTTCGAAACTTTCAATTACGATTGAAAGCACGGCGGGGCGGGTCAATACTTGGTCATGAGCACCCTGACGATGCCCGTGATCCGCGACGCGGCCCTGGAACCGATCGCCGCGAAGGTGGAGGCGGGCGAGCGGCTGAGCCTCGCGGAGGGCGAGCTGCTCTTCACGACCCCGGACCTGTGGACCGTGCTCGGCCTGGCCGACCAGGTGCGCCGGCGCCTGCACGGCGACGCCGCGTACTACAACGTCAACCGGCACCTGAACTACTCGAATATCTGCGCGCTCTCGTGCAAGTTCTGCGAGTTCTACCGCAAGCGGGGCGAGGAGGGGGCATACGAGCACTCGATCGAGGACGTGCGCGCCGAGGCCCGCCGGGCGATCGAGGCCGGCGCGACGGAGATGCACATCGTCGGCGGGCTGCACCCGTACCTGCCGTTCGAGTACTACACGGACATGCTCGCGGCGATCAGGGAGGAGAGCGAGGCGGCGAAACAGCGGGACAGCGAGACAGGGGCAGCGAGTGGGACACTTCATATCAAGGCGTTCACGGCGGTCGAGATCGTGCACCTGGCGAAGATCGCGAAGGTGTACAAGGCGAGCGATCGTCGGTCGGGGATCCGCTGGGTGCTCGAGAGGCTGAAGGACGCGGGGCTGGGCTCGCTGCCCGGCGGCGGGGCGGAGGTGTTCGACGACCGCGTGCACGATGAGGCGTTCAAGGGCAAGATCCGGAGCGACGTCTGGCTCGACGTGCACAGGATCGCCCACGAGCTCGGCCTGAACACCAACGCGACCATTCTCTACGGCCACGTCGAGCAGCGGCGCGAGCGCCTGATCCACATGGACATGCTGAGAAGGACGCAGGACGTGGCGTTGGCGAGACTGGGGTATGAAGCGAGACAGCGAAACAGCGAGACAGCGAAACAGGGGACTGACGACGAGTGGCCGGGCGAAGTGACGCTCACGCGCCCAGGTACGCCCCTCCCCCGCCCGGGACTACCCGATGGTGTACCCCCTGTCTCGCTGTCTCGCTGCCTCGCTGACTCGCTCTGCTGCGGCTATTTCCAGACCATCATCCCCCTCCCCTTCTTCCCCGACGGGTCGGAGCTGGAGCACCTGCCGGGGCCGAGCGGGCTGGAGAACCTGCGCATGCTGGCGGTCTCGCGCCTCATGCTCGACAACTTCCCGCACGTGAAGGCGTTCTGGATCATGCAGACGCTTGGCATGGCCCAGCTCATGCTCCAGAACGGGGCCGACGACATCGACGGCACGGTGGTGTGGTACGACATCACCAAGGTCGGCGGGGCGGACACGCACCAGGAGACGACGGTGTGGGATCTGCAGCGGGCGATCCGTGAGGCGGGGTTCAGGCCGGTGGAGCGGGACACCCTATACCGGAGGGTCGAGCGGGATGGCAAGAGGTGGTGGATCGCGGAGGGGTAGCGCGCGTTGAGAGGAAGCAGAAGTGATCGTCTCTTCCTACAGCATCCTCTGCTCGCTTCCGCTTATCGTGATCTACTCCGCAAGCTGCACCATTCGGAGGGGGAATCGAAGGTCAGTAGCCGATGTGCTCCTGATCGCATGGAGCGTCGCCTACGCGGCAGTGCAGATGCCGACAGCGAGCTTGATGGGCGCGGTAGCTGAGCAGGTCAGCTGGGGCCAAGAGGGCTGGACGGGGGTCCCACTCTCTGTGCTGGTTACGAGTGGAGTCACCGCGGGAATCTTGGGCTTTGCGACGCGATCGCGTGGCCTGGTTCTCGCGACGATCCTCGCGTCAGTTCCCGCAGCCTTGCTGCTGGTCGATCCAGGAACCGCCAAGGTGATTGCTGCGCCGGTGACGTGGCACGCGATCGTGGGCTCGGCCATCCTCTTCCACGTGGCACGAAATCGGCCGACGAAGGCCGGGGTGTGCCCGCATTGCGGCTACTCGCTCGAGGGCCTGCACTTCGCCGCGCCCTGTCCGGAGTGCGGGCGCGGAGCGGTTGCGGAGGCGGCGCCATGACTCTCGCCTTGATTTATTCGCTGCTCTGTGGCGTCGCCTTCATCGCTGCTAGCACGGTCGGGTGGTCCATCCGAGGGGGACGCCGGACCGTCAGAAACGCAATAGTCCTCGCGTGGGGCGGGCTGTACATCTGTGCGAACATTCCCATCACCGCGGGGTGCGCCCAGTTTGTTGCCTCGACGTGGGGCGGGAGTGAGCTGGTCGGGCTCGCGCTCGCGATCGCTTTGACGAGCATGATCACGGCGGGCCTGCTCGGCCTCGCGATCGAGTCGCTGCCTGTCACGCTCGTGACGGCCGGAGCCGCCGCCCCCGCTGCGATCCTCGTACTCGCCGACTCCGGGTCTGGTGTGCTAATTGCGCCGATAGTCTGGCACCTCATCGTGGATACGGCGATCATCGCCCATGCCACGCGGCATCGCAAACCAAGGGTCGGAGCGTGTCCAAGCTGCGGCTATTCGCTGGCGGGGCTGCCTGCTGAAACAGCGTGCCCCGAATGCGGCGAAGGAGCGCGGGAGTGACTACGCCGCGAACAAACGTCCTCGACGCGGTTCTGCTTTCGATGGCGAGCGGCGCGATCTTCGCTCTTGGAATGGCGTTCGCATCAGGGCTCCCGGCGGCGCTTTGGCACTACGCAGCCCTGGTCGGCGGAATCGTCGGATTTGTGCTCTCTCCGGGCGCGACGTTTGCTCGCTCCGATTCCCAGTGCAGGGTTTCCTTCGCTTGGGTCTTCTGCCCCACGTTCGCCGTCGCCATCGCCGCGGGGCGGACCACCGAGCCTTTCGCGGCGTTGCTCCTCACAATCGTGACATACAGCGGGACGGCGGCCGTTGCTGGGTTGTGGCAATGCACCGGCTGAACCGCCTGGAGAGGTGCAAGGGGCTCTGCGTGCGGTGCGGGTACTCGCTCGGGGGACTGCCGAGCGGTGCGCTATGCCCGGAGTGCGGCACTCCGCGAACGACCACGGGGCACACCTTGTGAAGCGGATGAACCCGTTGCTCGTAGTTGCGATCTCCGTCGGGTGCGGCATTGTCTTTGCGACCGGCGCCGCGCTCGGCGCCCGCGTCACCGAGTTCATCCTGATGGCTTGGATCGTCGGAGGTCTCGTCGGCTTCGTCGCGTCTCCGGCCGCGGCGGTTGCGCTCACAGATCCCGAGTGTCGGCCATCCTTTCAGTGGGTGTTCTGGCCGACGCTGACCGCCGCGACGCTGGCCGGCGCGATCGGCGGGGTTGGTGTCGCGGTGCTCGGGAGCGTGTGTACATACACACTCGCCGCCGTTTCGGCCGGACTCTTCGCGCGGATCTGGCGGCGTCGAAGACTGAACTGGTATTCCGCCGGGCGGTGCGGTTCGTGCGGCTACGACATGTCCGGGCTCGACGCCCAGACCTGTCCCGAGTGCGGGCGAACGGCGAGAGTCCGCCCTTTCATGCGCGTGCCGGTGGAGGTGCTGCGCCCGTGATCATTTGCCTCTACGAGCCCCGAGCGCAAGCTCGGGAAGGCGTTGCACACCACAGAATCCCGAGCTTGCGCTCGGGGCTCGTGAAGGCGGGCGGCTTCACATCGCACTACCGCCGCCGGCGTTGAGCCAGCCCCGCCATTGCCGCTCCGGCGAGCGCCATCGCCCCCGGCGCGGGCACCGGCGTGTACTCGAACTCGATCCGCGAGCCGTCGAGCAGGATCGCGTCGATCGGTGCGCTCGATGCCCCGTAGATCGTCGAGATGAACTCGCCGTTGAAGTCGGTCGTCTCGATCTCGTAGCTGAAGGTCCCCGTGCCCGACCAGCCCATCCCCGCGCCCGTGAGATCCAGGAGCTGGCTCGAGCCCTGGTCGGGGATGGTGGGAAACGTGATGTCGTGCGCGTAGTCCGCCGCGTCGCCGCTGAAGACCTGGACGTAGAGGTAGATGCGGGCGACGTCGATGTGCCCGCCGATCCGCTCGTCGGCGGGGAAGATGAAGCCGGTGTAGGTCGTGCCGGGGTCGGTGAAGCTGAAGGTCGTGATGTCGGCGAGGGCGGGCGTCGCGACGGCCGCGCCGACGCAGCACGCGGCCGCGCCGGCCAGAAGGCTCTTGAGTTGCATGGTGGAGGACTCTCCTTCGGCGGCCCCCCTCCGGGCCGCGCGGATCTCTTCGAGCGTAGGTCTCGAGCGGTTCCGCGGCGCGCCTTGACGAGCCCCGAGCGCAAGCTCGGGTGTGTCTCGCAAGCGATGAGTATCGATTCCCGAGCTCGCGCTCGGGGCTCGTCAAGCCACAGGCCCGATCACAATTCGATGATGTCGCCGAACTGCGGCAGGGCGGCATCGATCCCGAACCGCCGCCGCACGACATCGGCCAGCATGCCCCGCTGGCGATCCTCCCCGTGGTTGAGCACCAGGCGCGGACGGCTCTCGAGGGCCGGGGTCGCCCAGCGGACAAGGTCGCTCTGCCCCGCGTGCGCGGAGAAGCCGCCAAGGGAGTGGATGCGCGCCTCCACACGGATGGGTTCGCCCATGACGTGGACGAGCTTGTTCCCCTCGACGATCCTCCGTCCCAGCGTGCCCTCGCCCTGGAATCCGACGAAGACGACGTGCGTCTCCTCCCGCCCGAGGCCGTGCTTCAAGTGGTGCAGGATGCGCCCGCCGGTCGCCATGCCGCTCGCGGCCACGACGATGACCCCCGCCCCGAGCGGGTTGATCGCCCGCGACTCGTCGGGTGTGCGGGCCAGGTGCAGGCCGTCGAAATGGAGCGGCGTGTCGCCGGCGTTGATGATCGCCCAGCTCTCGTCGTCGAAGATCTCGCGGTAGCGGCGGTACAGCGCCGTCGCCTCGATGGCCATCGGGCTGTCCACATAGACGCTCGGGCTCTCCAGCCGGCCTTCGCGCTTCAGTTGCCCAATGAAGTAGATGAGCTGCTGCGTGCGTCCGACGGCGAAGGAGGGGATGAGCACCTTGCCGCGGGGAGTGCGGGCGGCGCGGAGGACCTGCACGAATTCCTCGAGCGTAGCGTCGAGCGGGCGGTGGTCGCGGTCGCCATAGGTCGATTCGAGGACCAGGAGGTCGCACGCGGGCGGGGGCGCCGGATCGTGCAGCAGCGGCGCGCCGTACGGGCCGATGTCCGCGGAGAACACGAGCGTCTTGGAAGCGCCGCCGTCGTCCACCCGCATCTCGACCCAGGCCGAGCCGAGGATGTGCCCGGCGTCGTGGTACGTCATCGTCACGCCCGGAGCGATCTCGGCCGGCTCCCCGTAACGATGGCCCTGAAAGCGGGGCATGATCTGCTCGACGTCGGCCGTTCGGTAGAGCGGGGCAACCGGGGCACGCCCCCGCTGCTGCCGGCGCCTGCTGAAGCGTTCGGCGTCCATCTCCTGGATGCTCGCGGCGTCGCGCAGCAGGATGTCGCACAGGTCGATCGTGGCCGGCGTGGCGTGGATGGGGCGGTCGAACTCCTCGCCGGCGAGCATGGGCAGCCGGCCGCAGTGGTCCAGGTGGGCGTGGGTGAGCACCACGCAGTCGAGGTCATGAGCCCGGAAAGGCGGCACCCGGCGGTTGCGGGCCTCGGCGCGGGGGCCGCCCTGGTGCATGCCGAAATCGACGAGCACGCGGGCGCGCGGGGTCTCGACGAGCGTGCAGGAGCCGGTGACCTCCCCGGCGGCCCCGAAAAAGCGGAGTCTCATCGGGGCAGTGTAGCGGGAGGATCGCCGGCATCTTCCGGCCCACCCGGCGGTATCCTCGTGCGCGTGGCTCGTTCTCATCTCTGCCGGAGCTGCGGCCTCGATCTCGCGCGCCTGCGGGCGCCCCCGGATCCTCACTATGGTCTCCCGGTGGTCGTGTGCCCGGGGTGCGGCGTCGCGTGCGTGCGCCGGCCGTTCGGGGGAACGGCGCGGGGGAGGGCGGCATCCAGACGGCTCGCGGCCGGCTCGCGCCTCGTGCTCCGCGTTCTCCTGCTCGTGCTCGCCGCCGTGATTGCGCTGGGAACGGCGGCGATGGTCAGCAACGGGATCGAGCATGCCGTGGGCAAGGGATCCGTCTCCGCCCTGTTCTCGCAGGGGTCGCCCGAACGCCGGCGGCTCGAGGGATGGATGAGCGACACCGGATCATGGGCGGCGCCGAGCTGGGCGATCGCGTGTATCGGCGCAGGCGCGGCGGTGGGGCTGGCGTTCCCGCACTGGCGCATGCGCTGGTGGTTGCCGGGAGCGCCGGCAGCCCTTCTCCTGATCCACGCCGTCGCGTTCGCGGCGGTCGTGCTCGGGCAGTGGGCGGGCGAGGACGTCTCGCTCGCTCAGGCGTGCCGCGTGCAGGCGCGCGAATTCGGCTCGTTCACCCTGTTCATAGCCCCGCTCGCGGCGGGGCTCGTGCTCGCGTCGGTCGCGATGCGCGCGACGCTCGGCGTGAGCCGCGCCGCGCACCTCGGGCGCGGTCTGGGCTCGCGCCGCTTGCGGCGCGCCAGGAAGATCTGGAGAGAGCGATGAACGCAGAAGCGGGGCCCCCAGAAGCTGTCGCCGCACAAACGGGGCGGGAAGGATCAGACCGCGGCGTGCTGCTCGGCGACCGCCTGTGCGTGGCGTGCGGATTCAACCTGCACGGCCAGACGATCGCGCGGGAGCCGCACTACGGCATGCTCTCGGTGCGCTGCCCGGAGTGCTCGACCATGGCCTCGCTGCAGGAGTACCCGGTGCTCGGGGCCTGGGCGCGGAGGATGGGCATGGTGCTCGCGCTCGTCTGGGCCGTGGCGATGCTGCTCCTGGCTTTTTTCACGGGGCTGACGGTCTATTTCGGGGCGACCGGCGTGGCCGTGGAGGCGACGCGCCCGGCCGCGAGGCAGATCGGGCTGGCGTTCAAGGAGTACGTGCTGGCGCACGACGAGCTCACCGCCTCGGGAACGCCCTACAGCTCCGAGTTCGCCTGGATGGTGCAGCAGCCGGATCCGGAGCTGAACTACGTCGACGAGGGCTGGTTCACGCAGCAAACGATGAGCACGCTGGCGTCGCGCCCCCCGATCGGACCCAGGCTGCTCGTGCACGCGATCCCCTTCGCCCTCGGCATGGCGGCCTGGGGCGCCGCCTGGTCGGTGGCATCGATGCACCGGCGCGTGGGCCGGCGCCTGCTGGCGCCGGTCGTCGTGTGCTGCCTGGCGGGCGCGATGCTGGTGCTCGCGCATCTCCGGCCCGCGACGAGCCAGAGCGGGTTCGGCACGTACGTCATGCAGGGCTGGGGCTGGGGCATACCGGCGAGCATGGCGGCCGAACGCGCCTTCGGCCTCCCCGCGGCGCTCCTCGGGCTGGGCCTCGGGGTGTGCTCGCTGGCGGTCGGCGTCGTGCTGGGGCGGCCCCTGGCGCGGCTAGCCGTGCGCCTGCTGCTGCCGCCTCACCAGCGCGGGCCGCTGGCGGGGTTGTGGCATGTGGATGGGCTGCCCTCGCCGCCGACGCGGGGGGAGTTCTGGCTGCGAGGCTAGTCGGCGTGCCCGCTTCCCTCTGCGCGCGCGTCTGCGCCGGGCGCGAGCCCCGCGCGGTCGCGCTCGGACGCGGTCGCCGCGGCGACGTGATCGGGGGGAAGCTCGGCGAAATCGGCGCGGCCGGGGGCGCTGGCTTCCGGCGGGCCTTGGCGGTGGAGAAAGTGCTGGACGACGAGGATGAGCGTCGCGCCGGACACGGCGATGCCGCCGCTGCCCCACTGCAGCGGGGTGAGCTCCTCGCCGAAGAGCGCGAGTGAGCCAAGGCTGACGAAGAAGGGCTGGAGCTGCACCACGCCGGAGGAGACGGCCACACCCAGCCGCGCGATGGCGTAGTAGTACGCGACGTGGCCGAGGGCGATCCCGATGAGCGAGCTGAGCAGCAGCATGCCGAACTGATCGAAGAGGATCGGCACGGCCGGCGCGTCGCCCAGCGGCCGTCCGACGAGCCCGAGCGCGCCGAGCCCGGCCTCCCGCCCGTAGACGAGCATCAGCGCGACCATGCCGGCCGCCGTGTAGAGGCTGATCACGGCGAACGACTGGATCGCGTTGACCCCGTGCATGCAGCGCCGGACGGCGAGCGCGTACGCGGCGAAGCCGGCGCCCGCCGAGATCGCGAGCACGACGCCCGTCAGCGTGGAGCCCGCCGGGACGCCCTCGCCGAGCAGGATCGTGCCCGTGGTGCCGGCGATGACCAGCATTACGCCGAGCATGAAGCCCGGCGAGCGGATCACCCGCCGCTCGGAGGCGAACATGATCGCGGCGCCGACTGTCGTGAAGACGATGTTGGAGCGCAGGCCGAAGGCGAGCAGCCCCGGATCGATCTTGTAGTGCGCGAGGCAGAACACGACCTGGGCGGCGCAATTGATCAGGCTGGGCCACAGCGCCGCGCGCCAGATGCCGGGCGGCAGGGACCGTCTCGCCAGCCCGATCACGATCACCGGCGACCAGAAGAGCGCGGAGAACGCGTAGCGCCAGCCGTTGCTGGTCCACGGATCGATCAGCCCGGCGAAGTGCTTGAGAAAGAGAGGGATGCTCGACCAGCCGACGAGCGCCATGAGCACGCTGGCGACGCCGGTCCAGCGCGAGGCGAACGTCTCGGGGGCGGTCGCGGCCATTGGGCCTGGAGCGTAGGCGGCCCGATCCGGGGCGCCTGCGCTCCCAAAGGAATCGGGGCGGGAGCCGCTGAAGGCTCCCGCCCCGGGGGGTGAACCGGGCCCCGCTCTCCCCGGCGGGGCCCGGCGCGTTTGGTCGTGGCCCGCGGCTCAGCAGCCGGCGGTCCAGAGGTTGAGGAAGGCGATAAAGTCCTGGGTGTTGATCACGCCGTTGTCGTCCATGTCGGCGGAGGGGTCCTTGGCCGACCAGGCGTTGAGATAGGCGATGAAGTCCTGCGTGTTGACGCTGCCGTCGCCGTTGAAATCGGCGACGCAGTCCTCGCCGAAGGTCACCCGGACCGCGTCGTAGGCCGCGTTGTTCGAGCTGTCGGAGTCGCTCGCCGTCTCGACGGTGACGCCGATGTAGTACTGGCCGGGGTCGATGCCGGCGGGGATCGTGATGTTACGGTCGATGTCGCGGGACTGCCCGATCCCCAGGCCCCCGACTCCGGTGAGCTCCTCGAGGAGGTAGTCCGCGTCGCTGAAGATGGTGTTGGTCGACGCGCGGATCTTGTAGCCGTACGACTGGGAGGGCTCCGTGCCGACGTTCGTCACGACGAAGCTGACGGGCATGGTGTCGCCCTGGGAGTACGAGCCGTCGGCGGCGGCGACCCCGGAGACCTCGAGATCGGCCAGGTCGGTGACGACGACCGTCGACCCGTCATAGGCGGTGTTGTTGGAGGTCGAGAACTCGCCGGTCGCGGAGTTGACGATCACGCCGATGTAGTAGCTGCCGGCTCCGACCGCCTGGGGGATGACCGGCGTCACGGAGAAGCTCTCGGTGGCGAACGCGCTGATGGATCCTCCGTTGATCGTGGTGATGAGCGGGTCGCTTTCGCTGATCGTGGTGTTGAGCGACGCGCGGACGTCGATCGTGTAGCTGCTGCTCGAGTCGCCGCCGAGATTCTCGACGATCACCTCGACGGGCAGCGTGTCGAGCTGGTTGTACGTGCCGCCGGCGACGTTGACGCCGGTGGGCGTGAGGTCGGGCTTGGCGTTGACGAAGACGGGCATCGCCTCCTGGCCGGAGGAGTCGTTGTTGGCGTTGTTGGCGTCGCTGTTGGTAATGATCACCCCGAGGTAGTAGTCTCCCTGCGTCACGAGGTCGTTGGGGATCACGACCGTGTCGTCGTAGGAGAGGAAGGCGCTGTTGCGCCCGCCGGTGCCCCAGTTGAAGCCGAGGGTGCCCAGCTGCCGGTCGGAGGTCGAGATGACGTCGTTGGTGGAGAGGTACAGGTCCGCCCACACCGTGCCGTTGAACGACGCGTCGGAATTGTTGTAGCAGTAGTAGGAGAAGTTCCCGATCGGCGTGCCGGTCGTCACCGTCCCGGACGAGGTGCGCACCCACATCGGGTAGAAGTCGACGGAGTTGCCGTAGGTGTCCGGGATCAGGGTGTCCCGGGTGTAGTAGAAGAAGTCGTCCCACATGGCGGTGAGGTAGCTGCACCAGGGGGCGTCGCAATCGGCGCTGCCGTCGGGGCGGCGGTGGCTGGTGACGGCGTAGGCGTAGCGGTTGGAGTTGCCGTCGATGTAGTACGCCGACGACCCGCTCATCCCCTTGTAGGCGAGCGAGTTGTACTTTTTGAGGTTCACCTCCGTGCAGTCGTCGAACGTGCCGTAGCGGTAGTACATCTGCTGGCCGTCGAACCCGTACGCGCTCTCGGCGGGGTACGACGCGTTGTGGAACGTGTTGTCCGTGAAGAAGGAGCAGCCGCTGTTGAAGCCGTAGCCGAACCAGCCGGTGATGCCGCCGATCGGCCGGTCCAGGATCACCACGCTCATGTCCCAGTTCCAGTCGCCGTTGTTCACGTAGCCGGTCCACCCGATGACGCCGACCGACTGAGACACGCCGAACGGCTCGTGGTCTGTCTCGTCGTAGGCGGGGTAGACATACACCTTGTCCGCCCAGCCCAGGCCGTCGCGGTCGTACGTGCAGTGGTTCGCCGTGAGCACGTGCCGCCCGTCGATCAGCGTGCCCGAGCAGGAGCCGCTGCCCTGGAAGTTCCCGTTGGAGTCGTACCACTCCATGATGAGCCTGCAGTTCACGCGCCACGGGTGGCTGGTCGGGCTCGCGACCTCGCTCAGGCTCCCGAAGTCGCGGAACATCCGCTCGTCCTCGCCGAACTCCAGCGTGCCCGCCTCGAAGTCCTCGTCGAGCATGCCCTCGGGGATCGCGCCGGGGTCGAACTGCTTGACCTCGCCGGTCACCATGTTCTTGTAGACGGCCATGCCGCCGTCGGGCGAGCGCCCGCTCGGGCCCGTGGCATCCATGGGCACCGGCAGCACCAGCTCGGGGTCCAGGAAGGGGCGGATCGGCGGCATGTTGGTGTTGGGCGCGGGCTCGGGCTCGGAGCCCGGCGGGAGGTTCTGCGGCTGCGCGGCCGCGGCGCCGGCCAGGCCGGCGAGGATGCACGCGGCGAGCGATCTCAGGTGGAAGGCTCGGCTGGGGTTCTGGGGTGTCATGGGATCTCCTCTGGCTTGGGGCTCGGGGCCGCGGCAACGCTGCCCCCACCGAGCAGGCGAGATCGGCGTCGCTCGGGGCCGGAAAACAATGCAGATTCTGCCCGGCGCGCCGGCCGCAGCGCCCCGCGGGCCCGCCCCGCGGCGCAGAACACCGCGGTTCTCGCGCATACACTCACCCCGCCCACCACATGGAGAGGACCCCCGAAATGCCGACTGCTCGTCGCTCCCGCGTCGTCACGCGCACTGTGTTGCTGGCCGCCACCCTGTCGCTCGCCGCGTGCGGCAAGGACGCCGAGAAGGCCGGGCCCGCCGACTCGTCGGGCGGCGGCGGGAACGCCCAGGGGGCGGCCGTGTTCAAGCTGCACTGCGCGACGTGCCACGGGGAGAGCGGCAAGGGCGACGGCATCGGCGCGGCGGCGCTGGCGGTCAAGCCCCGCGACCTGACGAGCGAGCCCTACAAGTACGTGGACGTCGCCGGGTCGGCCTCGGAGCTCGAGGCGCTCAAGAGCTACATCAAGGTCGGACGTTTGGAGAGCGGAATGCCCGCCTACGGCGCCATTCTGAACGAAGCGGATCTGGGAGCGGTCGCGGAGCACGTGCTCTCGCTGCGTCCCAAGACCCCGGGTGGATAACCGAGGCCGCGCCCGTCCCAGGTCGGCCGGCGCGCGTTCCTCACTCATGACTCGGAGGATTGCAGCATGAATCATCGGAAGACCAGGCTGAGCGCGGTCGGTGCGAGCCTCGCGATCGCCTTCACGTCTCTCGGCGGGATCATGATCGTCGGCACAGGCCCGGAGACCCCGACGCCGCGCCCCTACCCGCTCGGCACGTGCCCCGTTTCGGGCGAGGAGCTGGGCTCGATGGGCGAGCCGGTGGTGAAGGTCTACGAGGGGCGCGAGGTGCGCTTCTGCTGCGACGATTGCATCGGCAAGTTCGAGGAGAATCAGGCGAAGTACTGGCGCGAGGTGGACGAGGAGATCATCGCCGAGCAACTGATGCACTACCCGCTCGCGACGTGCATCGTCTCCGGGCACGAGCTGACCGAGGAGGGCGACCACGCCGCGGTCAACGTCGTCTACGACAACCGCCTGATCCGCCTCTGCTGCGCCGACTGTGAGGAGGACATCGAGGCGGACCCGCAGGCCGTGATGACCAAGCTCGACCAGGCGATCGCCGATGCGCAGCGGGAGGCGTACCCGCTCCAGGAGTGCCTCGTCTCCGGCGAGAAGCTCGGCTCGATGGGCGAGCCCTTCGAGATCGTCTACGCCAACCGGCTCGTCCGATTCTGCTGCGACGGCTGCCTGAAGGATTTCCACGCGGACCCGAGCGCGGCCATGGCCAAGCTCGACGCGGCCTACGCGGACGCGCAGCGCGACAGCTACCCGCTC
>DASRXL010000180.1:0-25898 GCA_035654175.1 Phycisphaerales bacterium
CAGCGGATCAAGGGCCTGGAGGGCGACATCCGGCAGGTGCGGGACAAGAGCCAGGTGCCCGAGCTGCACCGGCAGCTGGAGGCGGCCAAGGCGGAGCTGCCGCGCCTGGAGGCGGAGCGCGACCAGCACACGCAGTACTACGAGGTCCAGATGGACCGCAAGCAGTGCCACCTGTCGCACGAGGGCGTGAGCGAGGCGCAGCGGGCGGCGGGGATCGGGTCGTTCTACGTGGATCAGAACATGGACGTGCCGCACCTGCTCGAGCAGTCGCTCCGGGCCCACGCGGTGTACCAGCGTGACCGCGACTACGTGGTGATGGACGTGGACGACAGGATGAGCGGGCGCCGGGAGCCTGGGGTGGTGATCGTGGACACCTTCACGGGGCGTCCGATGATCGGGCGGCAGTGGTCGGACGGCCTGCACCAGGCGGTGGAGGCGAAGGAGGGCGTGCCGATCAAGCAGGAGACGCAGACGATCGCGACCGTGACGATCCAGAACTTCTACAAGATGTACAAGCGCCTGGCGGGCATGACGGGCACGGCCGACACCGAGGCGCAGGAGTTCCACGACATCTACAAGCTCGACGTGGTGGCGATCCCGACGAACAAGCCGGTGATCCGCGGGGACTACGACGACCTGATGTTCCTCCGCGCCAAGGACAAGTGGGGGTCGATCGTGGACGAGATCAAGGCGTTCCACGACGTGGGGCGGCCGATCCTGGTGGGCACGACGAGCGTGGAGAAGAGCGAGATGCTCGCGCAGATGCTGGCGCGCAAGCACCAGATCAGGCACGAGGTGCTCAACGCCAAGCAGCACGAGCGCGAGGCGCACATCATCGAGGGGGCCGGCTCGCTCGGGGCGGTGATGATCGCGACGAACATGGCCGGGCGCGGCACGGACATCAAGCTCGGGGCGTTCACCCGCGAGCAGCTGCTGGACCACTGGCTGCGCCGGAGCATCGCCTCGCGCGGGCTGACGGTCGAGTCGAGCGACCAGGAGCTGCGCGAGAACGTGTACCGCAAGATCGCGCCGGCGGAGCTGGAGATCCAGAAGCGCGAGGCCGAGCAGATGCCCTTCGATGAGCTGGAGCTGAAGCTGCTCCGCCACTGGGCGACCAAGCACACGTGGGTCAGCCCCGGCAAGATCGAATCCATGGACAGCGCGGGCCTGCGCGAGGAGCTCGACCGCAGCGGGCGGTGCCTGCTCCACCGGATCCGCTGGTTCGCCGGCATCGAGGACATGGGCGGGCTGCACGTGATCGGCACGGAGCGGCACGAGAGCCGGCGCATCGACAACCAGCTCCGCGGGCGGTCGGGCCGGCAGGGGGACAAGGGCTCGAGCCGCTTCTTCGTGAGCCTCGAGGACGACCTCATGAAGATGTTCGCCGGCGAGACCACCATGAAGGTGCTCAGCCGGCTGGGCATGAAGGAGGGCGACGCGATCGAGCACCCGATGCTCTCCAAGAGCGTCGAGCGGGCGCAGCGCAAGGTCGAGGAGCGGAACTTCCAGGTGCGTAAGAACATCCTCGAGTACGACGAGGTGATGGAGCACCAGCGGCAGAAGTTCTACGGGCTGCGCCAGCGGGTGCTCGAGGGGCGCGAGGTCCGCGCCCTGATCTTCGATTACATCAGCGACGCGATCGAGGACGCGTGCGAGACGTACCTCGACCCGGAGTATCCGGCCGAGTGCGTCGCCGAGTACGCCCGGGAGCAGTTCGACTTCTCCGTGCCGCCCGAGCGGCTGCGCGGACGCGACGCCGACGAGATGGACCAGGCCGTCCGGCGCATCGCCGCGGAGGAGGCCCGGCACATGATCGACGTCACCCTCGGCGAGTACATCCCGATCGAGGGGGCGGACATCAGCGTCGACTTCGACTCGGCGGGGCTCGTCAACTGGGCCAAGTCGCGCTTCGGCGTGGACCTGAGCGCCGCGGAGATCCGCGCCGGGGGCGCGGCGGAGCGCAAGCACGTCTACGACCTGCTCTGCGCCGCGGCGGAGGAGCGGATCCAGGCGACGGACCTCCCCAAGATCCGCGTCTTCACCGAGGCCGAGTACGGCGCCCAGAAGCTGGCCGAATGGTGCAAGACCAAGTTCGGCATCGAGGTGACGGCCGAGGAGATCGTCAAGGCGGCCGGGAGCGAGGAGACCAGCCCGCAGGACGTGATCCTCGCCCACGCCGAGAGGCTCTACACCCGGCGCGAGATCGAGTACCCCGTCGAGTTCATCATGCAGATGACGATGTCGCTGGCGCGCCAGAACCCGCAGCAGGCGCTGGCGCAGCTCGCCGGGTGGGCCAAGCGCCGGCACGGCTTCGACTGGACGGAGGAGACGGTGCGCACCACGCCCCCGGCCCAGGTCCGGACCAAGCTCATCGAGGCCTCGGAGCGGTTCGTGTCCGAGGGGGCCATCGAACGCGAGGTGGAGGCCGCCCAGGCGTGCGCGACCGACGAGGCGCTCGACGCGCACCTGCGGGAGCGCTTCGGCGCGGGCCTGCCCGACGCGATGCGCTTCCTCGAGCCCGACGAGCGGCCCGACGCGATCAGGTCGCGCGTGGAGAACCTGCTCCGGGCCGAGCTGCTCTATCTCGAGCGGACGATCCTCCTCGAGGTGCTCGACACCTCCTGGAAGGACCACCTCTACGCGATGGACCAGCTCCGCGACTCGATCGGCTTCCGCAGCTTCAGCCAGCAGGACCCGCGTATCGAGTACAAGCGCGAGGGCTCGCGCCTCTTCACGACCATGGACCAATCCGTCCGCGACCGCGTCACGGACTACATCTTCAAGGCGAGGCTCAACCCGGGCACGGGCGCCGGCCCCATGGGCATTCCGCCCGGCCCGCGCCCGGCGCCGGCCAGGGTGCCCTCCCCGAGCCCCGTGGGAGGGTCGATCGTCGGCCCCGGGCTCGCGTAACGGCTTTCCCGGCCGCGGGTCGGATCACCGGGCAGCCCCGCGTCGTATGTGACAATGGGGGTGGGGTTCGGGTATTGTGTGCGCGGGCCGCCGCTCGCGCCCGGCCAGGCGGGCGAGAAAGGGAGATCCGATGGGCAAGCGGAACAGCTCACACCGGGATCGGGGCCCGCGCCGGGGCGCGCCGGCGTTCTCGCTCGTCGAGATGCTGGTCGTGATCGGCATCGTCGGCATCCTGGTCTCGCTCGCGGTGGTGACTGGCACCAAGGTGATCGCGGGCGGGAAGGCGCGGGCCACGGCGGACGTGATCCGCGTGCTCGACGAGTCGCGGAGCGCGTGGCAGATCAATTGGGACAAGCCGCTGCCGGAGTATCTCGAGGTGGAGCGCGGCAACGGCAGGTTTGTGTACCGCCCGATGATCGACGCCCGCAGGGCGAATACCCCGTTCGACTCGGCCGTCAACCCGAGCCTGACCTACTACACCGCGCTCATGCTTCAGGACCCGATGATCAGCCCCATCTTCGAGCAGCTGGACAGCACCTTCGTGAAGCCGTCCGCGGCCCCTTTGCCCGACGACGACGACGGCGACATCGAATCCTGGGCGATCCGGGCCCTCGACATCACGGACGCGTGGGGCCGCCCGATCCGGTACGTGCACCCGGCGTTTCACGGCGGGCATGGGGAGTATTGGGACGACAGGGCCGAACGGATGGAATCCCGAGACCTGCTCGCCATTGCCCTTCCGACCGGCAAGGGGATCCCCATCCGCGTCGAGTACCGCCGCTCCTACCGGCCCTTCGAGCCCGACGACGCCGCACGCAAGCCGTCCTGGGTCGGCGACGCCGACGAGGGCATGTGCACCGGCAATACGCCCTACTTCTACTCGCCCGGCGACGACGGCGACCCGGGCACCCGCCAGGACAACGTCTACACGATCCAGCCGCGCTTCCCGGTCGAGACCAAGGGCTTTGATTGAGCGCCGGCCGGGGAGCGGTCCCCCGTCCCGCCCACCGGCGCGGTCCGCTGCGGCAGCTGGTCACCGGGCCCTCGCCGAGCGACGTTCGGGGCGGCGGGACGGATCCGAGACGAGCCAAGACCGGCCCGCGTCGGCGGCTATAATCGAACCCCGCCGCGAGACCGGCGGGAGCGGAGGACGAGTTTCCGGGGTGTAGCGCAGCTTGGTAGCGCGTCTCGTTCGGGACGAGAAGGTCGAAGGTTCAAATCCTTTCACCCCGATTCAGCAGGCGTGATGGCCGCGGCAAGTGCCGAGGCCATCTGCATTTATGGAAAGTTCAACCGCGTCCTTTTACCCTGGCAGTTTTGGGCTGAGTTTGAACTTTCTGGGTGTCGTGCTCGCTTGCCGTTCAGCAGGGCGCCGATCGGTGTGTATCGGACTGCGACGTGATAGCTGACCAGGAGCGCCGCCGTCGTGGTTGTGGTGAGAAGGGCGAACTCCGCCAAGGGGGGGAGGTCTGTCCGCTGGAGCAGCGCCTGACCCACGATGATGAGCGGCAGGTGCACGAGGTAGAGCCAGTACGACGCATCCGATAGGTATCGCACCCAGGGCCGATCCCTTGCGAGCAACGACTCGAAGAGGCCGAGCAGCCCGAGCGTCATCAGCCACGCATAGAGCACCTGGAGGAGGCAGGACATCCAGCGCCGAGCACCTTCGCCCGTGATGATGTCGGCGGCACCGGCGGCCTTGTATCCGAACATCAAGCCGAAGGGGAGCATGACTATCGCGATCGGCAACATGACATACCAAAGGCGCCCGAGTCTTGCGCCCGATCCACGTGCACAGTACGTGAGCGCACCGAAGCCAAAGAACGTCGCGTAGTACAGCAGCACGTGCGGTACGGGTATCAGCCCCGCCGAGGTATCGGGACCGAAACCGGGAATGGCGCCGTCAGCGTGCATCTGCGACTGTGTGAGCAGAGTCGGGGGCAGGAGCCAGAGGAGGCAGAGCGGCGAGCCCGCCAGGGACGCGGGGAGCTTGACGCTCGGCAGGACCCGGGCCAGCAGGACGATGAGCGCGAAGCCCGCGTTCAACCAGCACAGAAACCACAGAAACCAAAGGTGCTGGAAGAAGACGTCGCTCTCGAGTTGGAAGAGCAGCCAGGTGGACCAGTCCTCGCCAGCCTGCGAGCGAGGTGTGGCTTTGGATTGAGCGACGTCGGCGCCTTCGAGCATCCGGCGAATGCGCTCACGCCCGGCGGTCACCTCTTTGTAATCGATGGGGACTTTGAGCATGTTGGCGATGAGCTCGACAGTGTGCTGGTTATGACCCATCGCATGGACGGGGGGATCGCCCGTGGCGCTGGCGGCAGTCTGATCCGCGCCCGCACGGAGCAGGAGTTCCGCGACTTCGGCGCGCCCGAAGAAGCACGCGGTGTGCAAGGGCGTGTTGCGGTCCTGGTATGGGGCGCTGGGGTCCGCGCCGATCTCGAGGAGGTACTTCGTCGCCTCGGGTGTGTTCCTGATCGCGGTCCAACCCAGGGGCGTAACGCCCAGGGTCGGATCGGGTGTGTTCAAGAGTTCGGAATCCGCGTTGTATGCTCGCAGACCTTCCATGTCGCCGTACGCCGCAACGGTCCAGATGTCGGGTGTGGGCGCCCGATCGCGGCGCGTCTGCTCCGCCGCGGCCTCCCTTACCCGCTCGGTCTTCGCCGAGACCGCCCACCTCGTCACGCCCCACATCGCGGGAACAATCGTCAGACAGCTCAGGATGAGCGGCAGCAAGATTCGGCGGACCCGCTGGGAAATCAGGTGTGCCAGCCCGCGCCGCCGCCAGAGCATCGCGCTGAAGAAGCCGCTGAGGAGAAAGAACAGCGGCATGCGGAAGCCGTGGATCGCGGGCACGAGCATGCCGAGTCCCGCCGAGATCCGGTCGTCGGACACGACCCACCCGGCCCCGGTGTAGGCTAGCGCCGCGTGCAGGGCGATGCCCAGCAGCATGGCCAACGTGCGTAGGGCGTCCAAGTCGTGCCGGCGATCGTCGGGTGTGGGTTGATTGGACATTCAGGTATCTCCTTCGGCGGCCTGCGCGCAGCGATTGCGCGGCGCCAGCCGTTGACGGTCGACCAGAAATGGGCTCACGCGCGAAGTGCTCGATTCAACGCGGCCGCGCGATCAGTTCGGGCGTCTCTCCAATGCCGGAGCAGGACTGACTCGCCACCACTCGCGGTATGCGTCATACAGCGCGCAGAGCACGAGCATCGCCCCGACCGCGCCGAAGATCGGCGTGGCGACGGTGTTCGACCCCACAGATTGAAAGACCGGAACGATCTCTCTCCCGGGCAACGACTCTGTCGGCGCGGCGTGGCCTACGAGCAGCAGGCCGAGGCCGCCATGCAACACGACGCTCGCCCAACCCGTCCATGGTCGCCCCCCGCCCTGCACGACGATCGCGGCGTACATCGCGGCCAGCAGGATCAGAAGCGTCATGGTTGCCACGCGCAGCCCGCTCTGGCTGAACGCCTCCGTGAGCTCGACTCCGCCAGTCGGGAGTGTCCCCATGAACATGACTTGCACAAACGTCTGCGGCGCGGCGTACATGAAGACCGGGAAGATCAGCGTGGCCGTCATAGCCAGCACCGCGAGCCCGCGGGGCATCCAATCCTGCCCGCGCTTGGGTCTCCAGCCCAATGCGCCAGGTCGGCGCCGCCGCCACCATCCCTTCAAGGCAAAGACCACCGCCAGTGCGCCCAGGCATTGCAGGAACAGACCGCTGCCGCTCATCGCTCCGGCCCAGCTCATCCTCGACAGGACGGAGACGATAACGGCCGCGGCAAGCGACCAGATCAGGAAGTGATGCGTATCGGTAGGATCGATCACCGCTGGTCGCTGGTGATACCGTCCCGCCGCTTCTGCAGGCCGGCCGAACCCCGTGAGCAGTTCTATCGCCATCGCCTTGTCAGGAGCGCGGCCCGCAGCCTGCGCCTTCGCCGCCAACTCATCGCCTAACAGCGCTCGCAGTTCGAACGCCACGTCGTTGCGCTTCCCGCGCGGTAGGTAGCGCGCCACATCGCGGACGTAGGATTCGATCACGTCATTGGCGTTCATCGCCGCCTCCCGTCCAATAATCTGTCCATCACCCGCACTTGGTCGCGCCAGGCGTCCGTCAGCGCAGCCAGCGTCCGCTCGCCCTCCGCGTTCAGCCGGTAGTAGCGGCGGGGCGTGTGCTCGGTGTTCCATTCGCTGGCCAGGAGGCCCTGAGCCTCCAGTCGACGCAGCAGCGGATAGAGCGTTCCCTCCTCGATCGGCATGCCTCCCTCGGCCAAGGCCTGACGCAGCGAATAGCCGTACTGCGGGGTCCGCAGGCGGGAGAGCACCGCGAGCACCAGCACCCCGCGCCGCAGTTCGGTTAGACCTGTATTGTCCCGTTCGGCCATGTGTTACCCAGCACTGTTGGCCACACAGTATCTGGCGCATGGCACTGTGTCAAGCACAGTATGAGGGAATACTCCGGCGACGTTGCGGCACACACGATCGGCGTCCGCTAAGGCAACTCAACGCCTCGAAAACAGCCTTTCACCATTTCACGGCCAGCAAAAGCCGCGTTTCTGAGTTCCAGGCCCGTACCCCTTCGAGAAAAAGTTCAACTGGCGTCCTGTCACCCCGATTCAGCAGACTTGATGGCTCCGGCGCACGTGCCCGGGCCATCGGCGTTTGTGGAGCAGTGAACTCGGATGGGCGATGGCTTCTCAGAGGGCTTCTCAGTACGCAAGTGTGTCACTTCGCTGGTGACGTGGTCCCGCAAGAACGCGAACCATTGCGGATCGGCTGTCCACTTTCGCCATGCGGACGGGGAGACGCTCAAGGATTCGGTAATTCCGCGGCGGGCGTCGGGGGCGCGCTGCCGGTGCCGCTGATGGTCACGCTCATCGCGCCGGCGTTCGAGAGGATCTCTATCTTCTGACTAAAGGCGCCGACGGCGGTGGGCGCAAAGGTGTACTCGCACGTCGTGGAAGCGTCGGTCTTGAGACCGGTGAAGATGCCCGTGCCGACGCGGGCGAACGGCGCCGACGCAGCGGGGAACTGCCCGTTGATGAACGACCCTTCGTCGCCGGTGTTCCGAATGGTGATGGCGGTGGTGATGCTGGAGCCGACGGGGACGGATCCATAGTCGAGGTTCGTGGGCGTGAGCGTGGGGCGGATGAAAGCGATCACGCCAACTCTGGGGGATCCGCCCAAGCTGCCCCCTGCCACAGAGATTCCTTCGGTTCCGGGGTCGGCGGTCGCCTGGATCACGATGCGTCCACCGCCGCCGTCGTCACCGTTGCCCCGCCCTATGCCGCCGTTGCCGGCTTGAGCATTGATGGCCCCGCCGAGCGTCACCGTGGTGGCGTGGAGCAGGACCGCGCCGCCACTGCCGCCGCCGCCACCAGCAGCAAGGCCGGAGCCTCCATCGTTTGATCCGCGGTAGCCGGCGTCGCCGCCCTTGCCGCCACTGACGTTGATGGTGCTGCCGGTGAGGGTGAGGGTGCCGAGCGCCCCCAACTCCACGCCGCCACCTCCGCCGCCACCCCCTCCGCCGCCCCCGCCACGTGGGCCTGCGGTGAGGCCGCCGCCGCCGCCGCCACCGCCGGAGAGCCGTACGTTGGGCCCCACATCATCTACCTGTCCGCCAACGCCTCCCGGCTTTCTGGTGACGGCACCGGTGCCGCTGCCGCCGCCCAGGGCGCCGCCACCGCCGGTTCCTTCGCCGCTGCCGGTGCCGTCGGTACCGCCCGCGCCGTTCGCGTCGAGCGTCCCCGCGAAGGTCAGGTTGCCGCTGGCCAGCAGCGCGACCGGGCGCGTGACCTTCCCGTCCGCACCTCCCACGTCCCCCGCAGCCGTGAGGACCGCGCCGGCGTTCACGGTCAGGTCATCGAATCGGAAGACGGCGACACCGGTCGCGGAGATCGTGCCGCTGAGGTTCGTGTCTGGCCCGACGAGCCTGGGCGCCGTGCCGGTGGTTTCAATCGAGTACGCCCCGCGTGCGAGCGTCACAGTCCCCAGCGAGGGGAAGTCAAGCGGGTTGAGCGGATCGGCCAGCGCCGGCGCAGCCAGGCCGACCACCGCACCCGCCACTTTCCCCACCAGGTGCGCCCCGCATTCTCGCCCATACCCGCCCCCGCCACCTCCAACCCACGGCAGGAACACGTGACGCGGCCCGGCGATGAGTGAACGACCCAAAGACCGCCACGCTGTGCGAGTGGACGTTCGCATGACGATTGGCTCCAAGGCTCATGCTTACCGTTCTGCCAAGGCAATCGGTTGGGCCGCTGCCTGCAGGGGCGTCTGGCGGTATGTGCCAAGCGGATGCAGTGTATTGCCCTTCCGCCACAGACCCGCCCGTGCCGGCCCTTGCAGCCCTTGGACCGTTCCAGTTCCGCTCACACGGCAGATTGGAGGCTCCCTTACCCTAACGCCTTCCACGAGAAGCTCTTGGCGTCCTGCCATCCCGATTCACTCATGAAGCCCCGCAGGTCAAGGACTTGCGGGGGCCTGTGTTCTTGACCGTGTGAGCTCTCGCCTCCTTGCGCGTGCTCTCGGCGTCGCGGCCGTCCCCTCGGCGACGATGGGCCGCGGGCCTCCATGGCGTAGCATCCGTCACATGAGCCCCCGCGACTCTTGCGACACGATCGGCGCGATCCTGAGTACCCACGCGATGATCCACCGGTTTCTCATCGAGGCGGTCGAAGACGTTCCGGAATCCCGCATGACCGAGCAGCCGGGCGCGATCGTCAACCACCCGGCGTGGACGCTCTCGCATCTCAACGCGTACGCGGGAGTGTTGCTGACGATGCTCGATGACCCGAGCGTGCCGACGGCCGACGCCGAGATGGAGCGGTTCGGGTATGGCACCACGCCCGTACCCGACCGCGCTGCCTATGCGACCAAGCGCGAACTCCTCGACCGGTGCACAGACCGGAACGCGCGGCTCGCCGCGGTCGTCGCCGAGAAGCATGCGGGCTACTTCCCGAGACCCTCGCCGGAGAAGTTCCACCCGTACTCGCCGACCATCGGGCATATAGCCATCACGCTGCTCGTAGCGCACCCGCCGCATCACCTGGGTCAGCTCAAGCAATGGCGCCGCGCTGCGGGCATCGCGGCGCAGGCGTGACGACGGATGGGACGGCCGAAGAGTCGTCTCAACCGGGCAGCTCGTGGGTTTGCGGGACGCCGGCATCGCGGACACCACCCTTGGTGCCCGTGCCCAGCTATGCTGATCAACAACCAACGGGAGGCGCCAATGGCCAATCCCAGGACGGTCGAGTCCATTCTGCCGAGCCCGCCGACCCACTGGGTCGGCGACGGCTTCCCCGTGAGCTCCGTCTTCTCGCCGCGGTCGGTTCGGAACCGCCTCAGCCCGTACGTGCTCTTCGACTACGCCGGCCCCGCACGCTTCGAGGCGGCGGCTGCTCCGCGCGGTGTCGATACGCATCCTCACCGCGGCTTTGAGACGGTCACGGTCGTCTACCAGGGCGAGCTCGAGCACCGCGATTCCGCGGGCAACAGCGGCAGCATCGGGCCCGGCGATGTCCAGTGGATGACCGCCGCCTCCGGTATCTTGCACGAGGAGAAGCACTCCGGCGCGTTCACCCGGCGCGGCGGCGTCCTGGAGATGGCGCAGCTCTGGGTGAACCTTCCCGCGCGGGACAAGATGTCCGCGCCCCGATACCAGGAGCTTCGCCGCGACGCCATCCCGACGGTGGCCTTGCCCGATCATGCGGGGACCATCCGCGTGATCGCGGGCGACTTCAACGGCACGAAGGCGGCGGCTCGCACGTTCTCGCCCGTGTTTCTCTGGGACATCCGGCTCGGCCGCGGCGGCAGGGCATCGCTCCCAGTGCCGGGCGGGTCTTCGGCCGCGGCCTTTCTGCGCTCCGGCGCCGTACGGGTGAGCGGGACGCACGACGTGACGTCGCGTCATCTCGCGATCTTTGACCGGGCTGGAGGCGATGTGCTCCTGGAGGCGAGCGATGATTCTGAACTCATCGTGCTCGGTGGGGAGCCGATCGACGAGCCGGTGGTTGCCTACGGCCCCTTTGTCATGAATACGCCGGAAGAGATCCAAGCGGCGATCCGGGACGTGCAGGAGGGCAGGTTCGGGCGGCTCGACTAAGCGCGCCGGTCAAGCACCCCGAGGCACCCACGAACGACCCTCGATCGATTCGACCTGAAAGGAGCATGCCATGCCGAAAGCCGTCAAGACCATGATCGACCCCAGCGACGCCGTCATGCTGCTGATCGATCACCAGAGCGGCCTGTTCCAGCTTGTGCGGGACATGGACCTGCTGACGCTGCGTCACAACGTCACCGCCCTGGCAAAGGTGTCGTGTCTCGCGAAGATCCCGACCTTTACGACCGCCTCTGTTCCCGACGGCCCGAACGGCCCGCTGATCCCCGAGATTCACCACTTCAACCCCGAGGCCGTGTACATCCCGCGCACCGGCCAGATCAACGCGTGGGACAACCCCAAGTGGGTCGAGGCGATCGAAAGGACCGGGCGCAAGACGCTGCTCATCGCCGGCACCCTCACCAGCGTCTGCATGGCGTTCCCGACGCTGAGCGCCCTCGCGGCGGGTTATCGCGTGTTCACCATCGTCGACGCCTCGGGCAACTGGTCGAAGATGGCGACCGACATCACGATGGCGCGGGTGATCCAAGCCGGCGCGTACCCGATCGACACCTACGCCGTCCTCGCCGAGCTCATGAGCACATGGAATCGGGCCGATGCGATGGACTTCGCGCAGGTCATGGTGGATCACATCGTCCCGCCGTACCGGGCGCTCATGGAGTCCTACGACAAGGCGCAGAGCGTGAAGGAAAGTGGACCGGAGACGATCTTGACCGAGCTCAAGCAGGGCGAGCGCCAGCCCGCCCATGCGCCGGCGTGATGGACACCGGCGAGGTCCCGTATGCGCGCCGGGGCAGGGGGCCTACCCGCCCCGGCTGCGGGCCGACATGCCTACGGCACCCGCGGCTGCCAGTGAGCTCTCACGGTTTCACGGCCGGCGGAATCCGCGTTTCTGCCTCCAGGAGCGGATTCCTTGAACAGTGCGCTTTCTTGGCGGATTGTCCCCCGGACTTTGTGAGCGAAACAGCCCTCCGAGAGCGCATCGGAGGGCGTTTCGCTTGACACAGGGACATCCGGCCGTCGGCCCGACGGCCCGCCCTACGCGGGCCGGGCGAGTTCCGCGTCCAACTGCCTGTACCCGGCTTCCATCCCCTGGTCCATCCCCGACGCGAGCGCGCCGTCACGCGCGTCCTTCGAGCCATACGTCTGCGTGATGCGCATCGTGGTGACGCCGTCTTCCTCGGCGAACTCGTGCTTCTCCAGCAGCGAGCCGATCGTCTGGCCGGACCCGAGCGCCATCGTCTCGGTGTGAACGATCCGCTCGTACGGGACCACCTCCGTGAAGACGCCCCGGAGCGTCATGGCCGGATCGGCCCCCTCGCTCTTCCACGCCAGGCTGAGCGCGCCGCCCACGCGAGCCTCGCACTCGCAGACGGTCAGGGTCCATCCCGGGGGAGGAAGCATCCAACGGCGCATCCTGTCCGGGGTGAACATTGCCTGCCACACCAGCCGGCGCGGGGCGTTGAACGTGCGGGTGAGCACGATCGTCGTGTCGGTCGGAGTGAAGACCTGGAGGCCTCCGGGGCGGGCGGGGTGCATGGGCGGTCCTTGTGGCTGACGACGGTGAGCGGGTGACCGCCCGTGAAACGCTCAGGGGCGGCGAGCACGAGGTCGCTCCGCGGACTTCATCTCTTCGAGCAGCGCGTCCAGCGCTTCGAAACGGGCCTCCCAGTTGCGGCGGAACTGCTCGGTCCACGTCGCCGCGTCCCTGAGAGGTCCGGCGTGCAGTCGGCACAGGTGCTGCCGCCCATCGACGCGCCGGCGGACAAGCTTGGCCGTCTCGAGCACGCGAACGTGCTTGGAGGCGGCCGGAAACGTCATTTTCAACGGGGCCGCGAGCTCGCTGAGATTGCGCTCCCCCGCGGCGAGCTGGCGGATGATCGCGCGCCGGGCCGGGTGCGCCAGCGCGTGGAAGACGCGGTCGAGCCGCGGTGAACTATCAGCAACCATGTGGTTTACTATACCACGTGGTTGTATACTGTCAATCGCGGTGAATCCCGCGCCGGCCGTCTCCCGCACCATCGGCGATCGAGACCCCGGCGCCGGCCCTCCCCGAGATGCTCCGCCTCACAGCCAAGAGGTCCTTGGCCGCGCGCCGGCGCGCTCGGAATGCAGGATGGCCCCACCGGGCGCCCGGTCCGCGTCGTGCCACCGTGACTTATGGGGCGAAGCTTGGGAGCTTCACTCGCTCACAGCGCGTCTGATCTGCTCGCTGTCGATCTTGACCATGGTCATCATCGCCCGCATGGCCTTCCCGGCCTTGACCGGGTCGGGGTCGCTGACCAGGTCGATCAGCAGCTTCGGATCGATCTGCCACGACACGCCGAAGTGGTCGGTGATCCAGCCGCAGGCGACAGGCGTGCCGCCCGCCGCGACGAACTTGCCCCAGTACTCGTCCACCTGCTCCTGCGTGTCGCAGAGCACGGCGATGGAGAACCCCTGGGTAAAGGTGAACTGCGGCCCGCCGTTGAGGGCGGTGAACGCGCGGCCGTCGAGCGTGAAGTCGACGGTCATCACGCCGCCGGCCTTGAACGGCGTCTGTGGGCCGAGGTCCGGGTAGCGCGTGATGCGCGTAATCTTCGAGTTGGGGAAGATCGACGTGTAGAAGCGAGCCGCTTCCTCCGCCTGGTAATTGAACGTCAGGAAGGTCGTAATCTGTGGCATCGGAGCATCGTACGGGCTCCCGCGCCGCGCGCCAACAGGCCTCGTGGACGGCTGCGCTCCGGCCGGTCACGCGCTCCGGATGTGCCCCGGAGCGACGTTGATCGGCGGTTCGCCGGGGGCTCGACGCGGATCTCCCACGCGCGACCTTGGCGGCGTGCGGTCGCTCGGGACACAGGGCGAAAGTTCTTGAACGGCAAGGGCTTCCGCCCATCCTCCAACAGGGGCCTCGGGCGGTCTCACTCCCTCGGAGAGAGCCCGATCGAGCGCGACGGAGTGATTCTGCGGTGCGACTTCATCGTGCGTGGCCGGTACGAAAGGCCGGCGGGCGCCGCCCTATCGTCCATCGGCGGGCCTCGACCGCCGAGTGAGGAGGCCGGTCTTGTCATGCCTGCGTCGTCGATTCCGCCGAATCCATCCCGTCGTCGCCGGCCTCGCCCTCATCGGCGCGCTGCCCGCGCCGGCCGCCGGCCAGGATGCAATCGTCGACCCCGAGCCGACGCGGGCGAATGCGCGAGCGGGGGACGCCGGCCCGATGGCCCCATTCGCGCGCATGATTCCCGGCGAGTGGAAGATGACGGTCGAGAGCGGCACGAGCAGTTTCCGCACCTGGCACTGGGGGCCGGGCCGGCACTCGATGCGTGTCATGACCGATGGCTTCGACGCGGCCGGCAATCCTTGGCGCGACTTGGACGTCTTCTATTGGCACCCCGGGGGCGGGCAGGTCCGCGAGTTCGGCGTCAGCCAATTCGCCCGGGGCGTGACGGAGGGCGCGATCACGTTCGAAGGCGAGACGTGGCGGTCCGACTTCGACCTCTTCCAGACCGGCGGACGCCGCACGCTCCGGCTGATCTGGGACTTCGACGGCCCCGACAGGTACCACGCGACGCTCCAGGAGGCGAGCCCGGGGGAGAGCCGCCGCTACACGACGCTCGTCGAGTGGGACCTCCTCCGCACGTCGCCCTCCTCCCCGCCGCGCCCGCTCGCCGTGGAGGGCGCGACGAAACCCTCGGATCTCCTGAGGCCCCTCGAGCTCCTGCTCGGCACGTGGGAAGCCAAGATGGGTCAGGCGATCGCTGGCGCGCTCCACACCCGGGCAACGCTCGAATGGATCCCGCTCGCCGACGCGATCTACGCGCGGGTGCTGGCCCCCGCCAATCACGGCGAGCCCGCACACCTGCTCGACGCCTATCTCTACCACCACACCGGCGCCGGCACGCTCCGCTGCCTCGCCCTTTCGGAGCGCGGCGGGGTCTATGAGGGCGACGTCACCGTGCTCGACGACGGCGCCCTGCAGCTCGGGCTGAAGGGCTATGAGGGTGGCCAGCAGGCCACGCACGTCGTGCGTATCGACTTTGGGGGGGACGACGCCCTGCGGACCAGAGCCTGGTCTCTCGAGGGCGACGAGCGCACACTCAGGCTCGACCTCCATCACCACAAGGCCGGCATGGGCTCGGATTGAGCTAGGTGGCGGGTTGAAGGCGGGCGAGGCGCCCACCGATCTCGTATCGTAGTTCATGCCCGCGGCCGTACCGACCCATCATTCGCCCTCCGCCGTGCACCTCCGCAGAACGGTCCCGGCCGACATTCCCGCTCTTTTCCGTATGCAGCTCGATCCGGTCGGCAATGAGCTCGCCGGCACCAAGCCCCGGGACCGCGCGGCGTTCGAGACGGTCTGGGAGGGGATCCTCCGCGAGTCGTCCGGCGCATCCAACGGCGTGACACCGCGGGTGATCCTCGCCGAGGGCGCGCTCGTGGGATCGATCAACGTCTTCCCGCAGGAGGGGACCGATTCCGTCGGATACTGGATCGCTCGCGAACACTGGGGCCGGGGGATCGCGACGCGTGCGATCGGTCTCCTGATGGAGGAAGTGCGCACGCGCCCGCTCTTCGCCCGAGTCGTGGCCCACAACACCGCGTCTCTCCGGGCCCTGCAGCGCAACGGGTTCGTCATCACCGCCCGTTACGATCGCCCGGCCTCCGATCGGTACGTCGCCGCGGAGATCCTCGTCCTGACGCTCGACGGGCCGGCCGCCGCGAGCGACCCCGACCGACCCCGATGACGCGTCCGGCAGCAGGACCGGCGCCGCGGGGCAAGCCCGAAAGCTCCCCGCGCAGGTGCGCCGACTAGAGTTTCATCGCGGAGGTGGGGGCGGGCGCTCGGGCCAAACTCCTCGGGGAATGCCCGCGCGGCTGCCGGAGCGGCCCTTGGCGCTGCCGGATCGGCGGGCAGCCGGCGGCCTGCACGAGCACGGTGGGGACGGGCAACGAGGTCCATCAAGCCTGCGTCGGAGCGAAAGCTATGGCCAAGAAGACCCCGCCGAAACCGGTGAAGGTCGAACGCAAGGGCGGCTCCGAGGTGGGCGCCCGAAACGGCGCCAGATCGCGCAAGCCGGGCGCCGGGCCAGGAGCCCGCCGGTCCGAGCCGCGCGCGGCGCCCGTGCTCCTCGCCGGCGGCAACCCGCAGATCGCGAAGGCCGACGGCGACGCTCCGGTGCAGGCGTACATCGCGGCCATGCCGGGCTGGAAGCGCGACGTCGGCCGCCGCCTCGATGCGCTCATCGTGCGCACCCTGCCCGACGCCCGCAAGGCGGTGAAATGGAACTCGCCCTTCTATGGCCTCGGGGGGCGGGGCTGGTTTCTGACGTTCCACGTCTTCACCCGCTACGTCAAGGTGACCTTCTTCCGCGGCTCATCCCTGCGCCCGCTCCCCCCTGTCGCGTCCAAGGATCCGGAGGCCCGCTCCCTCCACATCCACGAGGGCGACTGGGGCGGGCAGCTCGACGAAGACGTCCTCGCGGGCTGGGTTCGCCAGGCGGCGGCCATCCCCGGATGGGATCCCGGCGAGAAAGCCGCCAGGAAGCGCGCGCCCGAGAAGCGTGTCGCCGGCGCGAAGGGGGCTCGCGCGGGCGTCGAAGAGCCCGGCGACTGGCGTCGCGAGACGCTCTCGCGCATTCGCCGCCTCATCGAGCAGGCGGATCCGGAGGCTGTCGAAGAGGTGAAATGGCGGAAGCCTTCGAACTCGATGGCGGGAGTCCCGGTGTGGTCGCATAGCGGGATCATCTGCACCGGCGAGACGTACAAGGACAAGGTGAAGCTGACCTTTGCCAAGGGAGCGGCGCTCGACGATCCGGCGGGCCTGTTCAACTCCAGCCTCGAAGGGAACACCAGGCGCGCCATCGACATCCGCCAGGGCGACAAGGTCGACGAGCGTGCGTTCAAGGCCCTGATCCGCGCCGCCGTGGGATTGAACACGTCGTCCTGATCGGCGCAGGCGAAGCCGGCGCTGGCGCCGGCGGCGCTCGGCGGGCATCGTCCGCGGCGGCGCGCCCGCTTGTTCGTCCACGGGAACCGGGACCGCGCCGTCCGCCGCCTGCATCACGGCGCGGATGGTGCGGCCCCGTGCCAAGGACTCAGCGGTTGTCGAGCGCCCGATCGAGGTTGAAGGCCGCGCTGATCAGGGCCAGGTGCGTAAACGCCTGCGGGAAGTTGCCGAGCGCCTCGCCGCTGTTGCCCGTCTGCTCGGCGTACAGACCGAGGTGGTTGGCGTACCCCAGCATCTGCTCGAAGAGCAGCCGGGCGTCATCGAGCAGCGCGGGGTTGGTCCGGCCTGCGCGCGTGAGCGCTTCGACGAGCCAGAAGGAGCACATGTTGAACGTCCCCTCGCGCCCGCGCAGCCCGTCGGGCGCGGCGGCGGGGTCGTACCGATAGACGAGGCCGTCCGCGCCAAGCCCGCCCTTGGCGATGGGCCGGCGGATGGCGTCGAGCGTGCTGAGCATGCGCGGGTCGTTCGGCGCCATGAAGAAGACCAGCGGCATGAGCAGGCTTGAGGCGTCCAACGCGTCCGACCCGTAGGCCTGCACGAAGGCGTTGCGCCCGGGATCCCATCCCTTGACCATGACTTCCTCGTAGATCTCGTCGCGGGTCTTCAGCCAGCGGGCCCGATGGGCCGGGAACGATCGCTTGTCGGCGAGCCGCAGCGCCCGGTCCACGGCCACCCAGGCCATGACCTTGGAGTACACGAAATGCCGCCGCCCGCCGCGCACCTCCCAGATGCCCTCGTCTTCCCGGGTCCAGTTGTCGCACAACCAGTCGATCAGCCGCCTGAGCCGCACCCAGGCGTCGTAGCCGACGGGCTCGACGTACTTGTTGTGGAGGTACACCGCGTCCATCAGCTCGCCGTAGATGTCCAGCTGCAGCTGCTTGGACGCCGCGTTGCCGATCCGCACCGGGCGCGAGGCGCGATAGCCCTCGAGATGATCGAGCGTCTCCTCCGTCAATTCGGTGCGTCCGTCGATCGCGTACATGAGCTGCAGCGGGCCCGACCCGTCGCCGTCCTGCTCCCGCCAGCGGTCCTCCAGCCAGTCCCGGAAGCGTGCGGCCTCTTCGGTGAAGCCGATGCGGAGCAGGCCGTAGAGCGTGAACGCGGCGTCGCGGATCCAGGTGTAGCGATAGTCCCAGTTGCGCTCCGCACCGATGGCCTCTGGCAGGCTGCACGTCGGCGCCGCCACGATCGCGCCCGTCGGCTCGAACGACAGGAGCTTGAGCGTGATCGCTGAGCGGTGGACCACCTCCCGCCACCGTCCCGCGTACGTGCACTTGGAGAGCCAGCGCCGCCAGTAGTCCACGGTGCTGCGGAACAGCGCCTCGGCCTCGGATTCTCCGGGGCAGTGCCCGGACGCCCCGCCGGCGTCGGGCCGTCCCAGCACGAATACGGCCTTCTCGCCCGCCCCGAGCGTGAAGTCGGCGACGACGCCCGCGCCCTCGCGCCGGAGCGGCGCCTGAGCCTCGAGCGCCAGGCTCAGGCCCGGACCATCGAACCGGGCTCGCCCGCCGTGCAGGTGCACCTGGTGCGGGCTGCGGGCATAGTCGAAGGCGGGCCGGCACTCCAGGTGAAAGCTCAGCCGGCCGCGGACGACACGGACGCGCCGGATGAGCTCGGCGGCTCCGCGACCGGCGCCCCCAACGGGCATGTAGTCCTCGATCTCGCCGACGCCGTCCTCGTGCAGGAACCTGGTGATCAGGACGGCGGTGTCCGGCCAATAGAACTGCTTGGGTCGGAAGCCCTTGATGGCCGGCGAGATGCGGAAGCGGCCGCCCTTCTTGTCGTCGAGGATCGCCGCGAAGACACTCGGGGAGTCGAAGTTCGGCAGGCACATCCAATCGATCGAGCCGTTCACCCCGACCAGCGCCGCGGTGCGCAGGTTGCCGATGACGCCGTATTGCTCGATCGGCTGGTATTCCGACTCCATGGCGCGGGCCTCACGATCGTCGAGATACGCAACGGCGGCGATGGCGCCGGCGCGCGTCCGACGTCGAGCATCGTAACGCCGCGCGGGCGGGAGTCTTGCGCCGCCCCGTGGGCGTGGATTTGCAGGACACCCTGGCGCACTGGATGAGCCCGCCGTTGTGAGCGGAACGGCTGCGGGAAGCGCCGTCACGCCGTGAGCACCAGCTCGGGCGCTCGCGCTGCGCGCCCGCGTCAGGAGAGAATGAGCATGAGGAAGGCCTCATCATGGACCGAGGGCTGATCGCCGTCCAAGGTCGGCCCCTGGCGCGGCGCACGCCGCCAAACACCATCATCGAGCCGAACGTACAGACGCTTGGCCGCAGTCTTCACGCGAGGCCGTTGGCGTTCGCGGCCGAGAGCTCGCGGCGCTTGGCGGCGGGGAGCCGACGATGGGCACGTGCTTGGTGGAATCATTCGGGCCCGGCCTTCACGGCGCGCTCGGAGCGACCGGGCGCTCCGCCGATATTCCGGAGGCGGCGGACGCGTACGGCTGGCTCGTCGGCGCCTGGGAGCTCGATGTTCTCCGGTATTGGGCGGAGGATGTCAGCGCGCTGGCGATCAAGGGCGAGGTTCACGCGGGCTGGGTGCTCGAGGGCCGTGCCGTTCAAGACGTCTGGATCATGCCGGCCCGCACGCGGCGTACCGGCGCGCCGCCCGACAAGCGCCTCAACATGTGCGGCACGACGCTGCGCGTCTGGGATCCGACAATCGAGGCGTGGCGCATCACCTGGCGCAACCCCGCGGGCGATCACCACGAGGACCAGATCGGCCGCAGGATCGGGGACGAGGTCGTTCAGATCGGCGTCCGTCCCGACGGGACGCCGACGCGCTGGCGGTTCACGGAGGTCACGCCTCGCGCCTTCCACTGGCTGGGCGAAGCGCTCCAGCCGGACGGGCGAACGTGGCGGCTGGAGGGCGAATTCCGCGCGCGCCGGGTCGGCCCGGTGTGAACGCGGCGCCCGTCGGCCAGAGGGGCTTCCGACGTCCGAGCCCCGCCCCGGAGGCGTTCCGGAAATCCGTCAACGGACGCGCGCGATCGCACGCCGCGCGGCCCGGAGCAGGAGGCACGCGAGAGTCCCGATGCTCAGCGCGATCAGTGTCCATCGAAGCGCCGCGGCCGCCGGGAAGGAGAGGCCGACGCCGGTGAAGAGCAGAACGTACGCCGCGACGCACGCCGGGCACTTTGGCACGAGTGCGAGCGCGGCGATGGGCATCGCCCATTGCGCGAAGGCCGCGAACCGGCGGAGCCGGGGCGCGGGCTTCGCGAGGGACGCCGACGGCGACGAGCCGGCGGGCGCGCCGCTCGGCCGGCGCGGATCGCCATCGGTGCGGCAGCAGTGCACAGTGACTCCCTGGCCGGAGGCCGGCTAGCGCGCCGATGGCCCTGTGACGCCGGGCCTCTCCGCCCACGGATCAACGAAATCGGCGTCGCCATACCGGTCGTGATGTCGGAGCCAGCCCATGCCGCCGGTCTGCGCCTCGTCGCGACCCTTGGGCGTGATGTCGATGTACCGGTAGGCAGTGAGGAAATCTTCGAGCCCTCGCGCGAACGTGGAGTACGTGTGGTAGATGTCTCCGCGAGCGTCCCTCACGAAGACCGAGACGCCGGGAAGCTCCCGGATCGGGTAGGGCTTGCGATCGAAGTTGTACACCGCCTCGCCCGAGGCGAGCTCCTGGTCGGTAAAGGAGACGCCGAAGTCGCGGCTGAAGTCGGTGTCCGCCCCGGAGGCCCACGGGAAGCTCCACCCCATGCGCTCGCGGAACTCTTCGAGCTGGGCGATGGGCGCCTTCGAGACGGTCACGAAGGAGATGTCGCGGTGGGCGAGGTGGACGACGATGCCGTTGTAGTGGTCCGCGACGAAGGAGCACGACTTGCAGCCCTGCGACCACGTCGGATCGAACATGAAGTGGTACACGACGAGCTGGCTGCGGGGGCCGAAGAGGTCCGCCAGCGACATCGCGCCGCCGGCCGAGTGGAACGTGTACCGCTTCTCGACCTTCACCCAGGGGAGATCGCGGACCCTGCGGCTCACCTCGTCGCGCTTCCTGGTGAGCTCCTTCTCTTCGGCGAGGAGCGCGACGCGCTCCTTCAGCCATTGGTCTCGGGAGACGACGCGATGCGCGGCGGCGGGAACGGATGGTGCTACGTCGGTCATGGGGCTTGCTCCTGAGGTGCTTCCCGTGCGCCGGGTTCCGGTCGGCGGCGCGTGGAGATCGAGAGTGTGTGGATCAACGCTTCCCCGCCGCTCGGCGTTCGGCGAGCTCCTTGATGCGGTTCATAGCGTGCGCCCAGCCTTCGGGCATGCCGTCGCGGTGCTCCCGCGGGATGAGGCCCATGGCGCGGTGGATGAGCGAGAGGCGCGTGCCGTCGCCCTCAGACTTCAGGCGGTACTGCAGGTGGTTGACGGCCGGATACGACATCGGCATGGGGCCGGTGAGCTCGAGGAGCGCGGGCGCCTTGATCACCTGCACGTGTCCCCAGAGATGGCCGTACGCGTGGCCGCCCGTCTCGCCCAGGTCGCGGTACCAGCGACCCCCCGGCCATGGCTCGATCTTCATCGGAAAGGGCTTGCCGTCGGGCATCTGGCTGCCGGGCCCGAGCTCTTCGAGCACAGCCGCGAATGCGATCTCCGGCGTCGCGGCGATGAAGATGTCCTTGCGGATATCGATCGTCTGCACGGTCTCGCTGTCGGTGACGGTGGTGGCGCTGGCCATGGTGCCTCCTCTTTCAGGTTGGATGTGGGCGGGAGTGGGGGCGCTCATCGCGCCCTGATTGTCGTGCCGATTGTTCCGCGCGGTCCTTGATGCGTCGGAGCTGCTGCCCCCAGAAACGCTCCGAAGGCCTCATCGAGCCGTACACGAGCCGGAGTTCCTTGCCATTTACGCTCTCCATACGACGTCGCCCATGCTGCACGCCGACGCCGCAGAGCACCCCGGACCGCCGCAGCGCCCGCGCCCGGGGTCCGCCGCGCGCTCCGACCATCCAGGAGACGTCGGGTGCGACGCCGCAGGCGGCCAAGGCGCCGGGTGCTGTACGCCGTCGTGGCTCGGCGGGAGCGGCAAACGCGCCGGCGGTGCTCGGAGAGCGTGCATGGAGAAATATATTCCCATACTGGCATATGTCAAGGGGAGTTCCGCGCCACGCGGCAAAGGCCAAAGTTCGCGCCCAATCGGGTTGCCGAGATCCGAATTGCACCATTCCGATGCTAAGCGGGCGCGGATCTCCGGAGCGGCGGCGGCGCCCACCGCCACGCCGTTCCCACTGCCCCTCCTACGCTCGGCGAATGTCGAGCGCCTTCTGGGATGAGCGGTACGCCGGCGATAACCTCGTCTACGGCGCCGCGCCCAATGACTTCCTTGTGCAGATGGCCGACCGGCTCCCGAGCGAGGGACATGCCCTCGACATCGGGGCCGGAGAAGGCCGCAATGCCCTGTTCCTGGCCTCTCGCGGCCTCAACGTGCTCGCCGTCGATCAGAGCCAGGTCGGCATGCGGAAGGCGCAGCGGCTCGCTCGCGAGCGCGGCCTGAAGCTGCGCACGCTGGCCGCGGACCTGCAGGAGTTCGACGCCGAGCCCGGCTCGTTCGACGTCGTCAGCTCCATCTTCGTCCACCTCCCGACGTCGCTCCGCGCATCGGTGCACGAGCGCGTCCGCTCGTGGCTGAAGCCGGGCGGCGTGTTCTTGCTCGAGGCATACGCGCCCGACCAGATCGCACGAGAGACCGGCGGACCCAAGGACCCCTCGCTGCTCGCGTCGTTGGAGGTCATCCTGGGCGAGCTGGCCGGGTTGCGGATCGAGCACCAGGCCGCTCTCGTGCGCATCGTCTCCGAGGGTCGATTCCACACCGGCGAGGCGTCCGTGGTCCAGGTTCTCGCGCGGAAGCCGTAGCGGGCGTCAGTGCGCGATGCCCGCGCCAGAGGATCGTCTTCGCCCCCGAATGCCACGGAAGTCTGAGCACTCCTGCAGCGCGGGCGCTCTCCCCCCCGCGCTCTCGGCCGCGTGCGGACCCGGCTTGATACACTCGGACCGAGCAGGCTGAGGGATCGGATCGCGCGACCGCCCGCAGTGTGCGGCCGGCTGCGCGGCTCGTGTCCAACCGGAGGACCGCTGTGATCCGAACCGTGATCTGCTCCGCGTTGACCCTTCTGGTCGGCTGCACGTCGATGGAAGCCCGGCACGACCACGCCGCGCCGGCCGCTGGAGACCAAGAGATGAACCTCGGGAACTTCTCCGTCAGCCTCGCCGTCAAGGACCTCGCGGCGTCCCGGGCGTTCTACGAGAAGCTCGGCTTCCGAGCGATCGGCGGAGACCCCGCGAAGAACTGGCTCATCCTTCAGAACCAGACGGCGACGATCGGCCTCTTCCAGGGCATGTTCGACAGGAACACCCTGACCTTCAACCCCGGTTGGGACCGCACCGGCGCGACGCTCGCCGAGTTCGCCGATGTGCGCGAGATCCAGCGGACGCTCGAGGGCCGGGGCCTCGCGCTCGCCCTCGAGGCCGATGCGTCGACCACCGGACCCGCGAGCGTCATGCTGATCGACCCCGACGGGAACCCGATCCTGCTCGATCAGCACGTGCCCAGCCCGGCCGAGTAGTCTTCGCCGCCCTCGACAGCCCGCCGGTGCTCGCCTCCCGAGCGGTCGCCCGGTGCGACTCGGAGCCCGGAGCGCTACTCGGGCGCCTCGGCCTCCGGCGGGAACATCGCGCGGAACGCGCGGAGCGCGGCCGGGTGGTACACGGTCGCGTGCGACTCTTCGGGCATCGGCGCATAGTGGAGAGTGAACGCCTCAGAGCGGTGTGACTCCAAGACCGCCGCGAGCTCGGCGGTGAGGCGCGCGAGCGCGGGCTCGTCGCTGCTCGCCAGGAACACCGCGGCGACGGCGGGCGGCGAGGCCCCGAGTCGGCTCGCGGCGGTGTTGACCAGCTCCCCGCCGGCCCACCACAGGCTCGGGTCGATGGCGATGTAGCCTCGGAAGAGGTCCCGCTCGAGGAAGAACGTCTCCACGACGAATAGCCCCGCCAACGACTCCCCGACGATGGCCGCCTCGCCGGTGGTGGGATACCGCGCCCTGATGGTCGGCATGAGCTCCTCGCGGATGAAGCGCCGGAACGCCGCGGAGCCCCCGACCACCGGCGCGATCCGGAGGTCCTCCGCGACGGCGGTCGGGCCCGTCATGTCGCGGCGGCGGCTCGTGTTCTCTATCCCGACGAGCACGCATGGTCGCATGCCCCCGTTGCTGACGAGAATCTGCACCAGCCCCGCGATGTGCAGAAAGTCCTCGCCCGTGCCCCCATCGAGCATGTAGAGCGCCGGCATGGGGCCCGGGAGCTGCTCGCCGTACACGGTCGGCACGAGCACGTTCACGCGTCGCGACTCGGCCAGGACGGCGGAGTCGATCGTGAACGAGTCGCCGATGACCAGCGGCTCGGGCGGAGAGGCGTGAACGATGGCTCCGGCGCCGGGACTCGGCGCTAAGGCGCGAGCGCCGGCGCTGGTGTCCGGTCGTGACGCGCGTCCGGGCGAGCAGGCGGCGAGCGCCAGGCACCCTGTGGTCATGGCGAATAGCCGTATAGACATCCCGCCAGCATACCTGGAGCCGTGACCGGACGCGCCGGCTGCCGTCGCTCCGCCGCGAGGAGAACGGCTCAGCGCCGGTCGCCCGGGCGCCGCGCACGCGCCGTGGCAGTCGTCTTGCGCGCAGCGGGCGAGCCCTTCGCGCGCCGCGGCTTCGCGCCGAGCTCGCGCAGCACCTCCTGCACCGAGTCGCCCGGACCGATCCCGAGCTCTTCGGCCATCCTGCGCGCATCCACCGGTGCCCGCAGCTTGACGTCCGTGTTGTCGAAGAACACGTAGACGTCCCGGCCGCGCTTGGCCGGCTCGGCCGGCCCTCCGATCCGTCTTGCGTCCGCGGGCTCGCGCCCGCGACGCCAGGCGCGCACGCGGTCCGCCCATGCCGTGATCTCCCGCGGGGTGTAGCCGCTGGCATACAGCTGCCGCGAGCCGTGAAGCCGCACGTACACCCATCCCGCTGTCACGTCCTCGGCGGTCGGGAACCGGCGCGCGACGTCCGCGATCACCAGGGCAATGCCGTGCCCGCGCAGCAGATCGCTGAAGCGCTCGGAGAGGAAGCTCTCGTGCCGGAACTCGACGGCGTAGCGCAGCGGCCGCGTCGCGTCCGGCTCCAGCTCGACCCGCCCCTTCATGCTTGGGGCGTGCTCCGCCGCGAGCTTCGCCAGCGCCGCCGTGTCTCGGGGCAAGAGCTCGAAAAACCGCCTGAAGCGGTCCTCGTCGAAGCGCATGAAGGGCGGGAACTGCCAGAGGATCGGCCCGAGCTTCTCGCGCAGCGCGAGGAGCCCGGACGCAAAGAAGTTCGCGAGCGCGGCCCTCGGCTCCTTCAGCCTTTGCAGGTGGGTGATGTAGCGCCCGCCCTTGAGCGCGAAGACGAACCCCGGCGGCGTGCTCTCGTACCAGGCCCGGAACGCCGTCGGCCGCTGGAGCGAGTAGAAGGTGCCGTTCACCTCGATCGCGTTGAATCGCCGGCTCGCATAGGCGAGCTCCAGCTTCTGCGGCAGGCCCTCGGGGTAGAACTTCCCGCGCCATGGGGCATACGTCCAGCCCGAGATGCCGACGCGGATCTCCGCCATCCGGCGGAGTCTAGCCCGGGTCGCGCGGCCTGCTGCGTCCGCGCCCCACGTCACGCGGCTGGTGGCGCGGTCAGGTGGCGCGGAGATCGCGGTAGAACACCGTGGTGCTGCACGGCTCGCCGCCGGGCATCAGCGCGTAGTGGGGGATATCGCCGACGCGCACCCATCCCAGGCGCGCGTACAGCCGCGCGGCGTCGCCGCCAGTCACGGCGTCGAGCACGAGCAGCGTCTTGCCGCACTGCCGCGCGGTCGATTCGGCCGCCTCCAG
>DASRXL010000181.1:0-37466 GCA_035654175.1 Phycisphaerales bacterium
TGTCGTCCTGCGCGAGCGCGACGTGCTGGTCTTCGCCGGGGCCCTGGAATCGGTCGTCGATCTGCAGAAGTTCAAGGGCATCGCCCCGGTCGCCGACGAGGCCTCGCACGAGCGATACCGCCCCAACATGCGCCTCATCGAGGCCGTCATCAGCCAGGCGTCGCCGCTCGTCGGCCGCACGATCCGCGACGCGGAGATCCGCACCCGCTACGGCGCCGCGGTCATCGCCGTGCACCGGCACGGCCACCGCCTGCGCGGCCGGATCGGCGACATCGTGCTGCGCGAGGGCGACACGCTCCTGCTCGAGGCCGAGCCCGGCTTCGCGAAACGCTACCGCACCTCCGCGTCTTTCCACCTCGTTAGCGCGCTCGAGGGGGCCGCCACGCCCCGGCACGAGCGCGCCTGGGTCGCGATCGCGATCCTGCTCGGGCTTGTGGCCCTGATGTCCGCCGGGGAGCTTCCCCTGGTCGGTGATCTCCCCGAGGTCGTGGTGGCGATGGTCGCCGCGGGCGCGATGATCCTCTTCCGCTGCTGCACCGGCCCTCAGGCCCGCTCCGGCATCGAATGGCCGGTCTTGATCGTCATCGGGACCTCGTTCGGCATCGGCAAGGCCATGGAGACCTCCGGCCTCGCCGCCTACGCCGCGAGCTTCGTGACCGAGTCGGGCGGGCGCTTCGGGCCCGCGGCCTTGCTCGCGATCGTCTACGCCGTCACGCTCGGGTTCACCATCCTGATCTCCAACAACGCGGCCGCGGCCCTGATGTTCCCGATCGCGGTGGGGGTCGCGCAGGCCTCCGACCTGCCCTTCATGCCCTTCGCCCTCGCCATCTGCTTCGCCGCGAGCCTCGAGTTCATGACCCCCCTCGGCTACCAGACGAATCTCATGGTCATGGGCCCCGGCGGCTACCGCTACGCCGACTTCCTCCGCTTCGGCGGCCCGCTCACGCTGCTCGCGGGCACCGTCGCGATCGCCGGCCTCTGCCTCCAGTTCAGCCTCGGCTTCTAGCCCCGCGCCCGCCCAGAGCTTTCCCGCATGCGTGCGGCCCCGGCGCAGGTCGGCGGTCGCGCCGCCTGATCCTCACTCCCTCGCCCGGGTACCCTGGACGCACACCGGAGGATTCCGTGCCCTGGGAAACCTGGTACACACTCGGCGTCATCGCCCTGCTGGTCGGGGCCCTGGTCTCCAACCGTGTCGGCACCGACACCGCCATGCTCGGAGCGCTCACGCTGCTCATGGTCGCCGGCATCATCGAGCCCGCCCGCGCCGTCGCCGGGTTCGCCGATCCCTCCGTGCTCACCATCGCCGCACTGTTCGTCGTCGCCTGCGGCCTTTCGGAGACCGGCGCGACCACCGCCATCGCCCAGCGGCTCCTCGGCCGCCCCAAGGGCGAGATCGGCGCCCGCTTTCGTCTCATGGTCCCCGTCGCGGCGATGTCCGCCTTCATGAACAACACGCCGCTGGTGGCGATGTACCTGCCGATCGTGAGCGATTGGGCCCGGAAGCTTCGCCTCAGCCCCAGCCGCCTCTATATGCCCCTCTCCTTCGCCGCCATCATGGGCGGCGCGTGCACCCTGATCGGGACCAGCACCAACATCGCCGTGAACCAGCTCTACATCAACTACTTCACGGAGAACTCCGAGCGCCTGGCGGACGCCTTCGGGCTCGAGCTCCCCTCCGCGCCGAAGCAGTTCTGGTGGATCGCGGTCGTCGGCTTGCCCGCGGCGGTCGTCGGGATCGTGTTCGTCGCCGTCGGCGGCAAGTGGCTCCTGCCGCAGCGCATCGCGCCGGACTCCGGCGAGGTCGAGCGCCGCCGGTACACCGTCGAGATGACGGTGGATCCCGGGAGCCCGATCGTCGGCAAGAGCATCGAGCAGGCGGGCCTCCGCCACCTGCCGGGCCTCTTCCTCACCGAGATCGAGCGCGACGGCAATCTCCTCCAGGCGGTCGGGCCGGAGGAGATCCTCGGGGCGGGCGACCTCCTGATCTTCGTCGGCGTCGTTGATTCGGTCGCCGACCTCCTCAAGATCCGGGGCCTCTCGCCCGCCACCAACCAGGTGAAAAAGGTACGGACCGACCGGCACACCCGCACCCTCGTCGAGGCCGTGGTCAGCGCGTCCTCGCCCCTGGTCCGGCGGACGGTGCGCGAGAGCCAGTTCCGCACGCGCTACAACGCCGCGATCATCGCGGTGCACCGCGGCGGGGAGCGCGTCGAGGGCAAGGTCGGCGACATCGTGCTGCAGCCGGGCGACACGCTCCTCCTCTCGACACACGCCGGCTTTCTGCCCGCGTACCGCAACAGCGACCACTTCTACCTGGTCTCCAGCGTGGAGGGTGGGCGCGAGGTGTTCCACGAGCGCGCCGGCCTCGCGCTCGCGATCATGGGCCTCCTCATCGCCCTGATGACCATGCCGAGCGCGCAGGCGTTCGGGGCGCTCAACGAGCGCTTCGGCTGGGACCTGCCCGCGCGCGGCATCGCCCCGCTGACCGCCGCGTTCCTCTGCGCCACCCTCATGGTGTGGACCCGCTGCTGCACCGGCACGACGGCCCGCCGCAGCATCAACTGGCAGGTGCTGATGGTGATCGGCGCCGCCATCGGGGTGGGGCGCGCCATGGACGCCAGCGGGGCCGCCAAGGCGATCGCCGATTGGATTTTCGCCGCCACGGGAAACCTCGGACCCCAGGGGCTTCTGTTCGTCTTCAGCCTCCTGACGGCGGTGCTGTGCCAGCTCGTCACCAACAAGGGGGCGGCGGTGCTGATGTTCCCGATCGCCATGGCGCTCGCCGCGGAGACCGGCCGCGGCGGGGTCAGCCCCGAGCCGTTCGTCGTGACCCTGATGGCGACGGCCGCGAGCAGCTACATGACGCCGGTGGGGTTCGTGACCAACCTGATGGTCTGCGGGCCCGGGGGCTACCGGTTCACGGACTACCTCCGCCTGGGCGTCCCCCTGACCCTGCTGGTCGCCGCCCTCTGCGCGCTCCTTGCCCCCCTGGCTTTCCCCTTCGACGGCGGGGCCTGACCGGGGCCATGCGCCGCCGGCCGCTCGGGGCGAACCCCCGCCCCCCGGCGGCCGATACAGGTACACTTGAAGCCCGCGGCGGGGCGGGTCCGAGAATCTGAGGAGAGGGGCTCGCGGTGAAGATCCTCGTGACGGGCGGTTCCGGGTTCATCGGGTCGTACTTCCTCGAGCGTCTCGCCGAGCAGGGGCACGAGCTCGTTGTCCTCGACCTCGTCGATCCCCCGGGGCGTGCTCCGCGCCACACGTTCTACAAGGGGGACATCCGCGACCGCGCCGCTCTCGAGCGGGCGATGAGCGGGTGCGAGCGCGTCATCCACCTCGCGGCGGCGCACCACGACTTCGGCATCGAGTACGACACGTACTTCTCCGTGAACGAGCGCGGCTCGCGCACGATGTGCGAGGTGCTCGACGACCTCGGCGTCCGCGACGTGGTCTTCTACTCCACGGTCGCGGTGTACGGCGAGGCCCCCGAGCCCCACCATGAGGAGGCCGACAAGAAGCCCAACACGCCCTACGGCGCGAGCAAGCTGGCCGGCGAGGCGGTGTTCCGCGAGTGGACCGAGAAGGGCGGCGGCCGGCGCTGCCTGGTGATCCGGCCGACCGTCACCTTCGGCCCGCGCAACTTCGCCAACATGTACTCGCTCATCCGCCAGGTGCACTCGGGGAAGTACTTCGAGTTCGGCCCCGGCGAGAACATCAAGAGCCTGAGCTACGTCGAGAACACCGTGGACGCGACGCTCTTCCTGCTCGACAAGCAGGGCCGTCCCGCCTTCGACGTCTACAACTACATCGACAAGCCCGACCTCACCAGCCGGCAGATCACCCACGCCGTGTATCTCTCGCTCGGCAAGAAGGCCCCCGGCCTCACGCTGCCGATGTGGGCCGGCCTGCTGCTCGCGCTGCCCTTCGACCTGGCGATCGCCCTGACCGGCAAGAACCTGCCGATCTCCAGCGCGCGTCTGAAGAAGCTCTACCAGGTGCAGACCAAGTTCGAGGCCGACAAGCTTCTGGCGGCGGGCTACAAGCCGCGGGTGCTCCTGACCGACGGCATCGACCGGATGGTCAAGTGGTACCTCGCCGAGGGCCGCACCCAGCGCGCCGTGTGGCACCTGCCTCCGAAGGAAACGCTCGTTACCACGCCGGAGCCCGAGCTCGTCTGACCGATTCCGGGCTGGTGCGGGGCCCTTCCTCGCCCCGCGTCCGCAGAGTGCCTGAAGCCGCTCCGCCGGGCGGGCCGATGTATGGTGCGATCCCGCTCCCCGAACGCGAGACAGCGCGGAGGCCCGCCATGCAGACCCTCACCGACACCGTCGCCGCCCAACCGGCGCCAGAGCAGTTCCTCGGCTCGATCTCCAACGAGAAGGTCCGCCGCTCGCTCGCGGCGCTGACCCAGCCCCACGCCTACCGCTGGGACACGCTCTTCCCGAAGGTCGATGGGCTGGGCGCCGCGGGCGAGGTCCATCGCCGCGTCCGGATGCTGCGGAGCATCGAGCCCCGGCTCGACGTGCTCCTCTACCCCGGCGAGCAGGTGGAGTTCGTGACCAAGGGGACGCTCAACAGCTGGGCCGAGCAGTACTTCATGGGGATCTGGTCGCTCGTGATCAACCGCACGGTGTTCCTGTTCACCAACTACCGCGTCATCCTCCTGAACAGCGACGGCAAGGGGCGCGCCAAGTCGCTCATGTGGCAGATCCCGTACGACCGGCTGGGCAAGTTCAAGACCAGCGGCGTCAGCGGCACCACGACCTTCAAGCTCGCGTCGGGCGCCGCGTACCGCTTCGTCGGGGTCCCCCGCGCCGACCGCAAGCGCCTGCGCGAGTACGTGGCGTCGCGCCTCGACTCGGCCAGATCGTCGGACGTCGCGTTCCCCAGCCACAGCGACCGCGACCCCTTGTGCCCCCTCTGCGCTACGCCCACGCCGCCCAAGGCGCGCGCCTGCGCCGAATGCAACGAGCCCTTTGTTCACCCGCGCGTGCCCGCCCTGCTCTCCCTTCTGGTCCCGGGGCTCGGGGACCTCTACCTGGGCCACCGCACGATGGCGGTGATGGAGTTCATCGGCTTCGCCTTCCTGCTCCTGGTCGCGGCGGGCATGATGCTGTCCGGCACGTCGCAGGACATACTGACGGCGTGCATCATCGTCGCCGTCGCCAACGGCGTGGACGCGGCGATGACCTACCACGTCGCCCGCAAGGGCGTGCTCTCCCGGCGGCTGGCCTGGCGCGGCTGAGGGGCGTTTCGCGCCCATGGCGGGATGCCACGGTCCGGGCGGATCTTCAAGCGCCGACCACGCCGGTCGGTCGGGCCGCGCGGCCGGCCGGTCGCGGTAGCATGAGCCCGTGTTCGACCCCGACCCACCCCTCCACGACAATCCCCACCAACTGACCTTCTCCGATACGCCCGCATCTCCCGGGATGCGCCGCCACTGCATCCGCTCCGTCGCGGCCTTCTTCGGCGCGATCCTCATCATGAACGGCGCATTCCGTCTCGCGGCGGCCACCGGTGGGCGCCGCGCGGCGCTGGCCGGTCTCACCATCCTCATCGGCGCCGCGCTGCTCTTCCCGACCGTCCGACTCGGCATGCGCCAGGCTCGCCGCATCCACCGCTACCGAAACGACCGCTGCATCCACTGCGCCTATTCGCTCCGCGGCGTCTCCGGCGTCAGGTGTCCGGAGTGCGGGCGCGACCCGTTCCTGTAGTCTCCGGCGGCAGCTTCAGGAAGCGCGCGCATCGTGGACCGGTCGCCCCGGGCGCACCAGGCCCGCACCGCCGCGGGCCCGCCGCTCAGATGGCCCCGACGCTGCGCAGCAATCGCCGCCGCCGCCGGATGATGACGGCCAGCCCGAGGACGTAGACGATCGCCAGAACGCCCAGCCCGCCGAGGATCACGAGGCCCTGGTTGATCATCCGCCCCGGCGGGGCAGGCCCGCCGGCGCTGATCATCTGGATCTGGTGGTGCACGAGGTTGGGGCTGAACGCGCCCGACGGCGACATCACGAGGAGGTCAACGAAGCTCGAGACCTCCGCGGCCTCGGCGCGGATCGCCGGATCCGAAACATCCAGGCCCACCTGAGCGTACCAGGCCTCGATCGTCTCGGGCGACCAGGCGGCGACACCGCCGCCCAGGCCCAGCACCTCCATCGTCCCGGGATCGAGGGTGAGCGGGTGGGTCGCGCCGTCCGACGTCGTGAGCACGAGCTCGATGGAGCTCGAGATCGACCGCCCATCGCTCTGGTACTCGGCCGTGAGCGACCGGTATGCGCCCGACGCCGGCGTGATGCTCTGCTGCCAACTCGTGACGCCGCCGGCCACGGCGCCGGAGGAGAGCTGCCCCATAACGGTGGCGATCATCCCGGCGTAGGCGAACGTGGCGCAGAGGAAGGTCCATCCCAGGATCGCGCCCGCCAGCGAGCCCCGCCGCCTGGCCTCCATCGCCGGCGTGATGATCCCCACGCGGCGCAGGTCCTCCCCGCACTCGGGGCACGTGAAGCTGGTCAGGTCCGCGACCTCATACTTGCAGCGCTCGCACGCGGCGCCCTGCTTCGTGCGCCGGGGCAGCGTGACCGTGCGCCAGATCGCGTGCACCGAGGCGATGACGAGCACCAGCCCGATGAGGGGCGACATCAGGCCGAAGATGCCGTACGCGACGAACATGCGAGCCAGGATACCACGGGGTCGGCTTCAGTCCGATCCGGCCCGGCCGGCCCCGGCGCGTGCCGAGCCCGCGACCCCTTGCCGTGGATCTCCGGCGGCCGCGCGATCGGCCTCGCCGGTGATAGAATGATCCAGCAGCTCGCCCACCGGCATCCACTGGAAATCCGACAGGATCGACGCGAAGCGGGCATCGCACCGGCCCAGGTTGTTGTAGTGCCGGAACGCGTGCGACCGCTTGAGCCCGCTCATCCGCGGCTGGCCGGGGTCGATCTCCCAGGGGTGGATGTAGAAGACGTACGGCCCCCCGTCCTTCAGGATCTTCGCCACGCCGCGCTTGAACAGCGGGTAGGGGATCAGACGGAAATAGCCGCCCCCCGCCCACGGCAGGCCGCGCGAGCCCAACTGCAGCGTCGAGACGCACACCTCGTGGAAGCCGGGCCTGAGCTCTGTGATCGGCTTGCCCGCGTCCATACCCGTCAGCTTGCCGTAGCGGTCGTGCGCCACGGTTGGGAACGCGGACGAGTCGTACTCGAAGCCCTCCTCCTGGAGGATGTCGATGGACCAGTCGGTGATGGAGAACGAGGGGGCGCGGTAGCCGCGGATCCGGGCGCCGGTCTGGTCCTCGACCAGCCGCTTGGCCCGCCGGATGTCCTCGCGGAACTGCTCGTGGGTGAGGCTGTAGATCAGGTCGTGGCCGTAGCCGTGGCTGGCGATCTCGTGCCCGGCGGCGGCGATCCGCTTGACGAGCGCCGGGCACTTGTCGGCCACCCAGCCGAGGATGAAGCACGTCCCCTTCACGCCGCGCTCGGCCATGAGGCCGAGCATGCGGTCGGTGTTCCGCTCCACGCGGAGCTCGCGCTCGTCCCACGTGTCGCGCGCAACGACGGCCTTGAGGTTCTCGACCTGGAACCAGTCCTCGACGTCGATCGACATGGCGGCGCAGGCGGTAGGCATCGAGGCATCGAGGGATCGAGGGGCGGATCGCCGGGCTCGATGCCTCGATGCCTTGGTGCCTGGGTGCCTTCTCAGAGCATGCGGTGTCCCCTGCGCCTGAACTCCCGCACGTCCTTCGGCTTCGGGAAGCTGAAGTACTTCTTCTCGGTCATGTCCAGCGGCGCGGCGGCGACGTCGCCCGCGCGGAGCGCCCGCAGGACCTCGAGCATCAGCCGGGCGCTCTCCTGCTTCGTGCCCGTGATCACGCGGTCGAGGCTGTCCCGCTCCTGCAGCGGGAACTCGCGGGTCTTGAGGATCCCGCCGGCGTCGAGCTTCTCCGCCATCTCGTGCACGGTGAGCGTCGCGGCCCTCTCGCCGTGCAGCAACTGCCAGAAATTCGGCATCATCCCGCGGTAGACCGGGAGCCTGCCGCAGTGGATGTTGATGCAGCCCCGGCCCGCGGCGCTCAGAATGCCCTTCTTGAAGATCTCCGGGGCGGCGACGGACACGATCACGTCCGGGCGCAGCTCGTCGCGCACCATCGCCACGTACGCCTCGTCGTTGACGGACGGAGCCGGGATGATCGGGATCCCCGCACGCCGGGCGAGCGTCCCGATGGAGTGCCCGCGGGCCTTTGCGAGCGCGTAGCGCGAGCAGAGCCGGAGGAAGTCGGCCGGCCCGTAGAACGCGAGCATCCGGCGCGCGGTCTTCCAGATCGGCTCGTGGAAGGCCTCGGAGATGGTGATGCCGACGAGCTCGATCTCGTCGCGGGGCCACTCCGCGAAGAACACCTCGAAGAACTTCACGACGTAGAGCGGGTCATCCTCGGTGACCACGAGCACGCGCAGGCGCGCCGGCGAGGGGCTCTCGCGCGGCGCCGTGCCCGGGGCCGCGAGCACCGATCCCGCGATGCCGCCGTCCTGCGTCGCCACTGGGGAGCCTCCGGCTCAGGCGGTCGCCGCCGCCGCGTACTTCTTGGTGTACTCGCCGAGGATCCAGTTGTACGTCTTCTCCATGCCCTCGCGCAGGCGGACGCTGGGGGCCCAGCCGAGGTACTCCTTGATCTTCGTGTTGTCGCTGTTGCGCCCGTTCACGCCCTTGGGCGCGTCGAGCTTGTAGCGCCGCTTGAGCTTGATGCCGGCGATCTGCTCGACGATGTCCACCAGCCCGTTGATCGTGACCAGCTCGTCGGAGCCCAGGTTGATGGGCTCGGGCACCTCGCTGTGCATGATCTTGTCGATGCCCTTGAGACAGTCGTCGATGTACATGAAGGAGCGGGTCTGCTTGCCGTCGCCCCAGATCTCGATCTCGTGCTTGCCGGAGAGCTTGGCCTCGATCACCTTGCGGCAGACGGCGGCCGGGGCCTTCTCGCGCCCGCCCTCCCAGGTGCCCTCCGGGCCGTACACGTTGTGGAAGCGGGCCACCCGCGTGTACATCCCGTAGTCCTCGCTGAAGTGCCGGCACATGCGCTCGCTGAAGAGCTTCTCCCAGCCGTAGCCGTCCTCGGCCATCGCGGGGTAGGCGTCCTCCTCCTTCAGCGGCGTCACGTTCTCGTTCCGCTGCTTGTCGGCGTTGTAGACGCACGCCGAGCTCGAGTAGAAGAACCGCTTGACCCCCGCCTCCTTGGCCGCCATCAGCACGTGGGTCGAGATGAGCACGCTGAGCATGCACTCGGCCTTGTGCGTCTCGATGAAGCCCATGCCGCCCATGTCGGCCGCGAGGTTGTAGACCTCCTCGCACCCCTGCACGGCGCGCCGGGCGGGATCGAGCAGCTTCATGTCCGCGACGACGTTCTCGGCCTTGGGGAAGACCTGGTACCACTCGTCGAGCGGCTTGACGTCCACGCTCCGCACCTGGTGGCCCTGCTCGATCAGCCGCTTGACCAGGTGCCCGCCGATAAAGCCGCCGCCGCCCGTCACCAGGACTCTCATCACTCCGCTCCTTTGTCGCCGTCCACGAGGCAGGGTCGAGTGCTCCTTGGCGTCGGCCTCCCGGCGCCCCGGAGCCACGAAGGGTATGTCTCTACGGCGTTTGTCCCCCTCTCGTTCAGCCAAACCGGCGGATCGCCGCGCATCCCGCCGCGCCCGCGACCGTTGTGCGGGTTGGGAGCCCGGGCCCCGAGCATCCGGCGCGTGCCGGGCCGCCCGGCGGAAGCCCCGTCCTCACCGACTCCGAACGGCAGGCCCGCCGCCGGTGGCCGGCGCGGTGTCGGCGCCCGTCACACGCCGACGCTCTCCCCGGCCGCGGCGGGCGTGCGATGGGCCGAGGGCAGCTCGAACCCCCAGAGCCTGCAGAACGCCTCGCTCGCCTGGGCCTCGGTGTACTTGGCCTTGTACGCGGCGAAGGCGTTGCGCCCGAGCCGCTCGATGCGGCGCGGGTCGGCGGCCAGCTCGCGGACGGCCTTGACGAGGCCCTCGAGGTCGCCCGGCAGGACGGCGATGCCGCAGTCGTCCTCCTCGACCTGGAGGGCGGTCTCGGTGGCGGCGGGGACCTGCGCGATGATCGCGCGCCCGCTCATCAGGATGCCGTAGAGCTTGCTGGGAACGGCGACGCCCTCGAAGCCGGCGCGGAGCGAGATGAGGGCCACGTGGCAGCTCGAGAGGCTCTCGCGCACCTGCGACAGCGGCACGAAGGGGTGCCAGGTGACGTTCTTGCAGGCCAGCTCCTTGCTCAGCTTCTTGGCCGCCTCGAGGCGCGCGCCGTCGCCGATGAAGAGGAAGTGGATGCCGGGGTCGTCCTCGACCTGCTTGGCGGCGCGGACGAAGATGTTGATGTCGTGCCACATCCCCATGTTGCCCGAGTACTGGAAAATGATCTTGTCGCGCAGCCCGAGACGGTCGACCATCTGGCTCGCCTCGATCGGGAGCGGATCGGGCGCCTCGAACGCGGACCAGTGGGGGATGTAGACGATCCGGTCGCGCTCGATCCCGTAGTTGTTGACGAGGAGCTCGGTCATGTCGCGCCCGAGCACGATCAGCTTCTCCGCCTTGCGGTAGGCGACGCGGTTGGCCCACATCCAGAGCCGCGCCGAGAGCGACGTCCGCTTCATCCCCAGGGCGATGAGCGACTCGGGGTACTGGTCCAAGATCATGTACTGGTACGGCATCCGGCGCACCAGCGAGACCAGGTACAGGATCTGCGCGACGAACGGCGGGTTGGTCACGCCGAAGACGATCCCGTGGTTCCGCCGGAAAAGCAGGGTGAACGTCAGGGGGATCATGTACCCGAGGTACGCGAGCGTCCGGTGCGCGATGCTCTTCTTGTGGTCGATGCGGAAGCCGAAGCGGCGGACCAGCACGCCGCGATGGATCTCGCGCCGCGGCAGCCGCCCCTTCGACGAGCTGCCCGAAGGGAAGCTGCACAGGACCTCGATGTCGATCCCGTCGGCCGCCATGTCGGCGAACATGCTCGTGAAGAGCTGGCTCGTCGAGGTCGAGTCCGGGTAGAACACCTGACAGAGAAAGAGAAGCTTCTTCTTCCGCTCCATCGTCTCGCCGCTCCTCTGAGGCTGCGCCCCCGCGCCGGGGCGGCGCGGGCTCACCAGTCCAGATCCCTCTCGTACCCGTGCTCGACGAGGAAGCCGCCGATCACCCGTTTGTACGTTTCCCTGAGCTCGGGGGTGAAGTGGTTCCGCCAGTCGCCGGCCTGCCCCTTGCGCTGGAAGCTCGACTCGTTGGCCTGGCCCCGCTCCCGTCCGCCGCTCATCGCGCGGAAGCTGTTGCGCTCCACGATCCGGCGCAGCTCCTCGTCGCTCCCCGGGAGCTCGAAGAGCGCCGCCATGCGCCGGAGGCTCCCGAGGTCGTCCTCCAGGAGCTGCTCGTACCGGAGCACGAGGCTCGCCTCCGAATCCCGGTTCGCCTCCCACGACCGGACCCAGTCCGCGTACTCCCCCAGCGTGCGGTCCGCGAAGATCGCGAGGCCGTCCGCCACCGAACGCCCGCGATAGACCGGGTACTCGGGGTGCCACGGCGTGTTCCGCACGTAGAAGAAGTTGCTGACCGCCACGTCGCGCAGGTCGCGGAAGAGCACGACGTACCGCACCCCCGCCCGGCGCAGCACTCCGGCGTTATGCGGAGAGCCGTGCGAGTGCATCTTGGTCAGGACCAGCATCTCCCCGAACCGCTCGAACATGTCGTCGGGAAGCTCGAAGTCGTGGCTCCCCCCCGTCGCCAGCTCGTGGGCCGCGACCTCGGGGATGAGCAGCTCGTGGAACCCCGGGAAGCTCGAGAGCATCTTCTCGACCCAGGTAGTCCCGCTCTTTGGCAGCCCGGCGACGAAGAGGACCTTCTGGGGGTATCGGTCGCCGTACTGCCGGAAGCCTTCGCGGCACGCCGCGGCCTGGGCGCGGTATCTCGCGCCCACCGAGACCCGCTTCGCGAGGCGGGCCCCGGCCGGGGGAAGGTACCGGCGCGTGAGATTCTCGAGCGTCCGGGTCAGGGTCATCCAATCGCTCTCGTGGGGCTGCAATCGCGGCCGCGGGCGGAGCATACGCCCCCGCCGTGCCGATACACACGCTGCTCTGCCATCGGCGGTTCGGCCGAACTGCCGCACACAGAGCGCGGTAGAGAGCACGCGCCCCGCGTCAGAGCGTCGCACCGGATGCAAGACGGCACCCCAAAGCCCGAGCTCTCGCCCACAAACGCCGTACAGGACGGCACGCCCGTCGCCGCGCTCCCGCCCCCCGCGCGACGCTCCGTGTGGACGACCCGGGAAAAGCTCGTGCGTCTGGCATGGGCGGTTGTTGCCCGTCCGCTGTGGATCCTCGCGCCCGGCTTCCGCCCCGGGCTGATCCGCCTCTTCGGGGGCGAGGCGGGCAGGAATTGCGCGTTTGCCGCGTCGGTCGAGATCACGATCCCATGGCACGTGCGGTGCGGGGACAACGTGCGGATCGGCGAGCGGGTCATCCTGTACGGGCTCGGGCCGATCACCATCGGGGACGGGACAGTGATCGACTATCGGGCGCACCTGTGCGCCGGCACGCACGACATGACCGACTCGCGCTTCCCGCTGCTCAAGACGCCGATCGCGGTGGGCAGGGGATGCTTCATCGGGGCCGACGCCTACATCGGGCCGGGGGTGGAGCTGGGCGACGGCTGCCGCGTCTGGCCGCGGGCCAGCATCTACAGCGCCGCGCCCGCGGGGACGCATCTGCGCGGCAATCCGGGCAAGCCCTTCGACCCCGCGTCGGAGGGGGGTGCGCGTCCGGCGCGCGAGCGGGTCGAGCCGCGCCCGGCGGGGGCCGGGCCGTGAGCGTGCTCGACACCCGTGGACGGATCTCGCCCGCACGCGCCGCGCTGTGGCGTTCTCTCGGGCGGTGGCTCTTCGCCCACACGCCGCACACGGCCCACCGGCTGCGCCGGGCGATCCTGCGCCGGTTCGGGGCGGATCTGCGCGGGAACGTGAAGATCCGGCGGAGCGTGAAGATCGACCGGCCGTGGAACCTGAGCGCCGGGCACCTCACCATCTTCGGCGATCACGCGGCCCTCCGGCTGCGCGAGCCGATCGAGATCGGGGAGCGCTGCGTGATCAGCCAGTACGCCGTCCTCGCGACCGAGGTGCTGGACCCCGCGCTCAGCGAGCCGGCGGGCAGGCTGGTGGATCGCGTGGGGCCGATCAGGATCGAGGACGACTGCTGGGTAGCCGCGGACGCTCTGGTGCTGCCCGGGGTCACGATCCGGGCGGGCGCCGTGATCGGCGCGCGGGCCCTGGTGGCGACCGACGTGCCGGGTTGGACTGTGGCGGTCGGGGAGCCGGCACGAGGCTTAAAGGCCCGGGCGTTCGTGAACGCGCCCGGAGGGGGCGCGGAGAGAGCCGCGGCGGGCGAGCATGGGTGAGCCGCAGACGCAGGGCGCGGAGTTCCTGGAGAAGGCTCTGGCCGAGGGCTCGGCGCGCGCGAAGGTCAGCCCGTGGAGCACCAGGGAGAAGATCGGCCGGGCGCTGTGGATGATCCTGCGCGTCCCGCTGTTCCGGTGCAGCTGGCACAACTGCTACGCATGGCGGCGTGCGGTGCTGCGGGCGTTCGGGGCCAGGATCGGCCGCCGCTGCACGATCCGCCCGACCGCGCGGATCGAGATCCCCTGGCTCCTCGAGATGGACGACGGGGCCACGCTGGGCGACTACGCGATCGTCTACAACCTCGGACGGGTGAGGATCGGCAAGCGGACCACGGTGAGCCAGTACGCGCACCTCTGCGCCGGCTCGCACGACATCACCCGTGTGGACCGGCCGCTGCTCAGGCCGGAGATCCGGGTGGGCGACGACTGCTGGATCGCGGCGGACGCGTTCGTGGGCCCGGGAGTGACGGTGGCGGACGGGACGATCCTGGGCGCGCGGGCGAGCCTGTTCGGGGACACGGAGCCCTGGTCGATCTACGCTGGGAACCCCGCCAAGCGGCTGCGCGAGCGCCCTCGCCCGCAGGCCCCCGGCGCCGCGGAGGTCTGAGCACGCCCATGCCGATCTCGATCTTCATCCAGACGCTCAACGAGGAGGACAACCTCCCGGGCCTGCTCGACAGCGTGTCGTTCGCGGACGACGTCGTGGTGCTCGATTCGCTCTCGAAGGACCGGACGAAGGAGATCGCGCTGGCGCGGGGCTGCCGCTGGTACGAGCGCGCCTTCGACGGGCGCGGGCCGCACCAGAACTGGGCGATGGAGCACATCGACTTCAAGCATCGCTGGGTGTTCTACCTCGACGCCGACGAGCGGATGACACCCGCGCTGCGAGCCGAGGCGGAGGCGATCGCGGCGGCGTGGGATCGCGGAGAGATGAGCCGCGAGCGCGGCGACGCGGTCGCCTACTACTGCGGAAGGAAGAACTACTTTCTGGGCCGGTGGCTCAGGCACGCGATGCCGCCGGGGAACATCATGCGGTTCTTCCAGCCCCCGCTGATCCGCTTCGAGCGCCTGGCGAACCCCACGCCCGCCGTCGACGGCGCCGTGGGCTACCTCCGCGAGCACTTCCTGCACTACAACTTCAGCAAGGGCATCGCCGAGTGGCTCGAGCGGCACAACCGCTACTCGACCTACGAGGCCCGGGAGACGATGAAAGCGCTGCGCGAGCGCCCGGTGCGCCCGGCGAACCTCGTCAGCCCCGACCGCAACACCCGCCGGCTGGAGCTGAAGAACGTGTCGTTCCGCATGCCCGGCAGGCCCTTCCTGAAGTTCGCGTACATGTACCTCCTGCAGGGCGGGTTCCTTGACGGCCGTCCGGGGCTCACGTACTGCACGCTGCAGGCGATCTACGAGTACCAGATCGTGCTCAAGGTGCGGGAGCTCGTGCGGGTGGAGCGCGGGCTGCCGCCGGCGTGAACCGTGTGTCGTGGGCCAGAGGCGAGGGAGTGGCTGTGCTCGAGATGCTCAGGCCGATCGCGCGGACCGCCAAGCTGCGTCTGCTCAGAGCGCAGGCCGGGAGGCTCGTGCGCCGGCCCGTGGCCGCGGAGCGGGGCGGGGATTCGGGCCTCCCGCCCCCCGCCTTCATTTTCGCCTGCGGCCGGTCGGGGACGACGCTCCTCGGCCGGCTCCTGGGCGCGCACCCCGACGTCGCGTATCTGCGCGAGCCCTATCACTCCTGGGCGACGATCGACCCCGCGCTCGACGTAACCAACCTGCACGCGCGCGGGCCGGCGCGGCTGTGGTGGGACGCCTCCGACGTCTCGGACGCCATTCGGACGCGGTTCGCCCGGCTCATCCTGGGCGAGCGCGAGCGCGCCGGACGCCCGCTGCTGGTCGAGAAGACGCCGCACAACGCGTACCGCCTCGGCTTCCTGGAAGCCCTCACGATGGGTCGAGCGAGGTTCATCCACATCGTGCGCGACGGTGTTGATGTTGCGCGGTCCATCGAACGGCTGGCGATGAACCAGCCGTACAGGATGGCCGGGCGCGCCGACTACAACCAGTGGTGGGGCTCGAACGAGCTGAAATGGAAGCGCCTGGCCGAGGAGGGGCCGGCGCGGGGGCACTTCTCGGCCGGCGAGGTCGCACGTCTCGCCACGCAGGCGCAGCGGGGCGCCTACGAGTGGCTCACCAGCCTGGGCGAGGCGGACCGCTGGAGGCCGGTGCTGTGCGAGCGCCTGCTGGAGGTGACGTACCGCGAGCTCACGTGCGACCCCGACGCGACCCTGCGGCGGATCGCGGCGCACATCGGGGCGGGCGTGCCCGCGCAGTGGCTGGCGGGCAGCGTCGCGGCGGTGAGCCCGGAGCGCAGGCACAGCGGCGCCGAGCTGGTGCTCCCCGAGAGGATGGCCGCGGAATTCAACAAGCGGCAGGAGCGGCACGGGTTCGACGGGCGCGCGAGGACCGAGGGGTGAGCGATTGAAAGGCGCGGACGAGCGGGCCGATGGAGGGGGCGCGGGCGGGCGGCGCCGATCGTGGTTTCGGGTTGCATCATGAAGATCCTGCATTACAAGGCGACGGTCTGGCGTGAGCAGGGGGGCGTTGTCGGCGCCGTGCTCGCGCTGTGCGCGGAGCTCGCGCGGGCGGGTCACGAGGTCACCCTGGCGTCGTACGACCCGCGCGACGTGCCGCAATCCTGGTTCGCGGGCGGCCCGGGGCTGCCGCGCGTGCTCCGGGTGCCGAGCATGCGGTTCCCGGCCGGGCTCCTGGGGCGGGGCGTGCTGGCCGGGGCGGTCGCGCAGAGCGATATCGTGCACCTCCACTCGATGTGGCAGCTCCCGACGCTCCGGATCGGCGCCGTCTGCCGCAGGCTGGGCACGCCCTATGTGGTGAGCATCCACGGCATGCTCGACGACTGGACCATCACGAAAGGGCTGCTGAAGAAGCGCGTGTTCCTCGGCGCCGGCGGGAGGCGGTGGCTGGAGCGCGCCGGCGCGGTGCACTGCACGGCCGAGGCCGAGCTCGCGCAGTCGGCGAAGTGGTTCCCGCGCGGCCGGGGCGTGGTCGCGCCGCTGTTTCTGGAGTGGGAGCCGTACGAGCGGCTGCCCGGGCCGGAGATCGCACGGAGCAGGTGGCCGTCGCTCTCGCGCGGGCCGTCGGTGCTGTTCCTCTCGCGGCTGCACCCCAAGAAGGGGGTGGAGCTGCTGCTCGGGGCGATGGGGGCGCTGTGGAGCGAGGGCTCGCCGGCGCGGCTGCTGATCGCCGGCACGGGCGAGACGGCCTATGAGGCGGCGCTGCGCCGGCTGGCCGCCCCGCACGGCGACAAGGTCGAGTTCCTCGGCTTCGTCTCGGGGGAGGCGAAGATCAGCCTGCTCCAGGCGGCCGACGTGTTCGCACTCGCTTCCTACCAGGAGAACTTCGGCTACGCTCTCTTCGAGGCGCTCGCCGCGGGCACGCCGGTGGTGACATCGAGAGACGTGGACACCTGGCGGGAGCTTGTGGCCAGCGGCGGGGCGGTGGCGGCGGAGCGGACCCCCGCGGCGTTCGCGGCGGCGATTCGGGAGGTGCTCGAGAACCCGGCCCGGCGGGAAGAGATGGGGCGCGCCGGGCGCCAGTGGGCCGTCAGCAATCTGCGCCCGGGAGTCGTGATCGCCCGCTACGAGGAGATGTATCGCGACGCGATGCGGCGGCAGGCATGAGGATCACCCATTACTTCTACAAGATGCGGCTGGAGGGCGGCGGGCCGGTTCGCGGCGTGCTCGACCTCACCGCCGCGCTGCGCCGGGCCGGCCACGACGTTCGGCTGGCCACGACGGACGATCGTGACGTGCCCGCGGCGTGGAAGGCGGGCGCGGCGGAGTGGCCCCGCGTCGCGCGGCTGGCGCCGCCCGCGCTGCCGGGGGGGCTCTTCTCACCGTCGCAGCGGCGCATGCTGCGCGAGGCGTTCGACGGGAGCGACGTCGTGCACCTCCACGGCGTATGGACGCCCTCGAACGCGCAGGTCGCCAGGGTCTGCCGCGAACTGCGGACGCCCTACGTCTGGAGCATCCGCGGCACGCTGGACGACTGGTGCATGGGCGAGCGGGCGCTCAAGAAGCGCGCGTTCCTGGCGTTGGGGACGAGGAAGACGCTCGAGTCGGCCGCCTTCTGTCACCTCACGGCCGAGGACGAGCTGCGCCAGGCGAGGAAGTGGTTCCCGCGCGGGCGCGGCGTGGTGATCCCGAACCTGCTGGACCTCGCGCCCTTCCGCACCCTGCCCGGGCCCGAGGAGGCGCGGTCCCGCTTCCCGCTGCTCCGCGCCGGCCGGCCCGCTCTGCTCTTCCTAAGCCGCCTGCACTACAAGAAAGGCGTGCCGGTGCTCATCGAGGCCGCGGCGGTGCTGCGCCGGCAGGGCGTGGAGGTGTCAGTGCTGATCGCCGGGAGCGGCGAGCCCGAGTACGAGGCGAGGCTCCGCGAGCTGATCCGCCGGGAAGGCCTGGAAGACCGCGTCGAGCTTGTAGGGTTCGTCTCGGGCGCGCTCAAGCTCTCGCTCTACCAGGCGTGCGAGCTGTTCGTGCTGCCGACGAGCCAGGAGAACTTCGGCTTCGTGCTGTTCGAATCGCTCGCGTGCGGGACGCCGCTGGTAACCACGCGCGGGGTGGACACCTGGCCGGAGCTGGAGGCCTCGGGGGGCGCGGTCATCGTGGAGGCCGGGGCGTCCGCCGTCGCCGAATCCGTCCGATCGCTCCTGCGCGATCGTGATCGGCTCGCGCCGATGGGCGAGTCGGGACGGAGATGGGTGTTCGAGAATCTCGATCCGGAGCGGATCGTGACGAGTTTCATCGGCATGTACGAGAAGGCCGCGAGGGGAGTGGTCGCTTGAGGCTTCCGGACTTCCTCATCATCGGGGCGATGAAGGCGGGGACGACGACGCTGTTCCATGACCTCATGCTGAACCCGCGCGTGTTCTTCCCGCTGGACAAGGAGCCCGAGTTCCTCTGCCGGGACGAGGTGCTGTCGGAGGACGGCCGGCGGCGGTACGCGAAGCTCTTCGCGCGGGCGCGCGCGGACCAGCTGTGCGCCGAGGCGAGCACGGCCTACGCGAAGCGGCCGGTCTACGAGGGCGTGCCCGCGCGGGCGCTCCGGGCGCTCGGGGGCGAGCTCAAGGTGCTCTATATCGTCCGCGACCCGGTGAAGCGGATGGCGAGCCAGCACCGCCACGAGGTGGGCGTCGGGCGGCTCGAGACCCGCCCCGACGTGAACGCCGCGGTGCGGGAGATCGGGCGCTACCTGGACTACAGCCGCTACGCGATGCAGCTCGAGCCCTGGCTCGAGGCGTTCGGGCCGGAGAGAGTCCGCGTCATCGTCTTCGAGCGGTACGTGGGCGCGAGGGCGCGGACGATCGCCGCCGTCAGCGAGTTCCTCGGCGTGGCCCCGGCGGTGGAGGGGCTCGACGAGGGGCGCGTGTACAACCGGGGGGACGAGCGGCGGGCGTTGCGCGGGCCGTGGCGGTGGCTGGTGAAAGGCTCGGCGTACCGGCGGCTGCTCCGCCCGCTGCTCTCGGGGGAAACCCGGCGCAGGCTCCGCGAGACCCTGCTCCCGAAGGCGCCCGCGCCCGTGGGCGGGCTCACGCCGGAAACCGCCGAGTGGGCCTGGGACCAGTTGGCGGCGGACATTGACCGCTTCACGACCATGCTCAGCGGCTCGGGCCTGCTGCTCCCCGGGGAAGACCCGGCGTTTCACGGCTGGGACCGGGAGCCAAGGGCGCGCGAGGTTGAGGACCGCGGCGAACCTGGGGAGGCGCACGGCCGATACATTGAGCCGAGAACCAACCCCCCGACGACGCATTGAGCGGCCAGACACCTGCCGCGAGACGAACAGGCCCCCAGGGAGCCCTCGATGATTGCCCTGCTGACGATCACCCTGGGACTGATGGCCTTCGGCGTGCTCGCCCTCATGGCCGGCCAGTATCTGACCGGGCGGCACGACCTGCTCTCGATCCGGAACCACTTCCTGCTCGGGTTCGTCATCTTCCAGCTCACCAGCGCGATGTTCCCGCTGGTGACCGGCAACTACGGCCACTATCCGCTGTCGAACCCGGTCGGCACCGGGGTGCAGTTCGTGCTCTGGGCCGCGATCTTTCTGGTGGTGATGTTCTGGGCGTATCGCAAGGGGTTCGGGGTGCGCCGGCTGGCGAGCTGGACGCCCGCCCCACGGGTCGCGGTCGGCAGCGTGGGGATCCTCCTGGTGGCGTTCGTTCTGACCGCGCTGGCTATTCCGATGCGCCTCGCGGTGAACATCCCGCTGGTGTCGAGCCTGTCGAATTACATGGGCGTGGGCGTAGCGGCGATGGCGTGCGGGCTGCTCGGCTGGGTGTGGGGCCCGCGCCTGCTCAATCCCGTCATGCTCTTCCCCGCCGTGCCCATCCTGCTCGTGAACGCGGCGAACGTCGCGACCGGCACCTTCGGACGGCGGGCGCTGGTGGCGATCGGGGGCGGCCTGCTGTGGGGGATGTACTACTCGCGCTGGCGCTACCTCCGCCCCTGGGGTGTGACGTGGCGGCTGAGCGTGGTGGCGATCGTGCCCGCGATCGCGGTCGTCCTGTTCACCAGCGCGCGGGCCTCGAGCGAGCACGACCGGACGGCGATGGAGCACCTCCGCGCCATCCAGACTTCCGGCGACTTCGGCGCGGGGCTGCGGATGATTCTCGACGGCCAGGCCACCGCGAACACGAGCATGTGGCTCATGGAGCGCTTCCCCGAGGCGTTCGAGTACAACCACATGTTCATGCTCCAATATTTTTTCTACTATCCCGTGCCGCGCAGTGTGTGGACGGAGAAGCCAACGCCGCTGAGCGGCCAGATCGCCACGCTGTCGGGGCGCTCGAACGTGGACCGGGACAAGCTGACGATCGGGCCGGGGATCCTGGGGCACGCCGCCGCGGACGGCGGCTGGTATGCGCTCTTCGTGTATGCGATCGCGATGGGGCTGCTGCTGCGGTACCTCGACGAGATCGTGGCTCTGCACCCGACGAGCGCCCTGGCGGTGATGCCCATCGGGTGCGCGCTCGGGCAGACGCTGGGCCTGGCGCGGGGCGAGACCAGCGCATTCGCCTTCATCATGATGTTCTCGATCGCCTCGGTGTACGTGCTCTCGCTGATGGTGGCGGCGTGCCTGCGGATGCTGGGGCTGGCCGGGGCCGGCGAGGGCTCGCTGGGGTGGCCGGAGGAGGATGCCGACGCCGAGTACGGGGCCGCCGAAGAGTACGCCCTGGCGCCGGACGCCTAGCCGCGGGGACGGGCTCGCGGAGAGAGGGTGCGGGATGGGCTCGGAGATCGGGCGCGGGGCCCGTCGCATCGCGGCGAATTACATCCGGCTCCTGATCTCGGTGGCGCTCGGGATCGCGCTCGTGCCGATCCTGCTCGGGGGCGTGGGCCTGGAGGGCTTCGGGCTCTGGGGGCTCATCGGCGCGACGATCGGGTTCAGCGACCTGTTCCGCGAGCTCGTGCGATCGAGCATGAACCGCGAGCTGGGCGCCGCCTACCACTCGGCCGATCTGGCGCGGTTCCCCGCGGCGTATAACGCGGCGATCGTCGTCGCGCTGCTCGTGAGCGTGCCCGCGGCGCTCGTCTATATCGTGCTCTACTGGGCAATGCCCCTCCTGAACATCGAGCCCGGCTGGCTCGGCGCCGCGAGGCAGGTGGTGCTCAACCAGGCGGTGTACTCGTTCGCGATCATCGTGACGGCGCCCCAGCTCAACACCTTCCTCGTGTCCGAGCGGTACACGCTGTACAACCTGTGGCTGATCCTGGACCGCGCGAGCTACTTCATCTCGGCGCTCGTGGTGTTCTACGCGGCGTCGCGCCCGACGCCCCAGGAGGGGCTCGTGGCGTTCTCGCTCGGCGGCGCGCTGATCGCCGTCGCGACGCTCGGTGTGGCGGTGGCGTGGATCATGGTCGCCGAGCCGAGGTGCCGGCCGCGTCCGTCCCTGGTGCGGCGCACCGAGATCAGGGCGATCCTCGGCACCACGGGATGGAACGCGGTGGTGGGGCTCGCCCTGAACCTGCACATCCGCTTCGACCAGCTGATCATGAACGTCGCGTTCGGCCAGCGGGCCAACGCGGTGTTCTCGGTCGGCGTCCGGCTGACCGGGTACGTGCGGATGCTGGCGGTGGGCATGACCGACGGGCTCGACGTCGTGGGGGCGCGCATGGCCGAGCGCGCCGACAGCTCGGCCCTCGCGGGCATGATGAAGGTCTCGACGCGGCTGCACGCGCTGGTGGTGCTGCCGGCCTCGGTCGCCGTCTGGCTCATGGCCGAGCCGCTGCTCCGCCTGTGGATCGGCCGGCACCTGGAGGCCGACGACCTTCGGCGCGCGATCGTCATCGTGCGCCTCCTGGTCGTCGGCTTCGCGGCGCGGGGCATCTCGGATTGCTGGGTGCGAACGCTGTACGGCGCGGGCCACATCCGCCGGTACGCGCCCGTCATCCTGGCCGGAGGCCTGACCAACCCGCTGCTGGCGATCCTCCTCGTCGCGGTGCTGGCGCCCCCGCTCGATTTCTATGCGCCGGCCGTGACCTACGCGCTCATCTTCGTCATCATCCACCTGCTCACGATCCCGTTCATCGCCGCCCGGTGCGTGGACGTGACGGCGCGGGACCTCCTCGGGCCGCTGGTGCGCCCGGCGATCGTCACGTGCGTCGCGGCGGCGGTGCTGCCGATCGGCGCCGCGACGATCGGCACGCGGACGATCCTCCACCTGGGCGCGATACTCGCGATCTACGGCGCGGTGTTCGGCGCGGGAGCCCTCGCGTTCGGAGTGACCGCGAGAGAACGTCGCGCGCTGCTGCGCTCCGCGCGAGCGGCCAAGGGCGGCCGCCGCGCCGCCGAAGGGGCGGGCATCACGAGCTCGGCCACGACCGCCGAGTGATCCGAGCCCGGGATCGCGGCGGTGCGCCAGGAGGAGACCGCGACCCCCGGGCTCGCAAGCACGTCGTCAATAGCCACCCGCAGCGGCCAGAAGCTCGGGGCGGGCCAGGTGCCCGCCGGGACGAGCAGCGGCTTGGCGCGGCGCACGCCCGCCGCGGCGCACAGGCGCCGGCTGCGCCACGAGGGCGGCGACGCGTTGAGATCCCCGGCGATCAGGATCGGGAGCCCCGTGGGCCGGAGCCGCTCGGCGACGACGCCCACGGCGTGTTCGATGAGCCGGTTGCCGCGGCGCCACCGCCCGGCCGAGCGGGGCGAATCGGGATGGAGCACGAGCATGCAGAACGCGCCCGATGGCCGATCGACGATCATGGCGCGCACCCCGTCGGCGAACGTCGCGGACGCGTCGCCGCTCCAATCCGGCCCGCCGCGCTGCGCCCAGCGGGTGAGCACGACCGTGAAGCCCGGTCCGGCCGAAGGCGGGACCCACCCGAAGGGCATGAGGGCGCGCAGCTCCGAGCCCTCGCGCAGGAACCCGAAGAGCTCGGCGGGCGTCTCAAGAATAACGGCGACGTCGGGCTCGGCGGCGAGGATGGCGTCGGCCGTGGCACGAGCGCCGCTGCTGGCGCTGCGGGCGTTGAGCACCATGACGCGGAGCGTGGCATTGGCGGAAGCCGGATCTCTGGATCGAGGGGCTCGCGCCGGCGCGAGCAGGCCCGCCCCGGCGAGGGCCGCGCCGAGCGCGTACGCGCACGCGAGACGCCGGCGGCGCGCGATGAGCGCCGCCGTGCCCGCGAGAGCCGCGACGCCGGCCCATTGCGCCGTGAGGTTCGCGCCGAGGTCGGCAATCCAGGCGTGTCCGGCCCACGCCCACGCGGAGCACGCACCCAGGACCATGATCGCCGTGAGCCAGCCGGCCGTGCGCCGGACCCGGCGCCGGCAGCCGCCCGCCTCGGACCGGGACTTCGGGGCGGGCGCGGCCGGGCTCGCGGCGGGATCCATGGCGGCAGTGTAGCGTTGCAGGACACGTCGGCCGGCGAGCCGAGACATCGCGCCGGACGGCGCCCGACGAAGGAGAGAGCATGCTTCGGAATCTTCTGATCGCGACGGCGTGCTGCGCGGCGGTGATCGCGGGGGGGTGCACGGCGGCGCCGGCCCGCCCGCCGCGCCGCCCCGCCCCGCAGGAGCGCGGCGACCGCGAGCTCCGGGTGAGCAGGGAGGGCGATCGCGTGAGGATCGTGGATGGCGCGGGGCGAGCGCTCTACGACCAGCGCGAGCTGGGCCTGAGCAGCGCCCGCAACAACCGGGAAGCGGTCGTGCCCGCCGTGGAGGTGGTGGCGCGGCCCGACGGCATGGACCTCGTCTACACCTACACCAACGACCGCTCCCACGAGCGGCCGCTGGCCGACATGCGCGTGGGCGCGCTGCTCATGCCCGACAGCCTGATCATGCAGGACGCCAACATGCGCGGCGGCGAGGACGTCCGGATATCGCACGACGAGCGCCCGACGATCGCGTACACCTATCCCTCGAACATCTACTCGCCGGTGTACGTGCTGCGGGACGACGAGCTTGCCGTGGGCGTCAGCGTGATGTACCCGCTGATGGAGTACCGCCACGACGTCCAGTTCCGCCTGGCGAGCGCCAAGCCGGGGCTCGTCAGGGGCGAGGCGCGGGGCTGGGTGCTGGACCTGCGCATGTCGACCCAGGAGGGCGACACGACAGGCAAGGGCTGGGTGTCGTACCCCGCCGCGATCGCGCCGGGCGAGAGCCGCGTCTACACCGTCGCGGTCCGCTTCACCGAACGCCCGACCGAATGGGTGAGGACGCTGCTCCCTTACCGCGAGTATTTCCGGGCGCGGTACGGCGGCGTGCAGTACGACCGGCGCGACGGCCCTATCCTCGGATACCCTACGGGCTCCGCCCAGCACATCACCCCGCGCAATCCCTACGGGTTCCGCTCCGAGAAGCTGCGCCCGGACGTGCACGGGTTCGGGCCGATCGTGGAGCACATGCTGTCGCCGAAGGGATGGCCGGAGGTGATGGTCGTCAAGCCCACCGGGCAGTACTTCAAGAACCAGGGCTGGAACTACCCGTTCCTCTTCGCGTCGCCGCTCGAGAGCACGACGCAGTTCCGGACCGCGTTCGACCGGCGCACGGGCCTGGCCAGCCTTCCTTCCCGCGGCAAGGAGCTGGCCCTGTGGTGGGGGCGGGCGCTCCAGGTTGCGACGGAGTGGGACCCGGAAACCTGCGAGACGCTGGATCCGGGGAACCCGGACCATCGCGCGCGGGCGCGCCGGGAGCTGGAGGCCGCCGCGCGCCTCGGCGCCACCACCATCGGCCTCGACGCCTTCTCGCACACCATTCTCCCGGTCTGGGAGAGCTACGCCTGGCTCAGCGACCTGCGGCGGGAGTTCCCGCAGTTCCACTTCATCGTCGAGCCGATGGCCTGCGACGTGCTCCACACGCTCGCCCCCACGTGGCTGCGCGGGTGGGACGAGGACCGCGATCATCTGCGCAGCCCGGAGGACGTGTACCGGTTCTCCGGCCCGCACCGCCTGGCGGATTTCCTCCTGCCCGGCCATGAATGCATCCTGGCGATGCGCTACCAGGCGCTCAGGACCCAGTTCGGCATCCCGGAGACCCAGGAGCGGGTCGATGCCGACGCCGCCCGCTTCGCGTCGTGGGGATTCCGGCCGGAGATCTTCACGACCCTGGATCTCAGCCGCAATGTGCGCGCGGCGCGGAGCTGGCTCTCCACGGTGCCCGCGGACCTACAGATCCCCGAGCGCGAGTGGCGCGAGGGCGCGGAGCGCCCGCGCGCCGAGGCGAGCGCGGGCTGGTGAGCACGGGCCGGCGGTCGGGGCCGGATAACCCCGCGCGACGCAATCCCGCGCCCGGGCCGGCGCCCCGGCACGGGCCGCACAGACGGCAGCGTTTGCCCGGATCGTGCATGCGCACCGCCGGGGCGAGCGCCGGCACGCGCCCGGCTTGTGGATCTGGGAAAGCTTTCGTACCTCCTCCGTAGACAGCGGGGTGTGACGCCCGCAGGAGGATGCGCATGGCTCGGGGAACATTCATCAACTTCTCGCAGGCGGCGGTCGTCGCCCTTGTCAGCTGGGCGGGCGTCTCGCCGGCGATCGCCGACGACCCGACCACCGTCAGCACCGTTCGGGTGACGACAGACGGAGGTCGGGTCGTGGTGACCGACATCGCGACCGGCCGGATCCTGTACGATCAGCGGACGCTGAAGATGTACAACAACCGCAACACCGGCGAGATGATCGTGCCGACGATCGAGGTCGTGCCGCAGCCGATGGGGATGGACCTGGTGTACACCTACACCAACTCGGGCGCGGCGACGCGGCCGCTGTCGGACATGCGGCTCGGCGCGCTCGTGATGCCCGACGAGCTGATCATGCAGGACGCGAACATGCTCGGCGGGCAGGACGCCGAGATCTCCCACGACAACAAGCCGACGATCGCGTACACCTATCCCTCGAACATCTACTCGCCGGTGTATGTCCTGCGCGACGCGGAGTTCGCGGTGGGCGTGAGCGTCCTCTACCCGCTCATGGAGTACCAGCACGACGTGCAGCTCCGCCTGGGCAGCGCGCCCACCAACGGCCCCGCGGACCAGCCGCGAGGGTGGATGCTCGACCTGCGCGTCTCCACCCTCGACGGTGACACGAGCGGGAAGAAGGGCTGGGTCAGCTTCCCGGCCGAGGTCGCGCCCGGGCAGAGCAAGTCGTACACGGTCGCCGTGCGCTTCAGCAAGCGGCCCGCCGAGTGGGTGCGGACGCTCACCCCCTACCGCGACTACTTCCGCGATCTCTACGGCGGCGTGCAGTACGACCGGCGCGACGGCGCGATCCAGGGCTACTCCACCGGCGCCGAGATGCACATCAGCGCCAACAACCCGTTCGGGTTCCGCTCCGAGAAGCTTCGGCCCGACCTGCACGGGTTCGGCCCGATGGTGAACCACCTGCTCTCGGCGGAGGGCTGGCCGGAGGTGATGGTCGTCAAGCCCACGGGGCAATACCTCAACAACCGCGACTGGAACTATCCCTTCCTGTTCGTGTCGCAGCTCGACAGCACGCCGCAGTTCCAGACCGCCTTCGACCCCGGCGTCGGCTTGGCGAGCATCCCGCGTCGGGGGCGCGAGCTCAGCCTGTGGTGGGGGCGTGCGCTGCAGGTCGCCGCCCAGTGGGACCCCGTCGCGTGCGACCCGCTCGACATCAACAACGCCGACCACCGCGCACGCGGCAGGGCCGAGCTGGAGGCCGCCGCCCGCCTGGGCGCCACCTCGATCGGCCTCGACTGCTTCTCGCACAACACCGTGCCGGTCTGGGACAGCTACCGGTGGCTCCGCGACATGGAGAAGGATTTCCCGCAGTTCCGGTTCATCGTGGAGCCGATGGCGAGCGACGTGCTCCACACGCTGGCCCCCACCTGGCTGCGCGGATGGGAGGAGCGCGAGTCGGAGCTCGAGCGGCCGGAGGACGTGTACCGCTTCACGGGCCCGCACATGCTCGCCGACTTCCTGCTGCCCGGCCACGAGTGCGTGCTCGCGATGCGCTACCAGGCGCTGCTCGACGAGTTCGGCATCCCCGAGTCTCAGGAGCGGATCGACAACGACGCGGCCCGGTTCGCCTCGTGGGGCTTCCGGCCCGAGATCTTCACCTCCTTCAACCTCTCCGAGCCGGTGAGCGCGGTCGAGAGCTGGCGCTTCAGCATCCCCGCCGACCTGCAGATCCCCGAGAGCGAGTGGCGGCTCGCACGCGACCCCTTCGACGACGGCTCGCGCCAGGCGAACGGCCAGCGCGACGTGGCGAAGCGGTCGTCCGGCTCGGGAGTCGGCGCGGGCGGCGTCGTGTCGAGCGGACGCGCCGAGCGCCGTGCCATGCCCGCGGCGGGCGCCAAGCCGACGGCCGGCGCCAAGCAGAGCGCGCCCCGCGCCGCCGCGAAGCTCCCCCGGGTGATCCGCTCCAGCAGGGACTCGCGCGTCAGCCTGCCCACGTTCACCCGTGAGGAGCTGGCCAAGGCGCGCAAGTCCTCGCCGGGCGCGCAGGAGCCGAAGCGGTAGCGAGGCGCGAGAGCCCCGCGCCGACCACCCGCGACCGAGACGCGCATCGCACGTGCCCCGCCCGAGCGGGGCACGTGTCGCTGCGCGCCACGGGAAATGTCGCTCAAATCCCGGGGATTTCGCGGCGCGCCGGCGGCCTCCGCACGCGCTCCCCGCGCCAACGGAGCGCCAAGCCGGCTGATCGGCCAGACCAGGCCAGCGCAGCGCCGCGGCTTTCACCGGAGCAGCGCGAGCGCGCGTGCATCAGTGAAAGTTTCTTCAGCGATGGGGAGTATTACGCGTTGAGATGAAGCAAATTTCAGGATAATCTGCGACCTCTCGGAGTTCGCGAGCACCCTGCTGGTGGACTCCGATGCCCCGGAGCGAGCACGCGCGACAGCGAGTTGCTCGCGAAGAGCCCCAGGAAGCGCTGACCCTGAAAGCGCCGCGACGTGAGCGGGATTTGGCGGGTGAAGCGCGAGATCAGCAACTCTCGCGTCGAGCGTTGCCAGAGACATCATCCGAGAGACACGGAATCGGGAAAACAGGAGAACCAGTATCACTGCCCCCTGAGGGGGCGCGCGGCGCCTGAAAGGCCCGCGGAGATGGCAGTTCGCAGCCGCCGCGCCGCCGGATGAACCGGCAGCGCCGCGGCGACGGGCTGCGGTGTTGCCGCTCATCGCGGCGTGAGAACCCCGGCGGCGGGAGGCGCACTCGTGAGGCGCCGGCCGCCGGGGCGGGGTGTCCCATTGTGGTCGCGCAGCGGCGCGCCCGGGAGGATCCATGGTACGTGACATGTTCAAATTCGTGCGATCGATTGCGGCGATCGGCGTCGCGTGCACGAGCGTGTGCGCGCTCGCGGACGAGATCGAGGTCGACGTCCAGACCGGCGATCGCATCGTCGTCACGGATCGCGACTCAGGCCGAGTGCTGTACGACCAGCGCACGCTGCGCCTGTACGACAGCCGCAAGTCCGACGAGCTCGTCGTCCCCACAGTCTCCGTCGTGCCGCACCCGACCGGCATGGATCTCGTGTACACCTACACGAACGATCGGGGATACACCAGGCCCCTGGCCGACATGCGCATCGGCGTGTTCGCGCTCGAGGACGAGCTGATCATGCAGAACGCCGACATGCGCGGCGGCGACGACTTGGCGATCTCGCACGACAATCGGCCCACCATCGCGTACACCTACCCCTCCAACATCTACTCCCCCGTGTACGTGCTCCGCGAGCAGAACCTCGCCATGGGCCTCAGCGTGCACTACCCCATGATGGAGTACCAGCACGACGTGCAGATCCGGCTCGCGAGCGCGCCCGAGGATGGGCCGCCCGACCAGCCCCAGGGCTGGATGTTCACCCTGCGTGTCTCCACGCTCGACGGCGACACCCAGGGGAAGAAGGGCTGGATCTGCTACCCCGCGGCCGTCGGGCCCCGCCAGACCCAGAGCTACACCGTCGCGATCCGCTTCACCAACCGCTCCCGCGAGTGGGTGCGCACGCTCGTTCCCTACCGTGAGTACTTCCGCGGCATGTACGGCGGCGTCCACTACGTGCGCCGCGAGCACGCCATCCTGGGGTACACGACCGGCGACGCCGCCGACCTCCGAGAGGACAACCAGTTCGGGTTCCGCTCCGAGCAGGTCCGCCCCGACATCCACGGCTTCGGCCCGATGGTGCAGCACATGCTCCGGCCGCAGGGCTGGCGGGAGATCATGCTCGTCAAGGCGACGGGCCAGTTCTACACCAACCGCAACTGGAACTACCCCTTCCTCTTCGCATCGGAGCTCGACCGCTCGCCCGAGTTCCAGACCGCCTTCGATCCGGTGATCGGGCTGGCGAGCCTCCCCATGCACGGGCGTGAGCTCAGCCTGCTGTGGGGCCGCGCGCTCGAGGTCGCGGAGGAATGGGACCCCGTCAACTGCGAGACGTTCGATCTCTTCAGCCAGGACCACCGAAACCGCGCGTTCGCCGAGCTCGACGCCGCGGACCGACTCGGAGCGACGACGATCGGCCTCGACTGCTACTCGCACCACACGGCCCCGGTGTGGGAGACGTATGTGTGGCTCAAGGAGATGCAGCGGCGCTATCCCTTCCAGTTCGTGATCGAGCCCATGGCGTCCGACGTGCTGCACACCCTCGCGCCCACGCAGCTGCGCGGGTGGGAGGAGCGCGAGTCGAAGCTGAACATCCCTTCGGACATCTATCACTTCACGGGCCCGCACCTCCTGGCGGATTTCCTGCTCCCCGGCCACGAATGCGTCCTCGCGATGCGGTACACCGCCCTGGAGGAGGTGTTCGGGATCGAGGTCACACAGGCGCTGATCGATTTCGACGTCCTCCGGTTCGCCTCGTGGGGCTTCCGCCCCGAGATGTTCACCGAGTTCGACCTGACCCGCGAGGTCCGGGCGGCGAAGACCTGGCTCTCGACTGTGCCGGAGGATCTCCAGATTCCCGAGAAGGAGTGGGTCACGCTCGACGCTCCGCCGCTGGAGTGAGCCGCCCGCGCTCCCGCCCCTGACGGCGAGGCGCTCGATCGCGCGATTCCCGCATGAGCAGGCCCGGGGCGCCGCAAGCGCGCCGCCCCGGGCCGTTTCGTTGGGCCGGCGGCGCTTCGCGAGCCGGCTCCCGCGCACGCGTCGGAGGGGGCGGCGCCGGGCCCGTTCAGCAGCGCATCCCCCACGCATCGAGGAACGCCACCACGTCGCGCGAATCGACGCTTCCGTCCCCGTCGAAATCCGCCGAAGAGTCCCCGGACGCCCATGCGCGGAGGAAGGCCACGACGTCGCGTGTGTCGGCGGCGCCGTCCCCGTTGAAGTCCGCCGCGCACCGGACGACGACGGTCACGCCCGCGCCGTCGTACTCCACGGCGTATGTCAGGCCCGGCCCGGGCTGCGGCCCGGCCAGCGAGTCGAAGCGGCCCGACACCGATCCCGCACGCACGACCCGGAACGTGTCGCCGGCCTGCGGCGCGAACCCGCCGACGACCTCGAGGTGCAGCACGCCCCCAAGGCCGGCGCCGCCCTGCACCACGAGCTGGTCGTGTCCGGAACCCGGCGTCGTCCCGCCCAGGCTGATGTGCAGCGAGGCCCCGGGGCCGGACGCGTAGTCGCCGTCCACGACCACCAGGCCGTCGCTGTCCACGCGCCCGTTGCTCTGCAGCACGGGCGCCGTGATGCCCTTGCTGCCCAGCGGGCGCAGCGTCGCGCCGGCGCTCACGCTGACCGCCGTCCGGCTCTCGAGCCCCGCCCCCATCCCGTAGAGATCAAGCCGCCCCTCCTCGATCGCGATGGGTCCCGTGCACGCGGCGGTGCTCGTCAGCGAGATCGTGGAGAGCCCGTCCTTGGTGATGCTCTGCCCCGGCGCGTACTCGCGCAGCGGCGCGGCAAGGCTCAGCGGCGAATCCCCGCCGCCCGTCAGGCGCAGGTCGCCGATGAACCCGAGCTCCACCCCGATCACGAACGCGAAGCGCGGGTCCCGGGCGGCCGATTCGATGCTCGGCCGGACGCCGCCCCGGCTCGGCGCCAGCAGCAGCGGCGCGCCGACGATCGAGCCCGCCCGCGCCGAGTCGGCGAGCGCGGGCCCGTCCACAAGCAACCTGTTGAGCATGAATGTCTCGCCGGTCATGCGCGAGAGATCGTTGGCCGCGGTGTACGACTGCTCCGCCGTCGGGAATTCCAGCACCGCGTCCGCGTATCCGTCCGCCGGGTACATCGTGGCGAGCTCCGAGGAATCTTCGCGGTACCAGGCGGCGGGCGCGCTCCAGGGCGTGACCGGCGCCGCGACCGCGAACCGGAAATGGTCGAAACGGTTGATCTCCGACATGTCGCCCACGTTGCCCCAGTGCGGCTTGTCCAGCGTCGCCTCCCAGAGCGTCAGCTCGCGTGAGAGAAACGTCACCACAGCCGGGCGCGATGCGTAGAGGTCGGTGCTCTCCGAGGGGTCGGAGGCGAGGTTGAAGAGGAAGACGTCGGGGGACCGGAAGTCCGGGCGCACCAGCTTCCACTCGCCCCAGCGCACCGCCCACTCCTCCACGTGCCTGAACCACAGCAGCCCGTGCGGGGGTGACTGGATCTGGCCCGTGAGATACGGCGCGAGATCCACCCCGTCCACCGAGTCCGCCGGGCTCCCCGCCGCCGCCATGAGCGTCGGCAGTATGTCGAGCGCGATGACCGGCGCGCGGAATGTCATGCCGCGCGGCATCCCGGGCCAGCGGATCGCCATCGGCACGCGGATGCCGCCCTCGTACGTCCGGCCCTTGGAGCCGCGGAATGGCCGGTTGTCCTGGAAGTCCCTGCCGCCGTTGTCGTTGAGGAACACCACGATGGTCTCGTCGGCGATCCCGTGGTCGTCGAGCGCCCGGAGCACCTTCCCGACCGCGCGGTCGGCGGCGAGCACCATCGCGGCGATGATCTTCTGGGTCCCTTCGAGATCCGGGAACTGCTGCAGGTCCTGCGACTTGGCGTCCTGCGGCGAGTGCGGCGCGGTCAGCGCCACGTAGAGGAAGAACGGCGCCGCGTCCGAGGCGTGGCGGTCGATGAAGAGCGCCGCCTCGTCGCCGAACGCGTCGGTCAGGTACCGGCCGTGCACGGGGTCGTAGTCGTTCGGATCGCCCTCGAGCACCCACTGATCCTCGATCGCCGTGTTCTGCCGGTACATACGCCCGGCGGTGCCGTGCTCGCCTCCCCAGTAGCTGCGGTTTCCCCCGAGAAACCCGAAGAACTCGTCGAAGCCCATGTCGAGCGGCCGGTTGTAGCCGTCCTTCGCGCCCATGTGCCACTTGCCCACGAGGCCGGTGGTGTAGCCCAGCGCCCTGAGCCGGTGGCTGATCAGCGTCTGGCCCGGCTGCAGGCCGTCGGTCCGCTGGTACCCGTTCGAGGGGTTGTGCTCGTAGCCGAACCGCTGCTCGTACACCCCGGTGAGCAGGCCGGCCCTGCACGGGCTGCACTGCGGCTGCGAGACGTACGCGTCGCTGAAGCGGATGCCCTCCGCGGCCAGGGCGTCGATCGAGGGCGTCAGCGCCACGTTGTCGCCCGTGTAGCCGATCTCGTTGTACCCGGCGTCATCGAGCATGATCAGCACGATGTTCGGCTGCTCGCCCGCTCCGGCTCGGCAGGCGAGCACGGAGAGCACGGCGATGGCCCATCGGAAGGAGAGCCTCCACATCGCTCCGACCTCCTCATCATCCGCCCCCTGACCGACTATAAGGGACGGTCGCTGGATCGCTGATGGGGGAAATCGGCTAGTTCTGCGCGACGTGGCCGGGGGGATCCAGAAGAACCACCCACATCCGGAGCTACCCCTTGGAGATTGATCCGCCGTCGGCCGCGCCCCGCTCGCCCGAGCACGCCGCCCATTGCCGCATCAACCCGGCCCTCAGGGGCGTGCTCGGCGCATAGCCCAATTCGGCCTTTGCGCGGGTGAGGTCAGCCCATGTGCGCTCCACGTCGCCCTTCGGCGGGTCGGCGCGCTCGATCCGCGGCGTGAGCCCCGCGATCGCCGCGATCTCGTCGATGAGCGCGTCCAGGCGCACCGGTCGATCGCTGCCGAGGTTCCAGACGCGGTATCCATGCGCCGAGATGCGGTCATACGCGGCGAGCACGCCGCGCACCGTGTCCTCAATGAACGTGTAGTCGCGGCTCATCGAGCCGTCGCCGAACATGACGATGGGCTTCCCCTCGCGCATCAGGCGCATGAAGGTGGCGATCCCGAGATCGGGCCGCTGGCCCGGGCCGTACACGGTGAAGAAGCGGAGGCAGGCCGTGGGCATGCCCGTCAGGTGGTGGTGGGTATGCGCGATCAGCTCGCAGCAGCGCTTGGTCGAGGCATACGGGCTGATCGGGCTCTCGACCGGGTCTTCCTCGCTGAAGGGGGTCTTGCGGTTGTTCCCGTAGACCGAGCTGCTCGACGCGAGAACGACCCGCGTGCATCCCGCGCGCTCCGCCGCGCGGAGCACGCCCGCCGTCCCCAGCACGTTGGCGCTCGCGTAGCCGACCGGATCGGCCACGCTCGGGCGCACCCCCGCCCTCGCGGCGAGATGGACCACGCCCGCCGGCCTCCTCCGCCCGAAGAGCCCCGCCATGGCCTGATCGTCCCGGATATCCATCTCGACAGCCTCGAACGCGGGGCATGCGAGGCGGGCGAGGTTGGCCTCCTTGGTGGAGCGGCTGTAGTAGGGGTCGAAGTTGTCTACGCCCACGACCCGCTCCCCGCGGGCCAGCAGCGCCGCCGCGACGCTGGAGCCGATGAAACCGGCGGCCCCGGTCACGACGATGGGCTGGGTGTTCTGCGCCATGGAGCCTCCGGGCGGGCCTAAGCGTTGCCGCCGTGGACGCCAAAAGCAAAGCAGGGCGCCATCTGTTGAGACAGCGCCCCGCTGGAGGAGAGAGAGATCGAGGAGATTCTACTGCGTTATCGGATTGTTCGTTCCGAAATTCTTCAAACATTTTGATGTGCCCGCCAGTTTTGCTTGACTGTCGATTCAGAGCAGGCTAGGGACAATTCCTCACCTCGGCCTCCGGCATACTCCCCAAGTCCGGCCCTGGCAAGGCTCAACGCTCGCGCCCGGGGAGGATCTTCCGACCGCGAGACCGGGCCGGCGCGAATCTGATGTGCGCGCTGCGGCGCCGCAACTTTATTGAAGCCTGGTGCCCGAATTCAGCGACTGAGCCGCGGATTCCGAGCGTGCGCCGCCCGCCGCTCGCTCCGGCGTTCCTCGGACGGCTCCTGCCGGGAACGCTCCTCAAGGCGAAACGGAGCAGTCACGCCGCCAGGCGCAACAGGAAATCGCGGCTTTGTCGCAATCTTCCGGGACGACGCTGAACCTCGGCGCGGCGGCATTTCCAGCGCCGGCGGGACCCGACCCCGACGCGAGCCTCGCCTGCCGCGCTGCGCCGGCGCAGGGGTGCGTGCCTCTCCCTAGCATCCGCGGGAGTCTCACTCCCACCCGGAGATCTGCCCCGTGGCGACCACGAAAGACATCATCCGCGAGGCCCTCGCGCGCGTGGGCGCGCCCGGAATCGAGGGGGCGCTCGCCGATGCGCTCGAGTGGATCGCGGCGTGCGACGGGTTCGTGAGCCTCAGGCTGCACGCCCCCGACCTGGCCACGCGGGAGTCCCGCGCCGACGCCGCCGCCAAGGCGAGGGCGGCGATCGGCCCCGCGCTCGCGGGCGCTGGCGAGCCCTTCCGTTCGTTGATCGTCGAGTTCGTCGACCAGGCCGGGGCGGTGGTGCACACCGAGCGCCTGGGTGCGGAGGCTGCGCCGGCCCGCGCCCGCGCGCCGATCGCCCCTCCGAGCCCTCAGCCGCGCCCCGCGCCGGCGCAGTCGGGCCATCGCCCGATCGCCGGGCTGGAACCCGAGGGCCCCGGCCCCATGTCGGGCATCAGGCACGTGGTCGCGGTCGGGGCCGGCAAGGGCGGCGTGGGTAAGTCGTCGATCGCCGTGAACCTCGCGGTGGGCCTGGCCCGCAAGGGCCTCGCGGTCGGGCTGCTCGACGGCGACATCTACGGCCCGTCGATGCCCACCATGCTCGGGCTCGACGCGATGGAGCAGGTGGTGCTGGCGGGCAAGCTCCAGCCACACGCGGTGCACGGGATCAAGGCCATCACCATCGGGAAGCTTGTGGACCCGGACAAGGCGCTGATCTGGCGCGGGCCCATGGCGCACGGCGCGTTTAAGCAGCTCGTCGAGCAGACCGATTGGGGAGAGCTCGATTACCTCATCGTGGACCTGCCCCCCGGCACGGGCGACGTGTGCCTGACCATGGCACAAACGCTGCAGCTCACGGGCGCGGTGGTGGTGTGCACGCCGCAGAAGGTCGCCCAGGACGACGCCGTGCGCGCCGCCCGGATGTTCCAGCAGCTCAAGATCGACGTGCTCGGCGTCGTCGAGAACATGAGCTACTTCATCGGCGACGACGGGAAGGAATACGACATCTTCGGGCGCGGCGGGGCGGAGATGATGGCCCAGCGCATGGGGCTGCCGTTCCTCGGCAGCGTGCCCATCACCATGGCGCTCCGGGCGAACTCCGACTCGGGCGAGCCCCTGAAGAACTTCAAGCCGGCAACGGCCGGCGGCGGCGCCCTCGTGCAATCGCTCGAGGCCCTGGTCACAACCCTCGAAGGCCAGGTCGCGCTCGCGAGCCTCCGCCAGGGCAAGCACAGGCCCACGCTCACCATCAGCTAGAGCCCCGAGTCGTCCCAAATCCCGCGGAGCCGGCGCCCCTCGGCGATCTCGTGACGGTAAGGCCGAACACCCCCGGCGAGTTGCTGCGCGGGGTTTCGCGCCGAGCGCGCACCGCTACCGCCAGCTCCCCAGGTCCTCCTCCTGCAGCTCCTTGTTGATCGCCACCGCCGCCGTGGCCCCCTCGCCCGCGGCGACGATCACGAACTGCACATCCTTGTCGGCGTCGCCCGCGAGGAACAGCCCGGGCACGCCCGTGCCCTGGCGCGCCGTCGTCTGCACCGCCCCGTGGCGCACTGTGCACCCCAGCCGCTCCGCGAGGTCGGACTGCTGCCGCTGCGCCGTGTTGAAGAACAAACCGCTGCACTCCAGCGGCTCGCCCGAGGCGAACACGACCCGCTCCAGCCGATCACCGCCCTCCAGGCGCACGGGGCGCTCCTCGCGGATCGCGATCCCGTGCCGATGCGCCCGCTGCCGCTCCGCATCCTCGATCGGCTCGCCGTCGGTGCACGCGGTGATGCGCGGGCTCCACGTGAGCAGCGCGAGCGCGAGGCCCACCGCCGCCGAGCCCTTTCCATACGCCGCGAGCGATCCGTCGCGGTGCTCCCAGCCGTCGCAATACGGGCAGTGATGGACCGAGCGGCCGTAGAAGCGATCGACCCCCTCGATCGCGGGCGCCTCGTCGCGCATGCCGGTCGCGAGCAGGAGCTTCCTCGAATGCAGGCGCTCTCCCGTCGAGAGCACGACCGTGAACGTGCCGTCGGGCTCGCACGCTCCGCCGGTCACCTCCGCCTCGCGATGCTCGACGCCGTACGCGCCGACGTCCTCCCGCGCCAGCCGAAGAAGCTCCAGCGGCGGCAGGCCCTCTCGCGTGATGAAGCCGTGCACCGCCTCGGCCCGCCGGTTGCGCGGGCGCCTCGCGTCGCACACCGCGACCCGGCGCCGACACCGCCCCAGAACCAGCGCAGCGCTCAGACCCGCCGGACCACCCCCCACGATGACGACGTCGTACATGCCGGATGGTAATCTGCTGGATGATCACGGCCCGTGTGGCGAGCACCGCCGCCCTTGCCGCGATGGCGACGGGCACGCTCGCGGCGTTCGCTCCGATGAGGCGGGATTCATGCCCCCACGCGCGGGCCCGTGATCGATCTCTACGATGCGAACCGGGCGCCCCGCCCCGCGGAGGGCCGCATGCCGCACGATGCAGACGCCTGGACGCTCCACATGCGCCGCGCCGAGTTCGAGGACGCGTGGCGCATCAGCGATCGCGTCCTGCGCCTGCGCGCGGGTCTCGATTGCTCGCACTGGCCGCGTCACGAGCAGTTCGTCTGGCGGGGTGAGCCCCTCGCCGGCAGCCGCGTGCTGCTCCGGTGCTACCACGGCCTGGGCGACACAATCCAATTCATCCGGTACGCGCCGCTCGTGAGCGCTCTCGCGCGGGAGGTCACGGTCTGGGCGCAGCCCGAGCTGCTCCCGCTCCTCTCAAGCGCCCGCGGCATCGACCGCCTGCTCCCGCTCCACGACGGGGCTCCGCAATGCGAGTACGAGGCCGAGGCGGAGCTTTCGGAGCTCCCACACATCTTCCGGACCACGGCGAGGACCATCCCCGCCGACGTTCCCTATCTGCGCGTGGCGCCCCGCACCCCGGCGCAGGACGGATCGGTGCACGTGGGCGTCGTGTGGGGCGCGGGCGGCTGGGACGAGCGCCGGTCGATCCCATTCCCCGAGGTCGAACGCCTCTCCGAGATTCGCGGAGTGACGCTTCACGTGCTGCAGCGCGGCCCGCGCCTGGGCGAGCGGCCGGATAGATGGGGCCTGCTCTCGGGCTCGGACGACGTGCTCGAGGCGGCCCGCGTCATCCGCGGGCTCGACCTGGTG
>DASRXL010000182.1:0-6904 GCA_035654175.1 Phycisphaerales bacterium
CCGCCCCCCGCGCACCAGAAACTCCGGCGAGCCCGCCGCCCCCACCCCCGCCACCTGCACCACGCCGAAGCGATAGAACACCACCCCGTGGTCCTTCGCGAGATCGTGCGGCAGCGCGACGCCGAGCGTCGGATCCCCGAGGAGCCTCGCCGCGCTCGCGGCAAACTCGACCCGAGGTCCCACGCCGCTCGCCGCCAGCTCGGACGGAAACACGACCACAAGCTGCTCCCCCACCCGCACGCCCAGCCCATCGAGCCCGGGGCGCAGCGCCGCGTCAGGATCGGCCAACTCGGCCTCGCCGAGCGGCGTCAGCGGCCCGGCAAGCTCAACGCTGACGATGAAGTCCGCCGCGAGGGCGCGCATCTGGTCGCGCCACAGCGCGTCCGACCGGGGGAGCAGCTCGCGCCGCGCCGCCTCCATGGCGCCCAGCGCGGCGCGTCCGAGAACGTCCGGCGTCTCCCCGCCTTCCTTCGCGGCGTTCGCCGCTCCCGCAAGGCCCCCGGGGCGGTACAGCGCGACTCTCGCCGCCGCAGGCCCGCCGGCGCCGTCCTGCGGCCCGGGGCTCTCCCACGCCGCCACCGCCTCTGAGACCCGCACGAACGCCTCCATCGCCTCGGCCGGGGTCGGCAGTCGCTCGTGGCCGCGCTCCGCGAGCAGGGCCGCAAGCGGGTCGGATGCCGGGGGCAGGTCCTGGGCCGAGGCCGGGCCTCCCACCACGCCCAGCGCGCACCACGTGGCGATCAGGCAACGGCTGATGATGCCCCGCAACAACACCCCGCCGCGGCGGTACCCTTTCTCGGACGCCCAGGCAGGCCCGCCGGGCCCCGCGCCGCCTTGACGGGCCCGATCGCCGGCTTGGCACGCGGCTTGAACTCCGGTGGGCATCGGACATCCTGGAGAACAGACCATGGCATCACTCGTCAAGATCACGGCCAACCACCAGCGCGTCGCGATGCTCGCACTGCTCAGCTTCCTGGCCCTCTGCTGACAGGCGCGGGCCCGAGGCCGGCACGGCCGGGGGCGGATCGCGCTCTCGCTCGCCCGTCCGTCCGACCGCACGGCCCACAGTGTACGTCAACCCTTCCGAATGAAAGACGACCCGGGCGGATGCCGCCCGGGTCGTCGTGTACGTTGAGCGCTCTCCGGCGGGAGCGATCAGAACCGGATCTTGTCGGTGCCCATGGCGTCGTGGGCGTCCATGCCGCCGCGGTGCGGGACCGAGTCGCCGCCGTAGTCGCGGTCATCGGCCCCGGTCGTGTCGCCCCACTGGGCCCGCTTGAGCGAGAGGCCGATCTTGCGGTCGGTGGTGTCGACCCGCAGGATCTTGACGTCGATCTCGTCGCCGGCCTTGACCACGTCCTGCGGGTTCTCGACCTTGTGGTCGGCCAGCTCGGAGATGTGGAGCAGGCCCTCGAGGTCCTCCTCGAGCTCCACGAAGACGCCGAAGTTGGTGATCTTCGTGACCTGGCCGCGGACCACCATGCCCGGCTTGTAGGCGTCGGGGATCGCGTGCACCCACGGATCCTCGGTGAGCTGCTTCATGCCGAGGCTGATGCGCTGCTTCTCCTGGTCGACCTCGAGCACGACGCACTTGACCACGTCGCCCTTCTTGACCATCTCGTTGGGGTGCGTGACCTTCTTGGTCCACGACATGTCGGAGACGTGGAGCAGGCCGTCGATCCCGGGCTCGATCTCGACGAACGCGCCGTAGTTGGCGAGGTTGCGGACCGTGCCCTCGATCATGGTGCCGGTGGGGTACTTCTCGCCCACCAGCTCCCACGGGTTCACCTCGGTCTGCTTCATGCCGAGGCTGATCTCCTGCTTGTTCTTGTCGATGTCGAGCACGACCACGTCCACCTGGTCGTTCGGCTGCACCATCTCGGAGGGATGGTTGATGCGCCGCGTCCACGACATCTCGGAGATGTGGACCAGGCCCTCGATGCCGTCCTCCAGCCGCACGAACGCGCCGTAGGACATGAGGTTGACCACCTCGCCCTTGACGCGCGACCCGACCGGGTACTTCTGCTCGATCTCCTCCCAGGGGCTCGACTCCTTCTGCTTGAGGCCCAGGGCGATCTTCTCCTTCTCCCGGTCGATGTTGAGCACCTTGACGTCGAGCTTCTGGTCGATGCGCACCAGCTCGGAGGGGTGGTTCACCCGGCCCCAGCTCATGTCGGTGATGTGCAGCAGGCCGTCGATCCCGCCCAGGTCCACGAACACGCCGAAATCGGCGATGTTCTTGACCGTGCCGGTGACGATGTCGCCCTCCTTGAGGTTCTCGAGCAGGCGCTTCTTCGCCGCGTCGCGCTCCTCCTCGATGAGCTTGCGACGGCTGATCACGATGTTCCGCCTCTCCGGGTCGATCTTCAGGATCTGCGCCCGGATCTTGCGCCCGATGAAGTCGCCGATCTCGTGCGGCCGGCGGATGTCCACCTGGCTCGCCGGCAGGAAGACCGGCACGCCGATGTCGACGAGCAGCCCGCCCTTGATCTTGCGGCTGACGAGCCCCTCGATCACGTCGCCTTCCTTCGTCGAGTCGATGATCCGCTGCCAGTTGATCATGCGGTCGGCGCGGCGCTTCGAGAGCTGCACCAGCCCGCTGTCCCCCTCCATCGCCTCCAGCAGCACGTCGATCGTCTCGCCCGCGCGGACCTCCTGCCCGTCGAACTCCTCCTTCGGGATCAGGCCCTCGCTCTTCAGCCCCACCTCGACGACGACGTCGTCGCCCGCGAAGCCGATCACCTTGCCCTTGATCAGCTTGCCCGGGGTGAGGTCGCTGATCTCCTTGCCGAGCAGCTCCTCCATCGCCTCCTCGGGGCTCTGCTCCGTGAACATGCCCCGGAGCAGCGAGTCCGTGTCCTTGTCCGTGAGCCCGAGCGAGGCGATCAGAATTTCGTCCACCATGTTGCGCGATTCCTTCCGACACCCTCCCCGCTTCCCGCGCCGGTCGGCATGACGCGAGGGGTAGGGCATCCGCGGCCGCGGGATCGAACCCCGCGCCCGGCCCCTTCAAGGGGCGGCCAGATACGCTGTGCACCGTGCCCGCAACGCCGCGAGCGGACGGACCGACCCACCGATGAGCCGAACCCTAGCACAACGGCCCCCCCGAGGGAAGCCCTTTGGGAGCCCCGAGTGCGGATACGATCGGCCACAGGAGGAAGATCATGCAGGATTGGCTGGACGGGCGGATCGCGATCATCACCGGGGCCTCCGCGGGCATCGGCGAGGCCCTCGCGCGCGATTTCGTCCACCGGGGAGCCAGGGTGGTCATCAACGCACGGCGCGAGGGCCGCCTCCGCGAGCTCGCCGAGGGCCTCGGCGCCGGCCGCGTCGCCACCGTCGCCGGCGACGCCTCGGAGGAGGCGGTGATCGAGCGGCTCTTCCAGGCAGCGAGGGAACGGTTCGAGGACGAGGCCGACCTGGTCGTCGTCAACGCCGGGCGGGGTCTCAACGGCTCGGTCACCACCTCCGATCCCGCCCAATGGGAGGGGATGATCCGGACCAACCTGCTCGGGGCGGCCAAGCTCATGCGGGCCGCCTCCCACCACCTGCTCGCCGATATCGAGAACTCCGGCAGCTCGTGGCAGCAGCAGGCCCGCGACATCGTCGTCATCGGTTCGACCGTCGGCCGACACATCTCCCCCTTCAGCTCGATGTACGGCTCGACCAAGTTCGCCGTGAACTCCCTCGCCGAGGCCCTCCGGCGCGAGATCGGCCCCAAGGGCGTGCGCGTCAGCCTGATCGAGCCGGGCTTCGTCCGGAGCGAGTTCCAGGGCGTCGCCGGCTACGCCGACGACTGGTTCGCCGGGGTCGTCGAGCGCATCGGGCCCGTGCTCACGCCGATGGACGTCGCGGAGATCGTCTCGTTCCTCGTGAGCCGCCCGCCGCAGGTGCACCTGAGCGATGCGCTGATCAGGCCGACGCGGCAGGATTACCCCTAAGCGACGATGCGCGTGCCTCGACGCGCCCCAAGCGCAAGCTCGCGCTTTCGTCTTTCCGCGGGTGCCCTTCCTCCGCGTGCGCCATTGGTCAGTCTCGGCCTTGCGAGGGTGACCAGTGCGACCGGCGGACTCCCGCACCGGGCAGGTCCTCAAAGCAGGAGCTGACGAGTGGCGCCCGCGGAGCAATCGTCCTGGTCGTCGCCGACCCTCCGAGCTCGCTCTCGTGGTCCGCAATGACATTCGAGCCCTAAAAGCTGAACGGATCGTCGATCCCCCGCCTCCTCGGCAGCACCGGCTCCTCCGTCCCGATCGCGACCCGGCAGGCCGCGGCGAGAGCCTGGTGCAGCTTCTCGTGCTCGGGATGAGCGTCCAGGGAGTCGAGCAGGTCGTCCACCCGGTGGTGCGGGTGGTCGGTCGGGAGCACCCGTGCGATCGCGGCGTCGCCCAGCGCCTCGCTCGCCGCCGCGAACCATTCGGAGGGCGGCACGCGGGGATCATCGTCCTTGCTCGGAGAGCCCTCGACCCGCTCGACGGGCCAGGGCGGATCGACCTGCGTCCGCGCGACCATCGCGCCCACCGCAACCACCGGCCACTTGCCGCTCCGGGTCAGAGGCTCGCGCGTCAGCACGCACGCGGGCACGGCCTTGCGCTCGGCGGTCTCGCGGATCCGTCGCCCGTCGCGCCCGATCAGCGGCGGCTGCACCAGGTAGCACCCCGGACGCAGCGGGCGCGGCAGGTCGTGCAGCGATCGCACCCGCGCCACCGGCCCCGCGTCCAGCGCCTGCTCCCGCCGCTGCCGCCGCGCCTCCTGCAAGGGAAGGCAGATGCGCGCCATGCGCTCGAAATCCAGCGCCTCGCGCGCGGCCGAGAGGGCGCGCATGCCGAGGCGCTCGGCCTCGAAATACTGCGTCTCCACGAGCGCCCGCGACGCGCGCTCCATCAGCTCGTCCACCTGGTCCGGGGTCAGCGCCAAGCCGAGCTCTCCCACGCCCTCCCCGTGCATGCGCTACCGCGCCCCTTCGACATCCACCACTCCCGCCACGCTCCTGAGCACGTCGCGCCAGGTGTCCACGAGCCGATCGAGGTCGTACAGCAGCACGTCCGACAGCCCGGCCCAGTCCTGCGCGCCCACGCACCGGCGCACTTCCTCCAGGCACCGCGAGAGCTCCGCGATCGCCTCGGGGAGCTCGTCGGGATTCTCCAGCGGCAGGGCCGAGAGATCCAGCCCCACCAGCTGCGCGCCCTCGTCGAGCGCCTGGCGCGCCGCCTGCCACAGGTTCAGCGCCGCCGCCAGGGTCTGGTACGCCTCCGGCAGCGACCCCGCCTCGACCAGCTCCGCCGCACGCTGCTGGGCGGCGCGCGCCTGCCCCAGCGCATCGGCCGCGTCGAGAAGGGTCACGCGCACGAACGCTTTCGGCTCGGCGCTGGTGAGACGAAGCTCCTCGCAACCCCGCGCCATCGAGGCCGAATCGCCGAGCTCGGGGCCCCCGACCGCGCGCCCGTCCGCGAGGATGTCCACGACGACCCGCCCCTTGGACGCCGCGCGGCTGGCGCCGAGCCGGATCGCCTCCGCCAGCGTGTCCGCCGACTCCTTCATCAGCTCGTCGTCGAGGATGATCTTCATCGCCGGAGTCTCCCGCCCTTTCCGCCCGGATGCAAGCCGCACGAAAAAGAACGCATCAGCCTTCCTTCTCGGACTCGGCCCGAAGCGCCGCGTCTATGGACCTGAGCCTCCGGTGCTGCTTGTGAATTAAGCGCAGATTCCGGGCGTAGATCACCACGCCGCTGCTCTGCCCCATGACCCCGACGATGTCGCGCCGCCAGACGAAGTACGCGAAGAGCAGCACGCCGCCCACGAGGCTGAGCCACCAGAACACCGAAGGCACCACGCTGGCGCCCTCTTTCTCGCTCCGCACCCACTGCACGAACATGCGCCCGAGAAAGCTCGCCTGACCCGCCAGCCCGAGCGCCACCCAACCGAAGCTGAACCAGCTCGAGATATTGAAGAAGCCCATGAGCATACGTTCCCACTTCGGGCGGGCTTCCCAACGCGTCATCTCCTCGGCGACCAGCTCCTCAAACCGGGCCGAGCTCACCCAGCCCAGCTCGTCCACCCCTTCCCAACCCTTGAAGGCGTACAGGTTCGTGCCGTCCGCGTGCGCGAGCTGCTCGACCGCGAGCTCGCGCGCGCCCAGCTTCATGTCGAAGCGATGAGCGAGCGGATCGATCCGCTCCCCGCGCTTGAGCGCGGGCTGGAGCACCAGCCACACGCCCAGGAGCATCAGCAGCACCATCGCCAAGACCGGGCCGGCCTTCACGCCCGCGCCCCCGCCGCACGCGCCCTGTCCGCGCCCGCCGAACCGTGCCGCGACTCCGGCGCAGAGGCCGGGGCCGGTCCGTCGGAGTCATGGCCGGCGCCCAGCTCCTCGCACGCCACCGGGCGGCGACGACTCCGCATCCAGCGGATGGCGAAGCAGTCGATCAGGCCCGGAATCGCCCGCTGCGCGATCCCCATGCCGTACTTGGTCTCTCCCGCCGTCCGGGCCCGGTGATGCACCGGCATCTCGACCACCTTGTAGCCGAGGCTCGCGGCGGTGGCGGGGATGAACCGGTGCATCCCCTTAAACTCCAGCGGCAACGCCAGCGCCACCTCCCGGCGCATCAGCCGGAGCGAGCACCCGGTGTCGCGGATCCGGTCCCCGAGCAGCCACAGCCGGAACTTCCGCCCCACCACGCTCCCCCCGCGCCTGACGAGCGAATCCTGCCGGGCCCGGGAGCGATCGCCCTGCACCAGGTCCGCGCCGGTCTCGCGCATCAACGCCAGCATCGCCGGAAGGTCCGCCGGGTCGTTCTGGAGATCCGCGTCCAGCACCGCGATCAGGTTGCCCCTCGCCGCCCGGAAGCCCGCGTGAAACGCCGCGGACTGGCCGTTGCCGGCGCCGGGCGGCGTTCGGCGCATCGCC
>DASRXL010000183.1:0-3905 GCA_035654175.1 Phycisphaerales bacterium
GCTGGGGCACTGGGTGAACGCGGTGATCGCGTCGGCCGACGCGGGGGCATCGTTCCTTTTCGGCTCGCTCGCGGATCCGGCGGGCCCGGCGGGGCTCGTGTTCGCGACGCGCGTGCTGCCCGTGATCGTTTTCTTCGCGTCGCTCATGGCGCTGCTGTACCACGTCGGGGTGATGCAGCGCGTCATCGCGGGGCTGGCGTGGCTGCTCCGGGGCACGCTGGGCGTGACCGGCACCGAAGCGCTGGTGATGGCGGCGAACGTCTTCGTCGGCCAGACGGAGGCGCCCCTCTGCGTCCGTCCGTACATCGCCGGCATGACCCGCTCGCAGCTCGCGACGCTGATGGTGGGGGGGTTCGCGACGATCGCGGGCAGCGTGCTCGCGGCGTACGTCGGCATGCTCGGCGGGGACGACCCCGCCAGCCGCGTGGAGTTCATCAGGCACCTGATCACGGCGAGCGTGCTCTCGGCGCCGGCGGCCTTCGTGATGGCGAAGATCATCGTGCCCGAGACCGGCACGCCGCTCGACGAGGGGCTCCGCGCCGCGCCGATGGAGCGGCCGACGCGCAACGTGCTCGACGCCGCGGCGGCGGGCGCGACCGACGGGCTGCGCCTGGCGCTCAACATCGCGGCGATGCTGCTGGCCTTCGTGGCGCTGCTGGCGATGGTGAACATGATCCTCGGGGCGCTCGGGCGCGTCGGGCTGGCGGCCGATGCGCTGCGGTCGCTTGGGCTGCGGGAGCTGAGCCTGCAGGTGGTCCTCGGCTGGCTGCTGGCGCCCCTGGCGTGGACGATGGGCGTGCCGTGGGGCGAGTGCGCGCCCTTCGGCTCTCTGCTCGGGCAGAAGCTGGTCGTCACCGAGTTCATTGCCTACGGCGCCCTCAGTGCGGACATCCATTCGGCTGACCCCGAGCTCAGCCGGCGCTCGGCGTTCATCGCGGCGTACGCGCTGTGCGGCTTCGCGAACTTCCCGTCGATCGCGATCCAGATCGGCGGGCTGACAGCCCTGGCGCCGGGCCGGCGCTCCGAGTTCGCGTCGCTCGGACTGCGGGCCATGGCGGGCGGGGCGTTCGCCAGTTGGATGACCGCGTGCGTGGCGGGATTGCTCCTGCCGTGAGGCCGGGGGCGTTTGGGTGGAGGGGCGCGGAGGCGAGGATCAGGGCTCTCGAAGCTGTCGCGAATCCCTCGTGCTGGAGACTGATGCATGAGTCCGCAGCCTGAATGGATCCGGCCGAAGGCGTTGATCGGGATGGTCCACGCGGCGGCCCTGCCCGGCACGCCGGGCCACGGCACGCCGGTGGCGGAGATCGCCGCCAGGGCCGCGGCGGAGGCCCGCATGCTCGCGGACCGCGGCTTCGACGCGGTGATCGTCGAGAACATGCACGACCGGCCGTACGTGCACGGCCGGCAGGGGCCCGAGGTCGCCGCGTGCATGACGCGGATCGCGATGGAGGTCGGGAGCGAGGTCTCGCTCCCGATGGGTGTTCAGGTGCTCTCGGGGGGCGAGCGGGAGGCGCTCGCCGTCGCCTTGAGCGCGGGAGCCTCGTTCATCCGGTGCGAGAACTTCGTGTATTCGCACGTGGCGGACGAGGGCCTGCTCGTCGAGGCCGCCGCGGGGCCGCTGCTGCGGTACCGTCGGGCGATCGGCGCGGAGCGTGTCCGCATCATGTGCGACGTCAAGAAGAAACACGCCTCACACGCGCTCACCGGCGACCTGACGATCGAGGACTGCGCCCACAGCGCCGAGTTCTGCGGGGCCGACGGGGTGATCGTGACCGGCGGCTTCACGGGCCGTGCGACGGACCCCGAGGAAGTGCGGCGGGTGCGGGGCGCGGTCGCGCTGCCGGTGTGGGTGGGCTCGGGGGCGGAGCCGTCGCAGCTCGGCGCGTTGTTCGCGCACGCGGACGCGGTGATCGTGGGCTCCTGGATCAAGAAGGACGGCCATTGGTCGAACCCGGTGGACCCGCGGCGCTGCGACGAGATCGTCGCGGAGGCGGACCGGGTGCGCGGCTAGAGTGAGCGCGGGCGCGCTCCGCCCCAGGAGAGCCCTCATGCGCGCCAGAGAACTCGACCTGCTCCGCCGGTGGTCCGTGAGGCCGGACCCCGACGGGCGCGGCCTCGCGGAAGAGTGGTGGCGGACGCCCCCGGCGGAGGGCTGGCTGGCGTGCCGCGCCGACGAGGCTTGGCAGCTCGTGCTCGGCACGGACTACCACGGCGTGGCGTGGTATTGGCGGCGCGCACGCCTGCCGCGCCGGTGGGTCGAGGGCGGCGGGCGGGTGTGGCTGCGCTTCGGGCCGGTCGCGACCGACTGCCGCGTGTGGATCAACGGCGTCGAGATCGGCGGTCACGCGGGCGATTACGTGCCGTTCGACCTCGATATCAGCAAGGCCCTCGCGGGCGAGGAGAGGTGCGAAATCCTCTGCCGCGTGGACGAGATCAAGGGGAGTGCGCCGGAGGTCATCGGCAAGGATCCGTGGATCGGCCACATCACCAAGGGGTTCCACGACGTGCTCGGCATGCAGCACGGCGGCCTCTGGGGCGGCGTCGCGGCGCGCCAGACGGGGCCGATCGCCATCAGGCCCAACGGCGTGGCGGCGATCGCCGACCCCGGATCCGGCGTGGTGCTCGTCCGCGTCGAGCTGCACCCGCACGAGGCCTCGGGGCGCCTGGAGGTGACGCTCACCGAGCCGGGCACGGAGCGCCAGCACCGCGCGAGCGCCGCGATCTCTCCCGGCCAGCTCGAAGCGGAGGTGCAGATCGCCTGCGAAGAGCGCCGTCTCTGGTCGCCCGATTCGCCCGACCTGGGCACGGTCGCGGCGGTCGTACGGTCGGACTCGGCCCCCGGGCGCGACGCGGAGACCGTGCGCTTCGCCTTCCGCCGCTTCGAGGTCGGCGGGCGGGACGGGCGGCGGATCCTGCTCAACGGTTCCCCTCTGCTCGTTCGCGGCATGCTCGACTGGGGCGTCGAGCCCGAGCACATCGCCCCGGCGCCGACCCGCGACGAACTGCTCGGGCGTTTCCACGAGCTTCGCGCCCGCGGGTTCAACTGCGTGTGCCTGTGCATGGTCTACCCGCCGGAGCACTTCTACGACGTGGCCGACGAGACGGGCATGCTGCTCTGGCAGATCCACCCCGTGTGGAAGTCCGACATGTCGGCGGGGCACATCCCCGAGTACAAGCGGCTCTTCGCGGAGTTCTTCCGGCGGGATCGGCGGCACCCATCGGTGTTCCTGGTGAGCGCCACCTGCGAGCACGAGCGGTTCGACGTGCCGCTCGGCGAATGGTGGTGGGACCGCGGGCGCGCGGAGCTGCCCCACAACCTGCTCCAGGTGCAGACCGGGTTCCTGCGGTGGAGCGACACGGAACGCATGGACCTGTGGGACGAGCATACCTACGACAATTCCGGGAGGTGGCTCTGCTACATGGATGATCTCGGGCGGTTCTTCGAGGGCAGGCCGGCGCGCCCGTTCGTGATGGGTGAGACCATCATCGGCGCCTCCTGGCCCGACACCAAGGGCATGCTGGAGGAGCTGGGCGACGACCGGCCGTGGTGGGGGCCCAAGAGCCTCGACGCGTTCATCGCGTTCGAGCGGCGGCTCGCACAGCGGTTCGGCGAGCGCGCGGTGGTGCGACTGCGGGCCCAGGGCGACGTGTTCAATCTCGGTCAGCGCAAGCTCCAGAGCGAGGTCCTCCGGGCGAGGCCGCACAACGCGGGGTGGGTGATGAACCACCTCCGCGACGTCCCCTCGTGCCAGTGCGGCTTCCAGGACCATCTCGACCGGTGGCGCTTCGGGCCCGAGCAACTGCTCCCGTTCCTCGGAGATCGTGCGATCCTGCTGCGCACGCCGGCGTACGCGGTCGGGTTCGAGCTGGGCCGGCGCGTGAGCGCGGAGATCGGTATCAGCAAC
>DASRXL010000184.1:0-6876 GCA_035654175.1 Phycisphaerales bacterium
CCCAACGAGAAGTTCGCCGACGCCTGGGTGTTCAGCGCGGGCAACACCTCCGGCGGGGTCGGGTTCGCGAACGACGGCGATTGGGCCTGCCTCTCCGACCCGCAGGGGCGCGCCGTCGCGTGCGTGGTCTGGGGCAAGCCCGCCGAGGAGCCCCCGCTGGGAGGGGAGAAGCTCGCGGAGGCGGCGAAGACCTCGGTCGCGAGCGTCCAGCGCACCCTGGCCGCCCCAGGGGGGGCGTTCGAGGCGCATCCGACGGTCGATGGTCTACGATGCTCCCCCGGCAGGCCGCCCCCGCGGACGGATTGAGCGGCGCCCGCCGGCCGGAGGAAGCGCCCGATGGCCTGGATCACCAAGAACTCCGCCGCCGCGAAGATCGAACGGCGCGACGAGCCATACCTCACCGAGGCGCTCCAGGCCGAGCTTCGCGAGCGATATCTTCCGCGGTACGAGATCCGCGCCGGGGCGCTGCTCCCGGCCCTCCACCTCATCCAGAACGAGTACGGCTGGATTCCCCATCAGGCGATGATGGAGATCGCGCGATTCCTCGGGATTGCCCCGGCGCAGGTGATCGATACGGCCAGCTTCTACGAGGAGTACTGGCTCAAGCCGAAGGGACGGCACGTCGTCGGCGTCTGCCGCTCGATTGCCTGCGAGTTCTGCGGCCAGCCGCAGATCACCGACGCGGTCCGCAACGCCCTGGGCATTGACGTCGGCGAGACAACCGACGACGGGGAGTTCACGCTGATCGAGCTCGAATGCCTCGGGTCGTGCGGCACGGCGCCGGCCATGCTCATCGACCACACGCTCCACGAGAACGTCCGCCCGGAGCAGGTCCCGGCGCTGCTGGCGAACGCTCAGGGGGCGCACCAACGCCACTAGCGCCGGGGCGGTCGCGCCCGCGGCGGCTCTCGGCGCCACCCCGGCAGCCCCAGCTCTCCGGCGGCGACCGGCCTCCGAGCTCGCCGGCTCGCGGCGGCCACGGCGCCTGCCGGGGGTCGGGCGGGTTCCTTCGCGAGGGCATCGGGAACTCCCCCTACGATGCGGGGTCCCACCAGCCTCGGAGGTACCCCATGCCGCTGCCTGCCCTGCTCGCCGCCCTGCTGACCTCGACCTCGCTCACCCTCGCCGCCGGCGATCCCCCCGCCACGCCGAAGCGTCCCGTCGCCGACACCTACCACGGTGTCGAGGTGGTGGACGACTACCGGTGGCTGGAGGATTGGTCGGACGCGGAGGTGCAGGCCTGGAGCGAGGCGCAGAACGCCTACGCCCGCTCGGTGCTCGACGCCCTGCCCAACGTGGAGCAGATCCGCAATCGCGTGACGGAGATCCTCTCGGCCCCGACGGTTCGCTACTGGGGCCTCCAGTGCGACCGCACGCACGTCTTCGCGCTCAAGCACGAGCCGCCGCAGCAGCAGCCGTTCCTCGTCGTCATGCGCTCGCCGTACAACCCCGAGCTTGAGCGGATCGTGCTCGATCCCAACGCGCTGGACGCCTCCGGCGGGACGTCGATCGATTGGTATGTCCCCTCGCACGACGGCACGCTCGTCGCGGTCAGCCTCTCTGAGCACGGGAGCGAGGCCGGCGACGTCCACGTGTACGACGTCGAGACCGGCGAGCAGGTGCACGAGGTCGTGCCGCGAGTCAACGGTGGCACGGCCGGCGGCTCGCTCGCCTGGGCGGCGGACAACTCCGGCTTCTACTACACGCGCTACCCGCGCGAGGGCGAGCGGGCGGCGGAGGACATGGCCTTCTACACCCAGGTGTACTACCACGCGCTGGGCACTCCGACCGAGGAGGACCGCTACGAGGCCGGCGAGGGCTGGCCGCGGATCGCGGAGATCCAGCTTCAGGTGAACCAGCCCGACGGAAAGGTGCTCGCGACGGTGCAGAACGGCGACGGCGGGGAGTTCGCCATCCATGTTCGCGGCACGTCGGGCGAATGGACGCAGATCGCCGGCTTCGAGGACGACATCGTCCAGGCGACCTTCGGCCCGGCCGAGAGCCTGTTCGTCATCTCGCGCGCGGGGGCCCCGAGGGGCAAGGTCCAGACGATCAATCTTCACGACCCCGCGCTGGAGAAGGCCGTGACGATCATCCCAGAGGGCGAGGAGACGATCGTCTCGGACTTCTGGGATCCGTCGGTGCTGGTCACGACGGACCAGTACCTCTGCCTGACCTACCAGCTCGGCGGGCCGCAGGAGCTCCGCGTGTTCGACTTCGGCGGCAACCGGATCGGCTCGCCGCAGACCCCGCCGGTCTCCACGACCAGCGGGGTTGCGCCCGTAGCGGGGGACGACGTGCTGTTCCTGCTCACGTCGTACCGCAAGCCGCCGGTCTGGATGCACTACAACGCCCGCACGAACGGCCTGCGCGAGACCAAGCTCGCGGTCGACGCGCCGGTGGACTACGCCGACTGCGAGGTCGTGCGCGAGTTCGCCACCAGCAAGGACGGAACCAAGGTGCCCGTCAACATCATCCGCAAGAAGGGGATAGAGCTCGACGGCTCGCACCCGTGCCTCGTGACCGGCTACGGCGGCTACGGGGTGAACATCACCCCGAGCTTCTCCGCCGCCGATTACGCGCTCATCGAGCAGGGCTTCGTCATCGCGGAGGCGAACATCCGCGGCGGGGGCGAGTTCGGGCAGGAGTGGCACCTGGGGGGCAACCTGACCAACAAGCAGAACGTCTTCGACGACTTCGCCGCGGCGTGCAAGCACATGATCGACGCGGGCTACACCCAGCCGGCGAAGCTCGCCGTCATGGGCGGCTCCAACGGCGGGCTTCTGATGGGCGCCCTCCTCACGCAGCACCCCGATCTCATCGGCGCGGTCGTCTCGCACGTCGGCATCTACGACATGCTCCGCGTGGAGCTCTCGCCCAACGGGGCCTTCAACATCCCCGAGTTCGGCACGGTCGAGAACCCCGACCACTTCAAGGCCATGCACGCCTACTCGCCGTATCACAACGTGAAGGACGGCGTCGAGTATCCGCCGGTGCTCTTCCTCACCGGCGCCAACGACCCGCGCGTGGACCCCATGCAGTCGCGCAAGATGACCGCTCGCCTGCAGGCGGCCAACCCCGGCGGCCTCACGCTCCTGCGCACCAGCTCCGGCAGCGGCCACGGCCAGGGGACCGCGCTCTCCGAGCGCATCGAGCAGGCGGTGGATGTCCACGCGTTCCTGATCTCTCAGCTCGGAATCGAGTACATGGCACCCGCGGGCGCCCACGAAGCCACGGAGTAGAAGGTCCGGTCGGCCGGGCCCCGCGGGCGCTCCCGCGCCGCCGTTGCCCTCAGCCTCCCGCGTTTTTATGGCCGAGCCAAAGCCCAAGTCGCTGATGCACAACCTCGGCCAGTTCTTCGGCCACGTCGCCAAGGGCATCAAGGCCCCGAGCGGGCCGCGCCCACAGACGCACGAGGTGCGGCGGGAGGTGGAGGAGCGCGAGGAAACCGGGCCCGCCGGCGAACGAATCACCGTCCGGCGTACGACCGTCGAGGAGATCGAGATCCAACCCCCCCCGAAGCCGCCGGAGCGCCCGCACCCATGAGCGAACACGCCGCAGCCAAGTCCGGGTTCGTCGCCGGCCTCACCGGCCTGCAGAAGCTCACGCTCGGTCTCGCGGCCGCGGTCTCGCTCACCGGCGCGGGCCTGTGGGCCTACGCGGCGACCACCTCGCCGGCGCCGTCCGAGGGCCCCGTGCACATCGATCAGGGCGGCGGCGACGACGTTCCTCCCGGATACTCCGCGCAGGGCTTGACCGACGGCGATACCGCCGGCGCGGGGGCCCGCGAGGCGGAGCTCGATCCCGGCGCGGACAAGACCGCGCTCGAGCTCTACACCCCCGCCCTGTTCCGTCTGGGCTTCGCCTTCTTCGTCGGGTTTGCGATCGCGTTCGCCGCCCGGGCGGCCCTGAAGGTGGTGCTGATCGTGGCGGGCGCCGTGCTCTTGCTCCTGATCGGCCTGCAGATGGCCGGGCTGGTCACGGTGAACTGGTCGGCGATGGACGGGATGTACCAGAGCGCCGGGGCCTGGCTCGCGGAGCAGACCCGGAGCTTCGCCGCGTTCGTGCGCGGGTATATCCCCTCGGGGGCGACGGCCCTCACCGGGTTTGGCGTGGGGTTTCTGAAGAAGCGCTGACCGTCCGCTCGCCTGCTGTGCCCGGGCCTTCGTGGAGGGCGCGGCCTCGCGACGCGCCGGGCGGCGGGGCGGCGCCGACGTTCGCAGAGCCCGACATCAGGCGTCCGGGCTGGCGGGTCCGGCGAGATCCTTGCCCGCTTGCTTCTTGTTGCCCTGGCGCATCTGCAGCAGCTCGACGAAGACGGAGAACGCCATCGCGGCGTACACGTAGCCGCGGGGCATGTGCTGGCCCAGGCCGTCGGCGGCGAGCAGCACGCCGATGAGGACGAGGAAGGCGAGCGCCAGGATCTTGAGCGACGGGTGCTTCTCGATGAAGTTGGAGATGGGCCCGGCGAAGGCGAGCATGATGCCGATGGCGATCATGACGGCCACGATCATGATGGGGATGTTCTGCGTCATGCCCACGGCGGTGATCACCGAGTCGAGGCTGAAGATCACGTCCATCATCACGATCTGGGCGACGACGATCCCGAAGCTCGCGTACGCCCGCTTCTGGAGCGCGCCGTGGTGTTGATCGCCCTCGACGTTGTGGTAGATCTCGATGGTCGCCTTGGTCAGGAGGAACAGGCCGCCGAAGAGCAGGATGAGGTCCTTCCCGCTGAACTCGTGGCCCAGGATGGCGAAGAGCGGCTTCGTGAGCGTCATGAGCCAGCCGATCGCGAGGAGGAGCAGCACGCGCGCCGCCAGCGCCAATCCCAGGCCGATCCGGCGCGCGAGCTTCTGCTGCTTGGGGTCGAGCTTGTTCGTCAGGATCGCCAGGAACACGACGTTGTCGATCCCGAGCACCACCTCGAGCAGCGTGAGCGTCGCCAGCGCCGCCAGGCCGCCCCAGGAGAACAGCTCGACGGGCCCGATCCCGTGGCCGCCAGCCGCCGCATGCGCGAGTGTCGCGAGCATCATTCAGAACCTCCAGCAAGTCAGACGGGGTGAGAAGGGATGGACCGGATCGATGCGATCCCGGGCTTCATCGTTCGTCCTCCCACAAGGTCAATCTCGCCCACACCGGGAAATGATCCGACGGGTACCGCCCGCCCCGGCTCGTGCGGTCGATCCCCGCCTCCACGACCTGGGCACCGCCGCCGGCCAGGATGTGGTCGATCTTCTCGCCGTTGATCGCGCCGACGCGGAACCCGGTGAAGGTGCCGACCTCGCGGGCGTCCGGGTGGAAGGCCCGGAACGTGTCGATCAGTCGGGGCGACGGCGCGGGCTCGTGCCCCGGCCACGCCGCCGCGTCGCTGGCGCGCGGGAGTTCCCCGCGCAGGTACCGCATCGCGCCGTTGCCCTCGCCGGCGTTGAAGTCGCCCATGAGCACCACGGGCTCGTCCGTGTGCGCCCTCGCGCCGATGCGGGCGGCGATCAGCTCCGCGCCCCGCTCGCGCGACGGCTGGCTCTTGTGGTCCAGGTGGCAGTTGAAGACATACACCCCGCGCCCGCTGGTCCTCTCGACCAGGCGCGCCCAGGTGCACACCCGCGTGATCTCGTTGCCCCAGGCCTTGGAGCCCGGCTCCTCCGGCGCATCGCTCAGCCAGAACGTGCCGCTCTCCGCGATGCCGAACCGCTCCTCCCGCACGAGGAGCGCCGAGTACTCCCCGAGCGTCGCGCCGTCGTCCCGTCCCACGCCGATCTCGGTGTATCCCGGCAGCGCCGGCGCGATCTCATCCAGCTGGAACCGCAGCGCCTCCTGCAGGCCGACCACGTCCGCGTCCAGCCGCGCGAGCAGACCGGTCACCATCTCGCGCCGGTGCTCCCACGCGTTCTCTCCGTCGTCGGCCGTCCCATACCGGACGTTGAAGCTCACGACCTTCAGCTCCGCACCCATGCGCCCTACCGATCCGGAGGATTCCGAAGGCAACGCCAGGAGTGCGAGGAGCGCCGCGAGCATCTCGAGCAGCCGAACCATTCCCGTCTCCTCGCCGCGGCCGCGCAATCGAACCGCTGACCGGCCGATACCGTACCATGCCGGCCTCGATCTGTCGGAGACCCTGCATGGACTGGCAGATGGTACTCGTCGCTTCGGCGCTGGTGGTGATGCTCGCCACCCTCGCCACCGGCCGGTTCGGCACCGACATCGTCATGATGGGCGTGCTCGGCTTGTTCCTCGTCGCCGGCGTCGTGACGCCCCAGCAGGCCTTCGCGGGCTTCTCCAACGCCGGCCTGCTGACCGTCGCGTTCCTCTACATCGTCGCCACCGGCCTCCAGGAGACGGGCGCGATGAGCCTCCTCACGCACCGGCTCCTCGGGCGCCCCCGCAGCACCTTCCAGGCTCAGGCCCGCGTCACGCTCCCCGTCGCCGGCCTCAGCTCGCTGCTCAACAACACGCCGATCGTCGCCATGTTCCTGCCCGTCATCCGCGAGCTCTCGCGACGCTCGCGGATCCCTGCGAGCCAGCTCTTCATGCCGCTCTCTTTCGCGGCGATCCTGGGGGGCGTCTGCACGCTGATCGGCACGAGCACCAACCTCGTCGTGTACTCCCTCCTCACCGCGCACAACACCGAGCACCCCGACGCGCCGCTCGGCGACATGCACCTCTGGTCGCTCACGCCCGTCGGCGTGCCGGTCGCGCTCGCCGGGATCACGTACATGCTGCTCTTCGGCCGGCGGCTCCTCAGGGCGCGCGACGACAACTCCGGGCCGGCCGATGACGCCCGGCAGTACGTCACCGCGATGGAGGTCTTGCCCGGCTCGCCGCTCGCGGGCAGGTCGATCGAGCAGGCCGGCCTCCGCCACCTGCCCGGCCTCT
>DASRXL010000185.1:0-44784 GCA_035654175.1 Phycisphaerales bacterium
CCGATCCTCTACTTCCAGCAGGATGACGGGTCGTGGTCCAGCCTGGACCTGATCGGCCAAGTCGGCGGGCCGATCCCTGAAGGCAGGTTCGCGACCTTCGTCCACCCCTCCAACGGGTCGTCGTCGGTCGTGAGCGCGACGGGCTCGGGGCTGGCGGTCTATTCGCAGGACGCCTTCGGCCAGTGGCAGGTGAGGAACCTCTCGGTCGAGCTGGGGGCGGCGCCCATCGCGAGCAAGCCCGTCACCTTCATGGCGAGGACCGGCCTGGTCTTCGCCGCGGGGCTCGATGCGGACGGGCATCTCGTCGTATACCGGCAGACCGGCGGACTGGACGCCAATGGCGAAACGGGGTGGACGTTCGAGGATCTCTCGGCCGACCACCTGGCGGCCCAGGGGCTGAGCATGCCCGGGCTCGAGGGGAACACGCTCATCGCGTACGTCACCACGTGGAACGGCCTGACGCTCGCCGGGCTCGACAACGAAGGCAACGTTCAAGCGGCGTGGTGGGCGCCCGGGATGGAGAAGTGGACCCTGGCGAATCTCAGCCGCGCGACCGGCGCGCCCCGGTATGTGGGGACGATCTCGGCCTACCTCACGCCCTGGCAGGGGATCAATATCGCGGGGACGGACGAGAACGGCGACCTCGCCGTGGTGTGGTGGGTGCCCGGCTTCGGGGGGCAGTGGCGCCTCTCCAAGCTGAACCAGATGTTGGATGGGCCCCGCCTCGAACAGGCGACGCTGGCAAGCTGGGTCACCCCATGGGGGGGGCTGAACATCTCGGGGTTGACCGGCGCGGGTGACGTCGTGGTCTACTGGTGGGCTCCCGACGCGGACGGCTGGCACATCGCCACGCTCTCGGACGCTGTCCCGGAGGTTGAGCGTCCGGTGCGTGGCCTGATCGGCCACACCACGAGCGGGGGTACGGTCTCGGTCATGGGCCTCACGGAGTCGCACGAGCTCGTCCGGTATTGGTGGGAGCCGGGCGGGACCTGGCAAGGCGAGTATCTGTCCGTGGAGAGCTGACGGGGGTTGCCCGGGCACGCGATCCGCGTGGCGAGCACCCTCCGTGGAGAACGGCACGGCTTCGACGGGTCGCGTGGAATGAGCGAGACTCCCGCCCAACGCGCTGGTCGGCGTCGATCCCGCCAGTATGCTGGGGTCCATGGGTTGGATTCGTGTCACGTCCGTTTCGGTCGGGGTGCTTGCGGCAGGGGTCGCGGCGGTGCTCGCCACCCGCGGCTCCGTCCCTGATCCCGGGATGCTCGAGGCCGCGTACCTGGCGCCAGCCGCGAGTCGGGAGAAGTCGGGGCTTTTAGGCGAGTCGGATGTCCGATATGGGCGGGACGTCCGACCGGTTCTCGCGAACAGCTGCTTTGTCTGCCACGGTCCTGACCGGCAGACTCGCGAGGCGGACCTGCGCCTCGACAGCTTTGCGGAGGCGACGGCTCCTCGCGAGGGGGGCAGGCCGGCGATCGTGCCCGGCGATCCCGAGGCCAGCGAGCTTTGGCGGCGCGTCACGTCGGACGATCCGGACTACCGGATGCCGCCGCGCGAGAGCAACAAGCGGGCGCTGAGCGAGCAGGAGCTCGCGGCGATCCGGGCGTGGATCGAGGACGGGGCGCGGTACGAGGAGCATTGGGCGTTCGTGGCGCCGCAGCGGCCGGCGATTCCGGCGACCTCGGACGCCTCCTGGGGGCGGAACGAGATCGACCGGTTCATTCTGGCGCGCCTGGAGCGCGAGGGGCTCGCGCCCTCGCCGGAGGCAGATCCAGAGACGTTGCTGCGCCGTGCGTTCCTCGACCTCACGGGGCTCCCGCCCACGCCGCGGGAGGTGGAGGAGTTCCTCGCGGACGAGCGGCCCGATCGTTTCGAGCGGTGGGTGGATCGGCTGCTCGGCGAGGAGCCGTACGTCACGCGGTATGCGGAGCGCATGACGGGCCGCTGGCTCGACCAGGCGCGGTACGCGGACACCTGCGGCATCCACATGGACAACGGCCGCTCGATCTGGCCGTGGCGCGACTGGGTGATCGAGGCGTACCGCGCCAACATGCCGTTCGACAGGTTCGTGGTCGAGCAGCTCGCGGGAGACCTGCTCCCCGACGCGACACAGTCTCAGCGGGTCGCCAGCGGCTTCAATCGCAATCACATCACCACCGACGAGGGCGGCGTCATCGCCGAGGAGTACCTCGTGGAGTACGCGGTGGACCGGGTGAGCACCACGGGCTCGGTGTTCCTCGGGCTGACGCTCGGCTGCGCCCGGTGCCACGACCACAAGTTCGATCCGGTCTCCATCGAGGAGTTCTACAGCGTCTACGCCTTCTTCAACTCCATCGAGGAGCCCGGTCTCTACTCGCAGACAGCGGACGCGAAGCGGGCGTATGAGCCCTTCATGGAGGCGCCGAGCGCGCGCCAGGCGGAGGCGATGGACCAGCTCGCCGCACAGCTCGACGCGATGCTCGCGGAGCGCGACGCGCCGAACCCGGCGGAGGACTCGCAGCGGGAGGCGTTTCTACGGGAGGTCGCGTCCAGCGCGGGCGTCGCCTGGATGACGCCGGGCAGCGGGCTCGAGGTCGCGGGCGCGGAGTCGCTCGGCGGGGCCACGCTTTCGGTGCAGGCCGACGGGTCGGTGCTCGCGACGGGCGAGAACCCCGACACCGACGAGCAGGTGATCCGCCTGCGCACCGGCGGCGAGGGCCTGCGCCTGATCGCGCTGGAGGCGCTGCCGGACCCCTCGATGCCCTACGGGCGCGTCGGGCGCGCGCCGAACGGCAACGCGGTGCTCGGCGCGATCCAGGCCGAGGCGGTATCGCTGGCCGATCCCCGGCAGCGCCGGCCCCTGCGCTTCATGTGGGCGTGGGCGGACGTGGAGCAGGAGAACGGCGATTTCCACGTGGAGAACGCGATCGATCCCTCGCCGGCGCGGGGCTGGGCGGTCGGCGCCCACTTCGAGCCCGAAGACCGGCCGGGGGCGCGCGTGGCGCTGTTCCTCACGGACGAGCCCTTCGGGTATGCGGGCGGGACCGAGGTGGTGGTCCGGCTCGATTACCGCACCCAGTATGCGCAGCACTCCTTCGGGCGCGTGCGGATCTCGCTGGGCACGATCGGGGAGCAGGGGCTCGCCGAGCTGCCCGTCGCGCCGGCGGGCTTTTACCGGATCGGCCCCTTCATAGGGACGGGCTCGGAGAGTCCCTTCGCGCAGGCATTCGGGCCGGAGCAGAGCGCGGGGCTCGACCTCTCGGGGACCGTGGGCGACATGCGGTGGTCGTTCGAGCCTGGGATCCGCGACGGTGCGGCGTTCGCGCTCTCCGCGGTGGTGGGGGCCGAGTACGTCGCCAATGAGATCTTCTCGCCCAGCGCCCGGGAGCTGGAGCTCTCGGTCGGCAGCGACGACGGCATCCGACTCTTCGTGAACGGGCAGGAGGTGTACGCCAACGAGGTGAACCGCCCGCTCACCGCCGACGAGGACAAGACGACGATCACGCTGGCGCCCGGGCGCAACACGGTGATCTACAAGATCGTGAACACCGGCGGCCCGTCCGGCATCTTCACCCGCGCGGCCGAGTCCGGGGAGACCCTCCCGCACGCGATCGTCGGCGCGATGCTCCCCGAGACCGCCCGCACGGAGCAGCGGATGGCGCGGACGGTCGAGGCGTGGCGCACGAGGTTCAGCCCGCACTACCGCGAGATGAGCGCGCGGATCGCGGCCCAGGAGGAGGCCATCCGCACGCTCGACGCGGAGATCCCCCGCACGATGATCATGAAGGAGACCGCCGTCCCGCGCGAGACCTTCGTGCTCTCGCGCGGTCAGTACGACCAGCCGGACAAGAGCCGCCCCGTCGGGCGGGCAATCCCCGCGGCCCTCGGACGCCTGCCCGAGGATGCGCCGAAGAACCGGCTGGGCCTCGCGCAATGGATCGTGAGCGACGAGGACCCGCTGCTGGCGCGCGTCACCGTGAATCGCCTCTGGGACATGCTCTTCGGCAACGGGATCGTGCGCACGCTGGGCGACTTCGGCCTCCAGGGCGAGTGGCCCACGCACCCCGAGCTGATCGACTGGCTCGCCGTCGAGTTCCGGGAGAGCGGCTGGGACGTGCGCCACATGCTCCGCCTGATGGTCACCAGCAGCACCTACCGGCAGGCCGGCCGCGTCAGCCCCGACGCGCGGGAGATCGATCCCGAGAACCGCCTGCTCGCCTACTTCCCGCGCCAGCGGCTCGCTGCCGAGCAGATCCGGGACCAGGCGCTCTATGCCGGCGGGCTTCTGGTGGAGAAGGTCGGCGGGCCGAGCGTCAAGCCCTACCAGCCCGAGGGGCTGTGGCAGGAGATCGCGATGCCCAACTCCAACACCCGCATCTACGAGATGGGCTCGGGCGAGGACCTCTGGCGCCGGAGCATGTACACGTATTGGAAGCGGGCCGCGCCGCCCCCCTCGATGCTCACGTTCGACGCGCCGACGCGCGAGTTCTGCGAGATCAAGCGGAGCAGCACCAACACGCCGCTGCAGGCGCTCGTGCTCTGGAACGACGTGCAGTTCGTGGAGGCCGCGCGCGGGGTGGCGGCGCGGGTGCTCGCGGGCGCGGAGGACGATCCGCGCCGGCTCGCGCTGCTCTACCTGCTCTGCGCCGGGCGCCCGCTCGACCAGGCCCGGCGCGAGGCGCTCGGCGCGGCCCTGGCCGACTTCCGTGCCCGGTTCGAGGGGTCTCGGGCGGATGCGGAGAAGCTGATCGAGCTCGGCGAGTCCCCGGTCCCCGAGGGGGTGCGGAGCGAGGAGCTGGCGGCGTGGACGATGCTCGCCAGCGCGGTGATGTCGAGCGATGCGACGATCGTGAAGAACTGAGGAAGTGCGATGGGCGAGATCAGACCACACGGCGGGGATGCGCTCGAGCGGTACCTCTTGAACATGACGCGCCGGCGCTTCTTCGGCACGGCGGCCCGGACGGTCGGCGCCGGGCTCGGGGCAACAGCGCTCGCGTCGCTGGTGGGGGCGGCGCAGGCCGCGCCCCGCGGGCCCGGGGGCGGCCCGATGGGAGAGCCGCGGGTCGTCCCGCCGCACTATGCGCCGCGGGCGAAGCACGTGATCTACATGCACATGGAGGGGGCTCCGAGCCAGCTCGACCTCTTCGACTACAAGCCGCAGCTGCACGACCGCTTCGACGAGGACCTGCCCGACTCGATCCGCCAGGGCCAGCGCTTCACCACGATGACCAGCGGCCAGTCGCGGTTCCCGGTCGCGCCCTCGATGTTCAAGTTCCATCGTCACGCCAACAACGCGGACGGCGTCTGGCTCAGCGAGCTGCTCCCCTACACCGGCGGCGTCGCGAAGGAGCTCTGCTTCATCAACTCCATGCGGACCGACGCGATCAACCACGAGCCGGGGATCACCTTCTTTCAGACCGGGGTGCAGCAGCCCGGCCGGCCGAGCTTCGGGTCGTGGGTGAGCTACGGCCTCGGCAGCGAGAGCGCCAACCTTCCCTCGTTTGTCGTGCTCATCTCCCAGGGCTTCGGCAACATGCAGGCGCTCTCCGCCCGCTTCTGGGGCAGCGGATTCCTGCCCAGCGAGCACCAGGGATGCAAGCTGCGCGCAGGCGAGAACGCGGTGCTCTACCTGAAGGATCCCGAGGGCGTCAACCGCGCGGACCGGAGGCGCATGCTCGACCTCGTCACGCGCCTGAACGAGGAGGAGTTCGCCGAGACGCTCGACCCCGAGGTACAGGCGCGGATCGCGCAATACGAGATGGCCTACCGCATGCAGATGTCGGTGCCGGAGCTCACCGACTTCGACGGCGAGGATCCGGGCACGCTGGCGATGTACGGGCCGGAAGTGAACAAGCCCGGGACGTTCGCGGCGAACTGCCTGCTCGCCCGCCGGCTCGTGGAGCGCGGCGTGCGGTTCGTCCAGCTCTACATGCGCGGCTGGGACCAGCACAACAACCTGCCCGGCGAGCTCCGCGCCCAGTGTGCGGCGGTGGACCAAGCCCAGGCCGCCCTGGTGATGGACCTCAAACGCCGCGGGCTGCTCGACCAGACGCTCGTCCTCTGGGGCGGCGAGTTCGGGCGCACGGTGTATAGCCAGGGAACGCTCGCACGGGACAACTACGGGCGCGACCACCACCCGCGCTGCTTCAGCATCTGGCTGGCCGGCGGCGGCATCAGGCCGGGGATCACCTACGGGAAGACCGACGACTACAGCTACAACATCGTCGAGAACCCGGTCGAGGTGCACGACCTCCACGCGACCCTTCTCCACCTCCTCGGCCTCAACCACCAGCGCCTGACCTACCGCCACCAGGGACGCGACTACCGCCTGACCGACGTCGCCGGCCACGTGCTGAGCCCGATCCTCGCCTGAAAGCCCCGCGGCAACGCCCGAGAACCGCCAAGAGCCCCCCTGAACAGGGCGCATTCCGGAAGAGAGAACCCCGGGCCGATGAAGCGGGTAGAGTTCCCGGCAATGGCGTCCCGCCTGTACATCACCTGGCTGGTCATCCTCGGCCTGCTGCTCGGGGCGCCGCTTTCCCATGCCCTGCCAAACGCCTGCTGCGGCGGGGGGAAGCGGTCCGCCGATGTCTTGACGGCCGCCGGACACGCGCAGATGGAGGCGGACGACTGCTGCCGCGAGCGGTTGCCGGAGCCCCCCGCGGAGGTCCCGACGGACGACGAGCCGCTGGACGCCCCGTGTGATTGCCCGCTGTGCTGCTGTGCGCACGCGGGATCGTTCGGGGTGCAACTCCCGCCAGAGCGAGCCGGTCTCGTGCCGAGCGCGAGCGTACGGGCGGCGGCGCCCGCGCGGAGCTCGACCAGGTCCGTCACGCCCTCCTTCGGCCTCATGCGTCCGCCGAGATCCTGAGGAACAGCCGTCGCGCGCAGTCTGCGCGCCCACGGCGCGGCCGCCGGCCGCGCCCCGCGGTCATCCTCAGGAGTACACCCTTGCAGTCTCAACGATCGCTGCCCGTGCGCGGGCGAAGCCTCGCCGCGGCGTTCCGCGGCCGGGCCCACATCGTCATCCCGTCTCTTGTCGCCCTTGCCGTCGGCGCCATGCTGCTCGTATCGGCGGGCGAGGCTCTCCGACCCGCCACGCCGGTCGAGGTGGCGCCCGTCGTCTTCGACCGGGCCGCCGACGCGGCAAGCGCTCCGCAGCCGACGGCCGCCGACCCGGGAATGCCGGGCCCGACAGTCCAGGCGCCCGGCTGGCTCGAGGCGGACCCGTTCACCGTCGCATGCACGGCGCTCGCCGACGGCGTCGTGGAGGAGGTGCTCGTCCTTGAGGGCGAGCGCGTCGAGGCGGGACAGGTCGTCGCCAGGTTGGTAAAGCGGGACGCGGAGATCGCCCTGACGGCCGCCGCGGCGGAGCTCGCGGCGGCCCGCGCCGCCGAGCAGGCCGTGCAGGCGGATCTCGCCGCCGCACAGGTGGATTGGGAGAATCCCGTCGAGCGCAACCGCGCGCTCGCCGTGGCCGAGGCGTCGCTGCGCGAGACCGAGGCGGAGCTGGCCCAGCTCCCCGCCCTGATCGCGCAGGAGCGAGCCAACTTCGAGCGGCTGCGCGAGGAGCACGCGCGCCTGGCCAAGGCCGCGGAATCGGGCGCGACCACCGGCATCGAGCTGCTCATCGCGGCCCGTCAGGCCGATGCCCAGGGCGCGGCGGTCGAGGCCCTGGAGCTGAGCAAACCGATCCTGGAAGCCCAGCGCGACCGGCTCCGCGCCGAGGTTGAGGCCGCGCGCCGGAACGCGGAGCTGCGCGTCGCCGAGCGCCGTGCGCTGGACCTCGCGAGCGCCGAGGCCGCCCGCGCCGCGAGCGAGCGCGAGCTCGCCGGAGCGCGGCTGGAGGCCGCGCGGCTCACGCTCGGGCGCATGGACGTCGTCTCCCCGATCTCGGGCTTCGTCCAGCGCCGCCTCAAGATGCCGGGCGACAAGGTCATGCTCGGCATGGACGACCCGCACTCGTCCCACATCGTGCACCTCTACGACCCGGCGAAGCTCCAGGTCCGCGTGGACGTTCCGCTCGCCGACGCGTCGCACGTGCGCGTGGGCCAGGCCTGCGAGGTCGTGGTCGACGTGCTCCCGGACCGGACCTTCGCCGGCGAGGTCACGCGCATCACGCACGAGGCCGATCTCCAGAAGAACACGCTGCAGGTGAAGGTCCGCGTGATCGACCCCTCGCCGCTGCTCAAGCCCGAGATGCTCACCCGGGTGCGCTTCGTCGCGGCGGGCCGGGCTGCCGGCGCGGCGACGACGCCGGACGCGCCCACGGTGCTCGTGCCCGAAACCGCCGTGCGCGCCGAGGGCGACCGCTCGTTCGTGTGGGTCGTGCGCGATCGGCGCGACAATCGAGGGCGCGTCGAGGCCGTGACGGTCGAGGCGGGCGCGGGGGGCGCCGACGGCGTCGAAGCGGGGTGGGTCCGCGTCCGCGCGCCGCTCCGGCCGGGAGACCTCCTCGCCGTGCAGCCCGCGCGGCTGGGCGCCGGCGATCTCGTGGAGCTCGGGCGCGAAGGGGGCCGCTCATGACGCTCATCGAATGCCGCGGCCTCACCCGCGAGTATCGCAAGGGCGACAACATCATCCGCCCGCTGGACGGCCTTGACCTCGATGTGCCTCGCGGCGATTTCCTGGCGCTGATGGGCCCGAGCGGCAGCGGGAAGACCACGTTGCTCAACCTCATCGCCGGCATCGACACGCCCAGCGCGGGCTCGCTCCGGATCGACGGCGTCGACATCTCGAAGCTCTCGCGCAACCGGCTCGCGGCGTGGCGGTCGCGCCACGTGGGGTACATCTTCCAGCTCTACAACCTCGTGCCGGTGCTCACCGCGTTCGAGAACGTGGAGCTGCCGCTGCTGCTGCACAAGCTGCCCCGAGCCGAGCGCCGGCGGCGGGTGCACGAGGCGCTCGACCGCGTCGGGATATCCGATCGCGCCGAGCACTTCCCCCGCCAGCTCTCCGGCGGCCAGGAGCAGCGGGTGGCCATCGCCCGCGCGATCGTGGCCGACCCGACCATCCTCGTCGCCGACGAGCCCACCGGCGACCTCGACAAGCCGTCCGCCGAGTCGGTCATGCGTCTGCTGCGCGGGCTCAACGCCGACCTCGGAAAGACGATCATCATGGTCACGCACGACCCGCACTCCACCCGCCACGCGCTGCACACGCTGCACCTCGACAAGGGGCGCCTCGTCGAGCACGCGCGCGTGGCCGCCGAGCCCATGGAGGCCCACGCATGAACCCGCTGCGCTACGCCCCGTACATCTGCAAGCAGCTCTCGCGCCACCGCGTCCGGACCGGCCTCACCGTCGCCGGCATTGCGATCGCGATGTTCCTCTTCACCGCCGTCCAGGCCATGCAGCGCGGCGTCGCCGTCGCCACGCAGACCACCGCCAAGGACACGACCCTCGTCGTCTACCGCAAGGACCGCTTCTGCCCCGCCACGAGCGTGCTGCCGCAGGATTACATCTCACGCATCGAACGGATCGAGGGGGTCACGTCGGCGATCCCCATGAAGATCGTGGTCACCAACTGCCGGACGAGCCTCGACGTCGTCATCTTCCGCGGCGTGCCGAAGGACCGCTTCCTCGCCGATCGGCGCGACGACCTCGAGGTCGTGTCCGGCTCCATCGAGGAGTGGCAGCGCCGCACCGATGCGTCGCTCATCGGCGAGACGCTGGCGAGCCGGCGGGGCCTGCGCCCGGGCATGACCTTCGACGCCGCGGGGATCACGACCTACGTCGCCGGGATCATCCGCTCCGACGACCCGCAGGACCAGAACGTCGCGTACACCTCGCTCGAGTTCGTGCAGCTCGCCGGGCGCGATCAGCTCGGCCTGGTCACCCAGTTCAACGTGAAGGTCTCCGACGCTTCGCTGCTCGACCCCGTGGCCGAGCAGATCGACGAGATCTTCCGGTCGGCGCAGGAGCCCACCGCGACCTTCAGCGAGAAGGCCTTCGTCGGGCGCATCGCCGACGACGTCATCGAGCTCGTCGGGTTCGCGCGCTGGCTCGGCATCGGCTGCCTCGTCGCCGTGCTGGCGCTCATCGGCAACTCGATCGTCCTCAGCGTCCAGAACCGCATCGCCGAGCACGCCGTGCTCCAGACTCTCGGCTACAACGCCCCGCTTGTCGCGGCGCTGATCGTCGCCGAGGGGGTCGCGCTGTCGCTCATCGGCGGGCTCGTCGGGGCCGCCGGCGCGATCGCCGTGGCCAAGTGGGGGAGCTTCGCCCTGTCTGTGGAGGGGCAGTCGATCCCGATTGTCGCGGATGCGGGGCTGCTCGCGACGGGGATGGGGGTGTGCGCCCTGCTGGGCGTGCTTGCGGGTCTCGCCCCCGCGATCCAGGCCTCGCGACAGGAGATCGCGGCATGCTTCAGGACGGTCTGATCGAAGCCGCGGCGCGCCGGACGCACTCTCCGCAGGGGCGCCCGCCGATCCCCGCCCCAGAGGGGTGGGTTCGTGAAGCGCAGCCCGCCGGGCTGCACTCGCGGGGCGCTGCGCGGGCGGGGGGGAGCGCCTGATGCGCCAGCTCCCCTTCGAGTACGCCTACCGCAACTTCGGGCGCAGCCGCGTCCGGCTCGGCGCGTCGCTGCTCGGCGCGGCGCTGGTGGTTCTGCTCGTGCTCGCGGCGGCGGGCTTCGTCCGGGGCATGCAGCGCACGCTCACGCAATCCACGCCGCTCCAGGAGAACGTGATCATCCTGGGCGCGGGCTCCGAGGAGGCGATCGAGCGATCCCAGATCGACGCCGGCATCGAGACGATCGCCGCCGCGAGCGTGGCGGGCCTGCGCCAGGAGGCGGGCGTGGTCTTCTCCTCGCCGGAGATCCACATGGCCCTGCCCGTGCGGGAGTCCGCCGACTCGGCGCGCGAGCTCCAGGCGGTCATGCGCGGCGTGCGCCCGGTCGCCCTGCTCGTCCACCCGGAGGTCGAGATCGTGGAGGGCCGCCCTCCCCGCCAGGGCGAGGACGAGCTCATGGTCGGCTCGCTCGCGCACACGCGCCTCGGCCTCGGCGCGGAGCGCCTCGCGGTCGGGCAGACGCTGTACTTCGACTCGCGCGATTGGACCATCGTGGGCCGATTCCGCGCCCCCAGCACGGTGCTCGACGCCGAGATCTGGCTGCCGCTGGTCGATCTCCAGATCGCCACCAAGCGCGAGGCCTCGCTCTCCTGCGTCATCGTCACGCTCGACAGGGCCCGCTTCGCCGACGTGGACGTCTTCGCCAAGAGCCGCCTCGATCTCGAGATCGTCGCGATCCCGGAGCGCGAGTACTACGCGTCACTCGCCGCCTTCTACCGGCCTATCCGCGTGATGGTGCTGGTCACGGCGGCGCTCGTCGCCGCGGGCGGCGTCCTCGGCGGCCTCAACACCATGTACGCCTCCTTCGCCGCCCGCGTCCGCGAGGTGGGCATGCTGCAGGCGCTGGGCTACACCCGTGCGGCGATCGTCTGCAGCCTGACCGAGGAGTCCGTCTTCGCCGCGGCGTGCGGCGCCGTGATCGGGGCGGTGGTCGGGCTGGCCGTGCTGGACGGGCTGGCTGTTCGGTTCTCGATGGGCGCGTTCGCCCTGACGATCGACGCGCCGGTGCTGCTCGCCGGGCTCCTGGGGGGCCTTCTCGTGGGCCTTGTCGGGGCCGTCCCGCCGGCGGTACGCTGCCTTCGCCTGCCGATCACGGAGGCCCTGAAATCCCACTGAGCAAGACACGCCACGACGATTCCCAATGATCCCTTCGGCGCCGCGCCTCTCGTGGCCGTATGCCGATCCCCTGCACGCCCAGACACCACCAGCAACGGAGCGACACCATGTCTCACCGCCTCGCCATCGCCTGCCTCGCCGCCCTTCCCCTCGCGCTCGCCGCCTGCAACAAGGAGGAGACCGCCCCGGAGACCCCGGCCGGCCAGAGCTCGACCGGCTCGGCCCCCTCGACCCAGCCCACGTGGCTGCTTGCCTCAGCACCCGAGGGCGCCGTTGGCGTGCAGCAGGCCAAGGCCCAGGCGGCCGCGGGACAGGAGATCGTTCTGCGCGGCAAGATCGGCGGCCGGTCCGACGCGATCACCGAGGGAGCGCCGGTCTTCCTTGTGATGGACACGTCCATCCCGAGCTGCGCCGACAACCCCGAGGACGAGTGCGAGACCCCCTGGGATTACTGCTGCGAGCCCGAGGAGGTGAAGACCGCCAACATGGCGACCGTCCAGCTTGTCGATAGCTCCGGCGTCAGTCTCGAGGCCGACCTCGCCGCCGCGGGAATCAAGCCCCTCGACGAGGTGATCGTGATCGGCACGGTCGCTCCCGCGGCCGAGGGGGTGCTCGTGGTCAAGGCGACCGCCCTGCACCGCGTCCAGGGCTGATCGCCCTCGGGCCCGACGAGCGCGCAAGCTCGGGATGTCTTGGCCCGGGCTCTCCACCCGCCCGCGCGGGCTTCCACGACCGCCGAGCACAGGCTCGGGCCGGTCGCCATGCGCACGCCCGGCCAGCCCACCCCGCCGCAACAGTCCCGCGGCATCCCCTGAAAGCACCCCGGAGAGGGCTCGAACCTCTGACCTGCGGTTTAGGAAACCGCCGCTCTATCCAACTGAGCTACCGGGGCACGCGGAAAGGATACGCGCCCGGGCGCGCTCCGCGCTCTCGGACCCGTTCTCGCGGGCGCGGGGGCAAGCCCCGGGCTTGCCGGGCACAAATGCGGTAACCAATCCAGCCCGTCGGACTCTATCTCTTCGTAGGAGGTCCGACATGCATTCCAAGGCTCTTGACCGTGTGTACGTTCCGCTCCGTCTCTGCTACGGCGTCGTGCCGATTGTCGCAGGAGCGGACAAGTTCACGAACCTGCTGACCGACTGGTCGAAGTACCTGCCCGACGCGGCAACGGCCGTCGTGCCGGTGAGTCCGGGCGTGTTCATGATGGCGGTGGGGGTGGTGGAGATCGTCGCCGGGCTCGCCGTGCTCACGGTGCTGCCGCGCCTCGGGGCGTATGTGGTCGCGGCGTGGCTGGTGCTCGTCGCGGTCGCCGTGCTGCTCGCGGGCTACTACGACATCGCCGTGCGCGACCTGGTCATGGCGCTCGGCGCCTACACCCTCGGCGCGATCGCCGCCCTCCGGGGCGAGGGCATCCTGCCGGGCGGGCGTCCCGCCGGGGCGGCCCTCGCGACGGCAGAAGCCCGGTGAGCCCCGCCGACGAATAGGATGAACCGATGACGACGCTCTCGCCCGCGCTGCAGCGCCTGGCCCCGCTCTCCGACGAGGAGCTCGTCGCCAGCATCCTCGCGGGGAGCGGCCCGGCGTTCGAGCTGCTCATGCGCCGGCACAACGCGCGCCTGTTCCGCATCGCCCGCGCCGTCGTCACCGACGATTCCGAGGCCGAGGAGATCGTGCAGGAGACCTACGTTCGGGCGTACGCCGGCCTCGCGGGATTCCAGGGGCGGGCAAGCCTCGCCACCTGGCTCTCCCGCATCGCCTTCCACGAAGCCCTCCGCGCCCGCCGGAGAATCCGCCGCGCCCGAGCCACGGACCCCGCCCAGATGGATCACGCACACTCGAGCCCTTCCCATGAGTCCGACGACCAGCGCAGCCGCGCCGCGCATACCGAAGCGCGAGCGGTGCTGACCGCCGCGATAGATGCGCTCCCCGACGGGCTCCGGGCGGTCGTGATGCTCCGCCTGGTCCAGGGCCTCAGCACGCGCGAGACGGCCGAGTGTCTCCGGCTCTCGGAGTCGAACGTCAAGGTCAGTCTGCACCGGGCGCGCCGCATGCTCGCCGAGTCGATCGAACGCCGCGCGGTCTCCGAGCTGCGGGAGCAGTTTGCGTTCGCGGGCGAGCGCTGCGACCGGGTCGTGGCGGGGGTGTTCAGCCGGCTTGAAGCCCGGCGGGGCTCTCCCGGATCTTCTTGCGCCCGCGACCTCGGCAGTTGAAATGGCGGGCGGGGTCGGACTGCGGTGGAAAAAGAACGGGACGCGGGAGGCGAAAGCACCCCCGCGCCCCGAAGTTCTTGAGTTGGCGCGGGAGGCCCCGCCTCCACGCATCGTGCTTCCAGGGACACCGGCTTCAGCGCTTCAGCACTCGCAGCGCGAGCCGTCCTCGCCCTGCTGGCTCTTCTCCTGGCTCTTGCGCGCGGGCATCAGCCCCTCTTCCTTGGCGCGGCGCTTGGCCTCGTCGCCCGCGACGCTCGCGACCTCCTCGACCCGCTCGGTGATCGATTCCTTCGTGAGCCCCTGGCGCTGCGCTTCGTCCTTCACCGCGGCCACGGTCGCGCTGGCAACGTGCCGGCCGCGCTCGAGGACGTCCTCACCCATGCGCCGCGCCGAGCGCTTGAACTGTTCGGACTCCTGCCCGAACAGCCGGTCCTCCCGGCGCGTGGTCGGCACGAGCACGCCGAGCAGGAGGCCGACACCGAACAGCGCGCCCGCGACGGCCAGCGGGTGGCTCTGCACGGCCTCCTCGCCCCGCTCGCGCGCCCGCTGCGCCTCGATCGACATGCGGTGCGTCGCGTCCGATGCCGCGTGCGACACCCGCTCGCCCGCGTGGCGCACGCGATCTCCGGCGGAGTGCGCCATCATCTCGGCCCGGTGGCGGACGTCGCCAGCGCGGTGGGAAAGACGGTCCGCGGCGTAGGCCGCACGCTCCCGCACGTCCCGCGCCCGCTCGGACAGCCGCTCGCGCATGCCCTCGATGCGGTGCGACCCGCGGACATCGCAGGCCTGGCCGCGCTCCTGCATTGACTCGCGGTACGTGTGCTCCTGCGAGCCGCCCGGGTAGTCCGCGCCCGCCGGGTACTGCGAGGCCGGATACTCGCCGCTCATACGTCCGCCCACGTCGCCATAGACCGGCCGCCCGGTCACCGACCCGCGCGGGCGCGAGGGCGGCAGGTGCGTCGGTCCGCGCTCGAAGTCGTGCTCGCTGTCCATCCACTTCTCCTGTCGGCGGAGGCCGCGCCGCACGGCGCTCGCCACCGATTGTCCTTTGATCTGCTCGTATGCCAGCAGCGCGATGCCGCCGGCCACCACCGCGGCCGGGATCGGATGCCTGGTGGCATACCGCCCGGCGTGCCGGACGCACACCTTGCCGACGTCCATCGCCCGCCCCTGAACGTTCACGCGGACCGATTCGGACTTTCTCCCGGGGCCGAGCAGGGCGGCGATCGCCTCCTCCACCCAGCGGCTCGGGCGGAGCCGATCCGTGAGCTTGTCGAGCGTGTGATCCATCGCGGCCCGTGTCCGGTCGATCTCCGCCTTGATCTGCTCGGGCTCGGCGTTGTCGTGCATATGCGTGAGCCTGTTGCCCGGCTCCCGCCCGTAGTTGGGGTTTGCGTCTCTCATATATTGGCCACCCTGTGCTTGGCCCACTGGCCGGTTTCCTCGAGGCTCTCAATCGTCTTCTGCGGGGTCACCTTCTCCGTCTCGAGCCGCTTGATCGCCCACCACGCGAGCGCCGCGCCGCCGATGGTCATGAGAAGGCCGACGGTGAGCGGGCCCATCCACACGGCGACGTCCGGGTCCATGCCCGCCTCCACGTATGCGGCCGTCAGGCCGTTCGACGCGGCGAGCAGGAGAAAGACGAGGCCCAACCCGACCATCACGGCGCCGGAGACGATCGCGATGCCGTTGCGCTTCACGTGATCGAACTTCTCCTGCATCTCGCGCCGCAGGAGCAGCCCCTCCTGCCGGAAGAGCAGGGTCGTTTCGTCGCGAAGGTCCTTCACAAGGCCCATCAGCGAGTGCCGGTCGCGCGTGGCCGTCTCGTGCTCATAGGCGTGTGTCACAGCGCATCTCCTTCCTGTCCTCCGGGCAGCCGGGACGGGTTCTGCTCCTGCCCGTATCGCGGCTGGGCGCTCTGAGAGGAGCCGCCGGCTCCCGGGACTCCCTGGCCCGGGGGAGTGGTGCCGCTCGTTCCGTACGCGCCGGACGAGGAGCCGGCGCCGTAGGAGGTCGCGCCTGCGGCGCCGCCAGAACCGGTGCCGCCGTAGCCGGAACTCCCGTAGCCGGAACTGCCGTAGCGGGCAGCGGAACCACCCGCCATTTCGCCGCCGGTCTCCGAGCCGGAGGCGAACCCCGACTCGTCATATCCGCGCCGGGCCTCGGCGGCGCGCCGGTCGGCCTCCCAGGAGTCGTCCCATTCGCGCCGCTCGCGCTGGGGCGAGGACGCCCGCAGGAACCGTCCGGTCAGCAGGCCGACGGCGAACAGGCCGCCGAGCACCATGCCGGGGTTCCTCCGCACCACGTTGCCCACCTCGGACGCGAGCTGGTCCGGCGACCGCTCCTCGAAGTACCGGCGGGCCCGGTCGAGTCCGTCCGCGGCGCTCTCGACGTACGACGCGACCCGCGTGTCATCGCGCTCGCGCAGCGTGCGGGACGCCTCACGGAGGGCGTCGCCGACGTCGCGGCAGGAGGTCGCAATGCTCCCCACCCCGGACGCCGCGGCCGAGCGCGCCTTGGAGGCCACCTTCTCGCGAGCCTCGTGGGCCACCCGCTGTGCGCGCTCCATGGCCGCGCGCCGCGCCTCGGAGGCGCGGTGCTTGATCTCTTGCTTGGTTTCGTGCAGACGGTTCTTCGCCTCCTCGCGAAGGCTGCCACTCTGCTGCTCTCCGGTCTCGCAACGGTCCGCGGACGAAGAAGTGTGCTCGGGCATTGTCACGGTGCAGTCTCCACTCAGGGGTTCCGGCCCCGCCGCGTGGGCATGGCCGCGGATCTTCTGATTGCCTACCGAACGTACCGGCGACGAAACCACCAGCGCCTGAACTGGCAGTGAATGTCGGCTCATGTTGGCTTGGGGCGGGCGTCGTCGGTGTTGCACTGCGGCATGCGGCGCGCGTGGCGCGAGGGCCGGATCCCCACGCCCCGGCGCTTCGCGACCTCCTGTGTGATCTCCGCGCCGAAGAAGAAGATGACCGCGGCGAAATACACCCAGATCAGGAGCGCGATGAGCGAGCCGGCCGCGGCCCCGTAGTCCTTGGTCGCGGAGCCGTGCTGGAGGTAGAGCGAGATGCCGAGCTTGCCGAGCGTGAACATGAGCGAGGTGACTCCGGCGCCGAGCCAGACGTCGCGCCAGGCGATCTCCGCGTCCGGGAGCACCTTGTAGATGGCCGCGAAGAGCGCCGTCGCCACCAGGAACGAGGAGATCGCGCTCGTGACCCTCGCCGCGACTTCGCTGTCGCCCGGCACGAACTGCTCGAGCACCGACGACACCACCAGCGCCACCAAGAGAATGAAAAGGATTGTCAGCACCATGCCGAGGGAGAGCAGGCGCTTGCGCACGAACCCCCATACGCCCTGCCCCGGGAGCGCCTCCACCTCCCAGATGTAGTTGAGGGAGGCCTGGAGCTGCGCGAACACGCCGCTGGCCGAGAACAGCAGGAGGCCGATGCTCAGCACGACGCGCCACCAGGCCTGCTCCTCCTGGCGCGGGCCACCCTCTTCGATGACGGTCTCGGTCACGGCGCCCGCCTGCTCGCCCACTTGGCTCTGGAAGAAGCTGATCAGTTCGTTGCTCGTGCCCTCGCCCAGGAAGCTGCCCACCGTGAGCAGGAGCAGCACCAGGGGCGCGAACGACAGGGCGGTGTAGTAGGCGATCGCCGCCGCGTAGGCCATCGCGCGGTCCTGCATGAACTCGCGCCCCGCGGCGATCACCAGGCTGAAGATGGACCGCATGCGCAGAACCTCGCGCCCCCCGCTCGAAGCTGAGGCTCAAAGGCCCGCGCACCCACTAAAACCCGCCTCATTCAGGCTGTGTCGCTTCCGGGCCGGACGGGCCCGAGCCGCGGAGGGTCGGCGCGATCCGCGGCGGCGGCCGAGTGGTCCCGCCCGCCCGGCTCCGACAATGCCCCGCCGGGCGCGCCACCCCTGGAAACCGCCCGGCCGGCCCCGAACACCTGCCCGGTGGCGGCGTAGAATCACCGCTCGTTTGCCGCTCTTTGACATCATGGGGCCGATCGGTTTCGACCGGGCAGGGAAGGCTTGACGTGGCGCGTCGAGGGGCGTGCTGGCCTCGTAAAAAGCACGCATCAACAATAACTGCCAACAACCGCGGTTATGCTCTCGCGGCCTAATTAGGCCGTGACGATCCCCCGCCGACGCCCGATGGGCGGGGGATCGAAAGACATCGGGCTGGCTCCGGCGCGGCGCCTCGGCGCGCCGGAGCGAGACAATTCCGAAGCTGGGCGAAAGGGGAGGGTGTCGCTGCCCGCCCCTCAGCCGAGATCAAACCAGCGAATACACGCGTAGAGGCGTCCTGCTGACTGTCACGGGACGGGGGTTCGATTCCCCCCGGCTCCACTTTTCGAGGCTTGCGCACCGGGTTGCACCGGGGCGCAAGCCTTTGTTTTTTGGCACGCTTGCGCGAGATGCCCGGGCGCCCCGAACAGGCATTGTGGTGCGGCGCGCGCTCCCATGCGACCTCATGCTGCGGTACTCGTTCGGGCCGGTGCCGCGCTGCGAGCTGCACGTGACGCTCCGCAACGGGCGGCCTCGCACACCGTCTACTGGGAATGGGCCGACGGGCTGGCCAGCCTGCCCAGGACCAGGCGGTCGTTCCGACCATCGACTTGGCCTTGTTGAGCCGGCCCACCAGCCTCCAGCCCGGCGCCAGAGGTGATCGCGTTCCTCATTGCCTGCAGGGGATCTGACGCAAGCGCCGGCTGCGATGGGGACGGGACCATCGACTCCCGAGACGCGATCTGCTTCTGGAATACTTGGGGTGGTCGGCTGTTGAGCGACCCGATACAGCATCCATGCCCACCATACTGCTCCTCAACATCGTCGGCCTGACCCTCAACATGGCCGGCGCGGCGCTCCTGGCCCTCGACCCGATCTACGGCGCGGGTGCGAGATTCCAGACCACTGTGCGCGGCACGCAGCTCGACAACGAGGCGCGCCTGCACGAGATGATCGTCCGCGGCATCCGGGCGTCGCCGAGCCCTCCGCATGAGCCGGCAGAGATCCAGGCGCTCGCCGACGAGGAGGCGGCCCGGCATGCCGGCGCCGTCGCGTCCATCGAGAAGAAGTTCAAGCTCTGGACCGGGCACGAGAGCCGGGTCGTGAACTTCGCCGCCCTGGGCGTGCTGGCGCTCATGGCCGGCTTCGCGCTCCAGCTCATCGCGCTCATTGCAGACGCCGTCTAAGACCGGCCGGCTCGCTCCGGGAGGCCCCCGACTCGCCTCCGAGCTTCGCCCGCCGCTCCCGGGGAGCCGGTCCAGCAGGGTTCGAGCTCTCCTCGTACCACGGTCGCGCGGCTTCGCCTGTGCCGGGTTGTTTGTGATCCCGACCAGCCCCAGGCGGTCGCCGTGGACTCGGTTTCTTTCTTCAGCCTGCCCGCGACGATCCACGGCGAGTATGAGTCCGCATTCATTGCCGTGGCCGATTCGAGAGGTAGCTTTGTCGATGCGAGCCCTTGGCGCGGGCGCGGGCGACGCCGGCGCGACGCTCGCCGCACGCGAGCACGGAGGCCGACGCCAACACGGGCTTGCCTGGAGGAAGAAGCATGCATCCCAACACGCGGTCGTTTGTTGCGCTGCTGGCGCTCTGGTCCGGGGCAGCGACTCCGGCGTCGGTTGGCGGGATCATCGTCAGCACCAGCATGGGTACCAACGGCGGCCTGACCGTGACTTCGGCGACCGTGGGGACACCGGAGCCGGGCAATGACAACGTTCCAGGGCTCTCGGCGAACACGCTGTTCTACATGGAGACCTACAACGACGTCGCCACCGGCGCCGCCCGCTTCGCGCACGCGGAGGGGCCGCCGACAGAGTACTCGGTGACGCTCGTCGTCACCAACGAGACCGGCGTGGTATGGACGGACTACGCCCTGTTCGTCGGGCTCGGGAACATCGACTTTCCGCTCTTCGTGGACTACTTCGCGTTCGACTTCGACATGCCGCCCACCATTTCCGGCGCTGGGGGGTTGCCCTCCTGGTCGTCTCCGGACGCGAACTGGCTTGTCTGGTCGGGGCTGGAGGTAGAACCCGGATCGACCATTCAATTCGAGTTCAACCTCGACCTGCTCGCCGAGAACATCTCGGGGGATTGGCTGATCCATCAGCGGCCGACGGCCATCCCGGCGCCGGCAACCGCCGCCGTACTCCTTGCCTCGGCCGCGTGCCTCTCCATGTCGCGCCGGACCCGTCGCTCAAGCGAGCGGAGTCGTTGATTTCCAGCTGCCTGAGGAGGGCCGTGCGGCGGTCGCTGCGGTTGGTGGGGCGCGCTCGCGGCCGGATTCCGCGGGTGCGGATGCCCTACGCATGACGCGGACCGTTTCCGGCTCACAGCTGGTCAAGCACCTCGCCGTCAAAGACCATCTCGCCTGAAGCGACCCGCCTGAGCGCCTCAAGCACTTCCTCACGCGGAGCCAGCTTCGACACCAGACCCCAGGCGCCGGCGTCCAGCACAGCCTTCGCTGCTTCCGCGTCGAGGTAGCCGGTGAACAGAAGGACGCGGCACGACGAGGCGCACGCCGCGACGGCGCGCACCGCGTCCAACGGGTCGCGGCCCGGCATGCAGAGGTCGAGGAGCACCACGTCCGGCTTGTGCTGCCGGACAGCTCCCTCGAGGTCGTCGGCGCTCGAGAGCGTCGCCACGCATTCCAGATCGGGCTGCAGGTCCACCGCTTCGCACATCAGGCGGGCGATGTCGCCCGAGTCGTCGACGACAAGCACACGAGCCACGGCAATCCTCCAGACACCCCGCGGCGTGCGGCGGCGGCCGCAAGACGCGACGATCGCAATACTGCCCACGCCGCTGCCGAGTTCGCCGAGCATCGAGCGGAGGCCCGTGCTGAGCGCCGGGGGCGACTCTCTTGGCGAGCTGTGCGCGCACGGCAGGGCGGCCGCGGCACGCCAGACCCGCACCCGGCCGGGTACGGAGGCGGCCGCCACGCGCCACCGGGGTGCTCCGGCGGCTGGTCTTCCGCGCGATCGTGACGCGGCCTCACCGCGCTCCAGTCCCCCGAACTTTGACGAGCGGGCCCGACGCACAAGCACGCGGACAGATCAGGGGCGCCTCTCCCGCTGGGCGCCGCAGTGAGCCACCCGGAGCGGGCTCGGCGTGGGCGTGCAGCGGCGTGAAGAGTGTCCAGTCCTCATCAATCGATGCGACGCCTCGCGCGGGCGAGTGAAACCGTGCTCATTTGATCGCGCCGGCGCCGACCCGTGCGGCGGTTTCGATGGGAGAGGTGGTCCGGCGCGAGAGCAATCGGGTCGTCCGCTGCTGAAGGAGAGTTCATGCGGGTGTCATTCGTCGCGAGGAACGCTCGCGTTACTGTGCAGCACAGAAGCCGGTGGGGAGTGTGCGCACGGGCGCTCCGTGCGCGTGGATCCGTGGCGGACCATCACCTGCCGGTGTCGGCTGACGAGGGGCGGTGGTCGATCAGTTCACCGGCTCGTCCGCCGGCGATGTTCTCAGAAAAGAGGCACAGCACCAATGTCTGGATTGATGCGCATCGGAGACTTGCAGGTTCATCAGGATCTGCCGCACGAGCGGCTGGAGTGGAAGCTCGAGCGGGTCGGGTGGGTCGTGATGGCGCTCGCCCTGCTGGCGGCGCTGGCGGGATTGCTCGGCCCCGGGCCGCTGAGTCGCGCAACCGCCGGCCAAGACGGCTCACCTCTGTGGGTGCAATACAACCGCTTGGCGCGCTACCAGGCGCCGGAGTCGCTCCAGGTCCATATCGGCCCGGGAGCGGCCCGCGGCGGCACGATCCGCGTGTGGCTGAGCCGCGAGTACGTGCGGAACATGGAGTTGAACAACATCGATCCCGAACCGGAGAGCGTCGAGGTGGGCCCCGAGCGATCTACCTACACGTTCAATCTGTCGGACTCCGATCAGCCGTCGATCCTGATGTTCCGCTTCGAGGCCAACAGGTTTGGGAAGATGCCCGCCGCCCTGGGCCTGGAGGGCGGGCCGCAGGTGGCGTTCACCCAGTTCATCTACCCCTGAAGGAGAATGCATCATGGAGTCTGTCGTCCGCGCCCTCGTCGTCTACTCCTTCCTCCTGCTGCTCTTCCGAATCGCCGGCAAACGCACGCTGTCGGAAAACACAAACTTCGACCTCGTCCTGCTCCTGATCATCAGCGAGACGACACAGCAGGCGATGGTCGACAGCGACCATTCCGTCTCGAACGGGTTTCTGCTGATCACGACCCTCGTCGGGACCAGCATCGGCCTGTCGCTCCTGAAGCAGCGCATACCTGTCCTCGAGAAGTGGCTTGACGGCACCGCGCTCGTCATCGTCGAGAATGGCAGGATGCACAAAGATCGGATGGACAAAGTCCGCGTGGATGAGGCGGACGTGCTGGAATCTGCACGCAAGTTCCAGGGCTTGGAGCGTCTCGAACAGATCAAGTATGCGATCGTGGAGCGCAACGGCGAGATCACGATCGTGCCGGCGGAGCGCGCCCAAGCGGCGTAGCGGACGAGCCCGCGCGATTCGGTTGAGCGGCCAGAGCGGCCAGAGCGGCCAGAGCGGCAGGAGATCCGGGGAAACGCCGCGACCGGGTCACCGAGCGCGAGAGGGGAGGGATTCGGGGCAGCGCACGATGCCTCCTTTTGGCGTCGCGGCCGCCGGCGGCCGCTTCACCTCAGGGGAGCCCTCCGCGCGCCGTCCTCGTTCAGCAGGACGTCACCTGCGGGCGTGGGCGAATTGGTCACCTCGTCGGTTGGCCGGGAGCGCGATGCGCCAGCCGCGCCAACTCACGCCGGGTTCACCCCCCGTTCACCCCCGTCTTGCAGGATTGATGCCGGACCGGCTCACAAGAGGAGAACCGACATGGCGAGCGACAAGTCGAAGAAAGCGGACCGGGTCGGCACGCCGAAGGTGTCCGGCGACACGGGCGGCGAGAAGTCCGGGCGTCAGATCCAGCACGGGCAGCCTGAGGACGCCGGTCGAGGCGCCTCGGTCCAGGGGCCGCGTCAGGACGCGCGGGGCGGGCCCGCCGGGGCCAACCAGGGCGGCGCCCCGCGGGGCGGATCCCGTGTCGAGCCCTCCCACCAGAAGGATCAGCAGAAGAAGGAGGGGGGCAGCCGGAAGTGAGACGGCCCATGCCGCGCGTCAGGCGCCCTTCCGTGGGTGCCCGCTCCAACCGGGGTGCTGCGCACGCGCTCGCCAGGCCTCTGCACGGCTGAATTGGGCTCATTCCGGGGTGGACGCGGAGGTGTCGGCGCATCGATTCCCCGCTTCGCTCTGCGATGATCCGGCACCAACCCGTTCCGGGCATATGCATCGTGCAAGCGTTCGCCGGCGCCGCTTGCGTCGATCCCCGCCCGCGCGCGCGAGTCGACAGGATCCGGCCGCCGCGGCATCGGGGGGCCGGTCCTCCGGCGTACCGCCCGCGCCGCCGGGCATGCGGTACGCTGGCCCGGCCGGCGGCGGGGTCGGCGACGGGCCCACTATTCCGCGCGTTGCCCTCGCGTCGCATATAGCCTTGTGCATCGTGCCGCCGGAGCGGTGCGGCGGCGCCCCCAGCAATCCGAGAGGACGATCGATGACCGGACCACGAACACGACGCGAGTTTCTGGCAGACGCTGGGGGGTTCACGGCGGCCGCGCTGCTGGTAACCCCGGGGTTCGCCGGCGTGCACCCGGGGGGCAGCGAGACAATCGGCGTGGCGCTCGTCGGCTGCGGCGGGCGCGGCAGCGGGGCCGCGGAGAACGCGCTCTCCGTGCGGCGGGGCCCCGTGCGGCTGGTGGCGATGGCGGATGTCTTCGACGACCGCCTCGCATCGAGCCACGAGGCGCTCGCGGGCATGGAGCTCGAGGGTTTCGACGTGCCGCCGGAGCGCCGCTTCACCGGATTCGACGCGTACCGCCATGCCATGGACTGCCTCAAGCCCGGCGACGTCGTCATCCTCGCGACGCCGCCGGCGTTCCGCTGGGTCCACTTTGCGTACGCGATCCAGAAGGGCCTGAACGTCTTCATGGAGAAGCCGCTCTGCGTGGACGGGCCGACCGGGCGCAAGATGCTGGAGCTGGCCGAGCTCTCGCGCCAGAAGAATCTCAAGGTCGGCGTCGGTCTCATGTCGAGGCACAGCCTCGCGCTCCAAGAGCTGGCGAAGCGTGTGCGCGACGGCGAGCTCGGCGAGATCGTCGGCCAATACGGCTACCGCATGCAGGGCCCGGTCGCGTCCTTCCGGTCCACGCGCACCCCGGAAGGGATGAGCGAGCTGCACCAGCAGATCCGGCGGTTCCACAGCTTCCTGTGGGCCAGCGGCGGCGCGTTCAACGACTTCTTTATCCACATCATCGACCACCTGTGCTGGATGAAGGGCGCCTGGCCGGTGAAGGCGCACGCCCTCGGCGGGCGCCACTACCGCGCATCGGCCGCGGGAGTGCCCTACGTGGACCAGAACTTCGACTCGTACTCGGTCGAGTACACCTATCCCGACGGCACCACGTTCATCTTCGAGGGACGGAACATGGACGGCTGCATGACCAGGTTCTCGAGCTTCATGCACGGCACCAAGGGCTCGGCGATCGTCTCCACGAACGGCGACTGCGGCCTGCCGTCCAGCATCCACAGCCGGCACGATCTCAGCCGCGAGAGCGTGGTCTGGAGATCCGAGGTCCCGCCGGATCAGCAGAATCCCTACCAGAACGAGTGGGAGGCGCTCATCGACGCGATCCGCGACGACAAGCCGTTCAACGAGGCCAGGCGCGGCGCCGAGGCCACCATGGTGGCGAACATGGGGCGCATGGCCGCGCACACGGGACGCGAGGTCACGTTCGAGGAGATCCTGGCGTGCGAGCACGAGTTCGCGCCCGGCGTGGCGGAATTGACGCTTGATTCGCCCGCCCCGCTGCCGCCGGACGCCGACGGTCTGTATCCCGTGCCGCAGCCGGGGATCGTCACGGACCGGGAATACTGATCGGATTCTGGCCGTCGGCGTTCTCAGGGACGGGGCCATTCTGCGCTGTTCCGCCGGCGCGACCCAAGGCCGGGACTCGCCGGGCGCAGGTATACTGCACCGACCGGCCCCCGCGGGCCCGATCACGCGAACCAACGGAGGAGAGCATCATGAAACCGCATCTTCTGGCCTTGCTGGCGTGCGCCGCGACCGCCGTCGCCGCCGACGACATCGTGTGGCTCAACGTCTCTGACTACCCCGGCGACCTGGCCGCCACCGGCGACGCGTGGAGCGCGATCCGGGCCGAGTCGCCGGATCAGTGGTACAGCATCGCGGCGGACGACTTCACGCTCGAGATCAGCACGGTCATCACGTCCATCACCTTTTTCGGGGCCGAGGTCGGCGAGCCCGAGATCCTCGGCGGCGACTGGTACATCTTCACCGGTCCGGCCGAGGGCCCCCCGCAGACGCTCGTCGCCCACGGCGCCGGCGTGCCGATGGCGCACGTCGACACGGGCCTGGTCAACGACAGCTTCGGCGCCGTGTGGGCGAACGTGATGGAGCCCGAGGGGTTGGAGCTCCCAGCCGGGCACTATTTCCTGGCCTTCCGCACCTTCCAGACGCTCGACCTCAGCGGCCCGAAGAACAACAACGGCGCGTTCACCACGCGGACGGCGCTGGGCACCTCGCGCGCATGGTGGAATTCCGACGTCCTGGCGGACGGGACCGTGTCCGGCACGTGGGTCGAGATGGAAGTGTTCAATCTGGTCGAAGACCAGGAGTGGTCGTTCCTGATCGAGGGCGAGCCCTCCTGCCGCGTGGACCTGAACGGCGACGGGTTCGTCGACACCAGGGACGTGCTGCAGTTCCTGAACGAGTGGGCGAACCAGGACGAGGACGCGGACTGGAACAGCGACGGCGCCATCGATACGCGTGACGTCATCGCGTTCCTCAACGATTGGCGGGTGAGCTGCAGCTGAGCGCCCGCGCACGGAAGGCGCCCCGCCCCCGAGGCTCGGGGGCGGGGCCGCGGCACGCCTGGCCCGGGGCTCAGCAGCCGGCGTTCCAGAGATTCAGGAAGCAGAGCACGTCGCGGGTGTCGAGCGTTCCGTCGCCGGTGCAGTCCGACGCGGAATCGTCCGCGTTCCAGGCGTTCAGGAAGGCCAGCACGTCGCGCGTGTCCACGACGCCGTCGCCGTTGAAGTCGGCCGCGCAGTCGGGCGTCGCCACCCCCACGACGGCGCGCCCGTCGTCCAGGAACGCCAGGAAGGCGATCTGCCCCGAATCGTTCAGCCCTTCACGAAACATGGCGACTCCCGTGACGACGGAGCCGTCCAGCTCGTCGCCGGTGCCGATCACCCGGTCGGCGACGAGGTCGGGGCCGGTGAAGATGCCCTGGGTGAAGAAGTCGTCGAATGTGGCGGAGAAGGCGACCTGGCCCTGATCGTTGATGCCAGCGTTGTTGATCGATTCGAGCGCGCCGCTGGTGTCGGCCACGGCGACCGCTGCGCCCACGCCGTTGCCGACGAGCACGTAGCTGGTCGAGAAATCGTCGCTGAAGGCGATGACGGCCACGTCGCCCAAGTCGTTGATGGCGGGCTCGTCGTCGAAGAACGAGCTGAACGGCCCGCTGGAATCCACGATCGTGACGAACGACGAGCCGCCGTCGTAGCGGAAGATCGCATCGCCGTCGCTGGTCGTCGTGCTCGCGCGGAAGGCGATCTGGCCCGCGTTGTTGATCATCGGCCCGGCGAACGAGGAGGTGAAGTCGCTGGAGTCGGTGCTGAAGATCGTGTCCACGGGACCGCCGTTGCCGGTGAACAGCCCCTGCGGGAAGCCCGCGCGGTTCAGCTCACCCTGCCACGCGACGGTCCCGGAGTCGCTGATCGACGTGATCACCGACATGAAGTTGAACATCTCGTTGTCGGACGCCTCGGCGATGAGCTCGAGCGGACCGCCGTTGCCGCGCAGGATGCGCTCGAACACCGGACCGCTGATCGTGGCCCACATCGACACCTGGCCGGCGTTGTTCACGGAGACGGTGTTGAAGAACGACCCGATCTCGTTGTTGACCTGGTCGTCGCCGATGACGACGAGCGGCCGCGCGAGGTCCGCGCCGCTCCGCAGCACGCGCGACGAGGATTGGTCTGCGCTCAGCGTGCCGAACGCGACGTAGCCCGTGTCGCTCAGCGATGGCGCTCCGGTTGAGAACGGGTCGAAGTCGTCCAAGGCGCTGTCGGCCACCTTGGTGAACGAATACTCCTGGGCGAGAAGGCTGTGGGCGCTCGCGCCGATCGCGGCGGCCCCGGCCAGTGCGGCGGTTCGGGTGAACGGATTCCGTGTCATCGATTGATCATCCTTTGCATGTGCGCGGCGCCGACTCTGGGCCGCGCGGATCGCGGTAGAGCGTACCCCGCAGCCGACTCCGCGGCACTAGGGAAATGCCGCCGTTCAGGCCTGCAAATCCTCTGAAGACAGTCGGTTGCGCCGAGGTCCAAATCAGAGGATGGGCTCGCTGACCTCGTCAGGCCACGCCTGGCGCATCCTGGCCAATCGCGGCGACGTTTGGCGCCCTCCATGTCACCGGTGGCGCGGCGGCGCCGGATGCTGGCGGGCTCTGGCCAGGCACCCGGCGCACGCGGATCGCGGCCTTGCGGATGCGACCGCTTCTTCCGTACTCTGCGCCGCCGCCTAGGAGGCGGCCGACTCGCTCGAGACTGGTCTGCGGAGGCAGCATGAAGATTCACTCCCGTTGGTCGCGTCCTCGGATGTTCGGCGCATGGCCCGCCTCGGCGGGCGTCGTGGCGGGTGCCGCGCTCGTGCTCGGCGGCTGCGCGTCGAAGCCGAAGCCGACGCAGAGCGGGTTCCTCAGCACCTACGAGCGGTTGGAATCCCGCGACGCGTACCGCTCCGAGCACGTGTCTCCGGAGCTCGCCCGATACGAGCGGTTCATCGTCCACCCGGTCGAGGTGCGTGTCGAGCCCGACCTGCTCACGGCGGACGATCTCGCCGGCCTCGCCGAGCACTTCCATTCGGCGTGCGTCCGAGTGCTGGAGGCGGAGGGTCTGATCGTGACCGGCGAGCCTGGCGAGGGCGTCGCCCGCGTTCGGCTGGCGCTGACCGACATCGCCAAGTCCACGCCGTGGCAGAAGATCCATCCGGGCGCCCGCTTCGCCGGGGCGGGCACGGGGGGCGCGGCGATGGAGGGAGAGATCGTGGACTCGATCACCGGGGAACAGCTCGCCGCGGTCGTGCGGGCCGATTCCGGCAACCAGTTCAATCTCACGGCGTTCTCCACGGTTGACGACGTGAGGGGGGCGATCGACAAGTGGGCGGCCGACGGCGCGAGGGCGCTCCGCGAGCTCCGCGCCGCGCGCGACGATCCGCCTGGCCCGTGATCGGCGGCGAATCGCCGGCACACAGACTCTCGCCTGCGCGCCGGCGCGATGTGCCGGCCGGTGGCCGCTTCAGCAGCCCATGTTCCACGCGTTGAGGAAGCAGATCACGTCGCGCGTGTCGATGACGCCGTTCTCGTCGCAGTCCGACGCCTGGTCGTCCGCATTCCAGGCGTTCAGGAACGCGATCACGTCGCGGGTGTCCACCACGCCGTTCCCGTCGAAATCGGCGAAGCATTCCGCGCCGGCCGGCGTGATCGACAGGTTGTCCCAGCCCGTGATGTTCGCCTCGTTGCCGCTGGAGAAGAAGCGGAATGCCGTCGGGAGCGGGCGTCCGCCCGCGGCCCCGCCCTGCAGGTACACGTCGGCGAACTCCACGGTGGAGCTCGCGCCCGTGCTCAGGTTCACCAGCGTGCCGCTGAGCACCCGATTGGTCGCGAAATCCACCACCCACGTGGCCCGATGCCACGAATTGAACTCCAGGTCCATCCACTCCGGCGCCGGCGTGAGCGTCACCTGGTTGCCCGCCGCGTCGTACGCGATCACGTTGTGATTCCAGCCCGTGTCCGCGGCGTTGAACATCAGCAGCGGGATGAACGTGGCCGCGGTCGTGCTGTCCTGCAGCGACGCAGAGCCGATGTTGTCCGTCGCGGCCGCCGAGCCGTCGTAGATCACGTTCACGTCGTAGGCGATCTCCCACTGGGTGCTGCCCGTGTAGTCCACGTCGAGCTGCGCCCTGGCATGGTTCGCCATGAACTGCCCGATCAGGAACTGCTCCCCGCCGGTCGGGTTCACGGCGAATCCGAACGCGTCCGAGCCGTAGGCGGCCACGTTGAAGTCCACCCCGCCGGCGGACGGGAGATACCAGCCGTTCTGGCCGGTCAGAACCCCGATCGAATACTCCGGCGCCTCGAACCCGGTGACGACGTCGGCGACAGCGCCGGCCCCCGCGACGGACAGCGCAAGCCCACACATGCACAATCTCATGATCGTCTCCTCGTCTTCGGGAATTGACATGCCCTCGTCCGCGGCACACGTAGCCGCGGACGTTCTCTGAGCACCCGAGCGCCGATCACAGGCCGGAGCGCACGACATGCCCCGGCGAACTCCGCCACGAGGCCGCAGAGCGCGGCCACGGCCCAGAACGGGCCGAGCGCATTCTCTCTCCTCCTGCGCTCGCCCGCAAGACCTCCAGCGACATTCCGGCGAGATTCTCCGCGGCTTGCGCCCGGTGGCCGACGCTGGCCAGTGCGCCGACGGCGCCACGTCCCGGACCGGCGCGGAGTTCGGTACGCTCGGCGCCATGAGCGACCGGCCCGCCCGACACTTCCGAAGCGCTGTTCTCCTGGCCGCGGCACTCCCTCACCTTGCCGGCCCCTCGGCCCATGGCCAGACGCAACGGCTCATCGAGCTGGATGCGGCGGGCGCGGCCGAACGCCACCGGGCCATGCGGGCCACGTGGGACACCGCGCCGCAATGGGTGGCCCGTGCGGACGCGATCCGCGCCCACGTGCTCGCGGTGCTCGACCTGCCGACGCTGGATCGCGGGGGGCGCAACTCGCTCGGGGCCTCCCGCCGCGGGCCGCTGCGGGCCGTGGAATCGCCGGCGCGCGCGCACGACGGGTACCTCGTCCAGAATGTCGCGTTCCGCTCGTTCGAAGGGTCGAACGTTACGGGCAATCTCTACCTTCCTGCGATCACCCGCGGCCCATCGCCGGCGGTGCTCTGCCCTCATGGCCACTTCGGCGCCAGCGGGGCGGACCCCGAGGGCCGCTTCCGGCGCGACATGCAGGTCCGCTGCGCCGCCCTCGCCCGCATGGGCGCCGTGGTCTTCGCGTACGACATGGTCGGCTGGGGCGAGAGCGACATCGCCGAGCACGACCATCCCGCGGCGCTGCCGCTCCAGTGCTGGAACAGCATCCGGGCCCTCGACTACCTCAGCACGCGTCCCGATGTGGATCCCGCGCGCATCGCGGTGACCGGCGCCTCGGGAGGCGGTACGCAGAGCTTTCTCCTGACCGCCCTCGACGACCGCGTGGCGGTCAGCGTGCCTTGCGTGCAGGTCTCGGCGCACTTCTTCGGGGGGTGCGCATGTGAGACCGGGTTGCCCATCCACACCGGGCCGGGACTCATCACCAGCAACGTGGAGATCGCCGCCATGGCGGCGCCCCGTCCCATGCTCATCATCTCCGACGGGGCGGACTGGACGAGCAGCACACCTGAGGTCGAATTCCCGGCGATCAGGGAGGTGTACGCGGCGGTGGGAGCCGGCGGCCTCGTCGCCAACGCCCACTTCCAAGGCGAGGGGCACGACTACGGGCCCTCGAAGCGCCTCGCCATGTACGAGTTCGTCGCGGCGCACCTCGGGCTCGATCTGCACCGGATCCGAGACGGCCGAGGCGGGATCGACGAGAGCTTTGTGACCGTCGAGCCCCGGGAGCAACTGTGCGCGTATGGCCACGGCACGGTCTCGCCGGCGCCACGGCGCGCCGCCGATGCCCTCGCCGATCTCCGCGCCTCAGCGCGTCCGGCTCCTCTGCCATGAGCGCCGGGCCCACTCGGGCGGCGCGGGTGCTCCGAGCCCGTCGGGCGCTCGGCGCCGAACGTGGCCTGCGCCGGCCGAAGTCCGGTACACTCTGCCGTGCCGCGCAGCGTGCCGAACGTCGCCCTTTGCAGCGTCATGGTTGGATGCGGCCTGCTCTCCGGCTGCGGCCGTCCCGATGCGCCCGCGCCCGTGCCCGTCCGGTCGGGCGGGGCCGAACCCGGATATGTCGGTCGGGGCGCCTGCATCGAGTGTCACAGCGCGGCCCATGAGGCGTGGAGCGGCTCGGACCACGACCTCGCCATGCAACCGGCGACGCCGGAGACCGTGCTGGGCGATTTCGACGGCGCCACCCTGACGCACTTCGGCGTCGTGAGCCGGATGACGGCGCGCGGCGGACGCTACTTCGTCTCGACACAGGGGCCGGACGGCCAAACGCACGAATACGAGATCAAGTACACCTTCGGGCACTTCCCGCTCCAGCAGTACCTGGTCGAGCTTCGCGGCGGCCGCCTCCAGGCTCTCCCCCTCTGCTGGGATTCGCGCCCCGCCGAATCGGGCGGCCAGCGATGGTTCCACATCTACCCCGATGAGCCGGTCCCGCCCGGCGACGCCCTCCACTGGGCCGGGCCCAATCACAACTGGAACCACATGTGCGCGGAATGTCATTCAACGGACCTGCGCAAGAATTACGACGCCGAGACCGACTCCTTCGCGACGACCTGGTCGGAGATCGATGTCTCCTGCGAGGCCTGCCACGGGCCCGCCTCGGCCCACGTCGCATGGGCCGGCGCCGCGGCGAAAGGCCGGCCCTACGACGCGGGCCCTGCGCGCGGGCTCGTGGTGCGCCTGGGCAGCGGCGACGAGGGATCGTGGATCTTCGACCCCGGCGCCGCGACGGCCCGCCGCACCACACCGCGGGTCTCTCGGGCGGAGCTCGAGACGTGCGCCCGGTGCCACTCGCGCCGCGCCCCGCTCTCGGACACCTACGAGCACGGACTCCCGCTGCTCGACACCCATACGGTCTCGCTGCTGACGGACCCCCTCTACCACGCAGACGGCCAGATTCTCGAGGAGGACTATGAGTACGGCTCGTTCCTCCAGAGCCGCATGTATCACGCGGGGGTCACCTGCACGGATTGCCACGAGCCGCATTCGTCGCGACTGATCGCGTCCGGAAACGCGCTCTGCGCCAAGTGCCACGCGCCCGCCGAATTTAACGCGGAGCGACACCACCGGCACCCCGGCGCCGCCGGCGATCCGGGCACCAACTGTGTCGACTGCCACATGCCGGCGACCACCTACATGGTCGTCGACGAGCGCCGCGACCACAGCATCAGGGTCCCCCGTCCCGACCTCTCTGAGCGGCTCGGCACTCCGAACGCGTGCAACATGTGCCACGCCGACCGGTCGGCCTCTTGGTCGGCGCAGGCCGTCGCGCAGTGGTTCGGAGAGGATCGGCGGCGCCCGTGGCATTTCGGAGAGGCGATCCACGCCGCACGGGAGGGCCTGCCGGAGGCCGTCGAGCTCATCGCTCGTCTCGCGCGCGACGCGTCCCAGCCGGCGATCGCCCGGGCGACCGGCGTCGCCATGCTCGGGGGATACCCCGGCCCGGAAGTTTCCGGCCTCGTCAGCGCGGCGGCGGAGGACCCCGAGCCGCTCGTCCGTCTGGGCGCCGCGTACGCCGCCGCGGGCCTCTCGCCGGGCGAGCGCCCCGGCGCGGTCGCGTCCCTCCTGCGCGACCCCCATCGGTCGGTGCGGATCGAAGCGGCCCGCGCGCTCGCGCCAGCGATCGACGACGCCTCCCGGGCGCAGCTGCGCACCGACTTCGACGCGGCGGCGAGCGAGCTTGTCGCCGCCGAGCGCTCCGCGGCCGATCGCCCGGAGTCTCACGTCAATCTGGGGATGTTCTTTACCGACCTCGGGCGCAGCGCGGAGGCCGAGCGCGAGTACCTCATCGCGCTGGACCTCGACCCCGCCTTCACGCCGGCGGCGCTCAATCTGGCCGACCTCCGCCGCGCCCAGGGACGCGACGCCGACGCCGAGGAGATCCTGCGCGGGGCGTTGGGCCACGACCCGCACCATCCCGCCGCCAATCACGCCCTCGGGCTCACCCTCGTCCGACTCGGCCGCATGGAGGAGGCGGTCGCGCGCCTGCGCGACGCCTACGAGCACGGGGCCGAGGTCCCGCGTTTCGGCTTCGTGCTTGCCGTTGCGCTGCGGTCAACCGGCCGGACCGAGCAGGCGCTGGATATCCTGCGGGCCGTGCACGAACGCCACCCCCGCGACCGCGACACGCTCCGGGCGCTGATCGAGGCGTGCCGCGACGAAGGACGCTCGGTTGAGGCCGAGGCGTACGAGGCCAAGCTCCGAGCTCTCGAGGGATGAAGCGCCGGCGCGGCCGGCGCGGCCCCGGGGCAACGGACGCGGCCGCTGCGACGCCTCACGACCGGGCTCGCTTGGAACCGCCGGGAATCCGCGCTCCGGCTACACTGCGGACGGCCTTGCCGCGCCGGCACGCGCGGTGTCACCAGGAGGGCCCGCCGATGCAATCCCCCCGTCCGGTCGTCGTGACGCTCTTCCTCGCGTTTGCCTACAACACGGCGATGGCGCAGGGCGTCGGCTATTCCGATACGCCGCAGCTTCCGGGGCAGAAGTGGAAGGTCCATGATATCGAGCGGCCGAACCCGCCCGTGGTGGACCCCGGCCCCGCGGGTGAGCCCGCGCCCGCCCCCAGCGACGCGACCGTCCTCTTCGACGGCTCGACCCTCGACGCATGGCAGACCGCCGACGGCGGCAGCGCCGGCTGGACGATCCTGCCCGACGGCGCGATGGAGGTGAAGGCCGGGGCCGGGGACATTCTCACGAAGGAGCACTTCGGCGATTGCCAGCTGCACGTCGAGTGGGCCGCGCCCGCCGAGCCTGTCGGTGAGAGCCAGCACCGCGCCAACTCCGGGGTGTTCTTCTTCGGCCGCTACGAGATCCAGGTGCTCGACTCGTTCGAGAATCAGACCTACGCCGACGGCCAGGCGGCGTCGCTGTACGGGCAGTATCCGCCGGACGTGAACGCCAGCCGCAAGCCCGGGGAGTGGCAGACCTTCGACATCATTTTCGAGGCGCCGCGCTTCGCGCAGGACGGCACGCTGGCGAGACCCGCGTACGTTACGGTGATCCACAACGGGGTGGTCGTGCACAATCATCGCGAGCTCGTCGGCGCGACCCAGCACCGGAACGTGGCGACGTACGCGCCCCACGAGCCGGAGGGCCCGATCAAGCTCCAGGACCACGGGAACCCCGTGCGGTTCAGAAACATCTGGGTGCGACCGCTCGCCGGCGGTTCGGATGCTGGCGAACATGCGCACGGCGCGCACGGTTCCTGACGGCGCATGGAGGGGAAATTATGGTCGATTCACCCCCGCTCCACGCCCTCGCGGGGGGTGCGCCCGCATCTTTCTCTATAGACGCGTGAGACAGCTCCGGGGAACGACGCTGAAACGGTGAAACCCCCCGGCGCGTGGAACGAATCAGAGCGTGAAAGGGGATCCCCCAATGCGCGACGACGAATTCTTCATCGACCCTCTCCGATTGATCGAAGCCGCCGAGGCCGTGGCCGAGGCGCTCGCCGAAGTGGCCGATGCGTCAACCGGGAGATGCCCCTACCCGCCTGCGCTGCTCGGCATGCCGGAGCACCCCGAATGCCTCGACCCCTTCACCACCGAGGAACTCGAAGAGGCGACCGCATTCCTCTGCCGGCTCGGCATCCTGGTGCACAGGCCGCAGCGCTGACTGAACTCCTTCTCTTCGGTGTATGCTCCCCGCGAGCGGCGGGCGATCCGCCGCCGCAGGGGAGCATGAGGTGGCTGGACACACGATCCTGATCGCACTCGTCGGGGTGGCGCTGATCTTTCCCGGGTCTAGTGGCGGGGACCGACCTGTGCAAGGCGCGCCCGACTCGATCGCCGACGTGCTCGACGATTTCCACGCCGCGGCCGCCGCCGCGGACGAGGCGCGGTACTTCGCCCATTTCGCCGATAACGCGGTCTTCCTCGGGACCGATCCGGCCGAGCGCTGGCCGCTGGAAGAGTTCCGCGCATGGGCGGCGCCCTACTTCCAGCGCGAGTCGGCGTGGACCTACCACGCCGTGGAGCGGCACGTGGAGGTTTCCCCGTCCGGCGAGGTCGGCTGGTTCGACGAGGTCGTCCGGAACGAGAAGTACGGCGACCTTCGCGGCACGGGGGTGGTCGTGTTGACCGACGGTCGCTGGCGCATCGCCCAGTACAACCTCACGTTCACGATCCCGAACGAGGACGCGTCGGCCGTGCTCGAGCTTGTCGAGCAGCGGCGTGGACGCCGCTGAACGGACGATCATCGCCGGTCCGGCTCCATGAAAGCAACCCACCCTCCGCGCGGCGGCGAGTGGGTCGCGTGTTGCTCAGCCGGGAGCCTCCGGCTCAGTAGCGGCGGACGACTCCCTTCACGATTCCCTGGACCTGGCAGTACTTCACGCGGATCGGCTCGAACTCCGGGTTCGCGGGCTGCAGGCGGATGTGGTCCGATTCCTTGTAGAAGGTCTTAAGGGTGGTGGTGCCGTCGGGGAGCAGGGCCACGATGCGGTCGCCGTTGCGGGCGACCTGCGTGCGCTCCACGAGCACCACGTCCCCGTCGAGTATCCCCTCGTCGCGCATGCTGTCGCCGTCCACGCGCAGGGCGAACGCGCCCTCGTTCTGGCCCTTGGTCGGCGCCAGGAGATCCTCGAGGTCGATCTCGTCCTCGCCGGCGACCTTCTCGATGGGGTATCCCGCGGCGATCTTGCCCACCAGCGGGAAGCGCAGGGGACGCGACTCGTCCGGCACGGCGACGCCCTCAGCGATCGACAAAGAGCGAGCCTTGTTGGCGTCGCGCACGAGCGCGCCCTTTTTGATCAGCGCCTCGACGTGCTCGAACACCGTGACCTTGCTCACGCCGATCTCGTCGGCGAGCTCCTGCATCGTCGGCGAATAGCCCTTGCGCACCCGCCAGTCGCGGATGAGCTGCAGGATCCTCAGTTGCTTCGGGGTCAGGTTCATGCCGTTGCACCTCCACACTCGCTCGTTCCGCCGCCGCCAAGAGCGGTGCGGCCCAATGCCTTGTTGACACTCTCGACCGGCCCGGCTCCCGCTCCGAGAGCGCCGCCAACCCGTCGAGCACGTTCCGTATGGCCGCGACGGACGCCGCTTGGGCGCCCAGCCCATGCGCCGCCGCCGCCAGCAATCCCACACCCGCCGCGAGACGACCGCCCCCGCGCGGCGATTCCCGCCGCGATCCTGCGCCCGGATCCACGTCGTGCCGGCGCAGCCGGCCCGAACTGTCGGGCACGTACGCCGCGGCGAACTGGCCGCCCGGCCCCAGTCGGATCACCTCCCGCACGGAGAGGCCGGTCGAATCCGCAGTGGTCAGTCCAAGCAACGCCGCTCTCCCGGATCTGTGCGCCGCGCCCTGAGCGATTCCCGCTCGCGCGCCGCTGTCCTAAGAGGGCTCCGCCCATCCGTGTTTCCTCTCTCGTCCTCCCCGGACGAGGCGGCGTTTCTCCGCTGGACGGGCCGCCATGCCGAACGGCCGCCAAAGAACGCCTGTCTGTTTGGGACAAGATAGCCAACCATGGACACAACGGCAAGGGCCTGTCCACGAGTTTTTGCCAAATTGCCGCGCACACCCCAGGATCGTGGGTGTTCGCGCGCTGCCCGGAGCGACGGGTGCGCCGGTCCGGGGGGCCTCCGCTCAGCCGCGCTCGATGAGGGCGCCCCGCCTCCGAACCTGCCCCCGGATTTCGAGCATCGTGAGGGCGGCGCGGAGCTCCCCCGGCCCCACTCCCAGCCGCTCAGCCAGGTCGTCCGGGGAGTAAGCCCCGTCCAGGGCCTCGATGACCCGGCGCTCCAGCGGGCTGCCGAAGGGCCCGCTTTGGGGCGGACCGGCCGGCTCCTGCCAGAGCTCCGGCGGCTCGGCGGCCGCGGGATCGGCATACCTGGCCTCGTGCGTTCCGTAGAAGTGGTGGCGGGCGGGAGTCTCCAGCAGGGCCAGCACGTCCGCCGGGCTGGTCGCCAGGGCCGCTCCTCCCGACTTCACCAGCTCATGCGAGCCCTCGCTCGCGGGAGAATCGATGCGCCCGGGCACGGCGAGCACCTCGCGCCCCTGGTCCTCAGCCGCCTGTCTCGCCGTGATGAGCGCCCCCGACCCCCTGGCGGCCTCGATCACCACGACGCCGAGAGACAGACCCGAGATGATGCGGTTGCGCCCTGGGAAGTTCTCCGCCTGGGGCGGCACATCCAGCGGCAGCTCGCTCACCAGGGCCCCGTGCCCGGCGATCATCTCGTCGAACAAGCGGGAGTTCTCCGGCGGGTACCGGTGCGCCAGGCCGCACCCGAGCACCGCGATCGTCCGCCCGCCCGCGCGGAGCGCCCCGCGGTGCGCCGCCGAGTCGATCCCCCGGGCGCCGCCCGAGACCACGGTCAGGCCGCTGCCCGCGAGCACGGAGCCGAAGCGTTCGGCCTGCTCGATGCCGTATGCCGTGCACGCGCGAGAACCGACGATGCCGACGGGGTATCGGTCAGGCCCGGCCGGCTCAAGCGAGCCGAGCACGTACAGCAGCGGCGGGACGTCGGGGATCTGCCCCAGCAGCGCCGGATACTCGCGGTCCTCGATCGCCACCAGCCTCACGCCCAGGTCGTGGGCCCTCGCCAGCTCCCGCTCGGCGAGCTCGGCGCTCTCGCGCATGCCCCTGGCGATCCGCGACGCCGTCACCTCCCCGATGCCGGGCACGCGCTCCAGCTCCTTCGCGCTCGCCGCGAGCGCGCCCGTGGCCGACCCGAAGAGCTCGATGAGCGCCGCAATCCGGCGCGGCCCCAAGCCGGGCGTGAGCGTGAGCCGCAACACCGACCTCGTTCTCTCGCCGATCATCCCGTCCCCCGTCGCCCGAGTGCCCCGCTAGTCCACGACGGCCGCGGAGCGGTAGGGCTGCGCCTCGCTCCCGTCGTGGGCCCTGATGCGCACGGCCAACTCCACCGGCTCGCTGGCGGCCACGGTGGTGCCGAGGCGGACGTTGCTGATCACCTGCGGATACATCCGCTCGGGGTCCGGCTGATGCACCGTCGCGTAGACAATCTTGCCGTCCCGCGTCGCTTCCACGGCGTCGAGGTCGAGCCGCCACCCTGGGTTAGGCCCCTGCATCACGATCACGTGCTCGCGACCGGACGAATCGAGCGACACCGGTGGCCACTCGTGCTCCGCGCTGCGGTCGATCTTGCCCGATTTCACACCTGCGTCCCTGGCCCTTTCAGTCGTGCCACACCCGGCCACCAGCGCCGCAGCGACGAGCACCCCAAGGCATGTTCGAGCTGTGTTCATGGCCGGCATCCTAACAGATCCTCCCGGCCGGCGGAGACCAGCAGGCGCTTTCCGGAGCCGAACTTCCGCACACAACCCGGCTTGGGTCGCGCAGTCCCGCGGCTCAGTCGGCAACATTCATCGCCGGCCGATCCCGATCGAACTCTCTCCACGCCCTGCGCAGCTCGAGAGGCCCCATCGGGCGCACTCCCAGCGCTCGTCGCCGGGCCCCGAGCCGGTAGAGCACCGCCCACTGCCGGAGCAGCACGCCCCACGACCAGAGTAGGGACCGATCCGGGTCGTAGATGTTCGTCGATTCGGCGGTCGTCCCGTTGAGCTCGATGATGGCCAGACCCTCCGCCCGGCGCAGCTTCTCGACCGACTCGGCACGGATGTCGAACCGCCCGAAGTCGAGCCCGTTGTCCACCGGTGGCACGGCTGTCCCCGCCATCCCTTCACGCGACGAGCCCCCTCCCCACCCCGCGCAGAACCCCGCCGCGACTCGGTCGACCCACGCCTCCAGCTCCGGCGTGATGTGCTCCGAGGCATCCCGGAAGATCGCCCCTTGGCAGTGATTGCCGACGCTCACCACCCGCACGCGTTCGTCCTTCGCCGGCACGTCGAGCCGCTCGCCCGCGAGGCGCGTCAGCAGCACGTCCGCCTGGCAGCGCAGCCGCCGGTTCCGGTAGATCAGCTCCTCGACCGTGCGCCGCCCGTCGCCCTCGATGTCGGACAGGTGCTTGGACGTCAGAGAGAAGATGCGCCCGAGCCGGCCGTCGCCGGGCGCCGGGTCGCGCACCCACATGCAGCCCACCTCGACCGGCCCGGGGTGATACTCCTGCGCGACGACAGTACGGTCCATGCGCGAGAGATAATCGAGCGCGTGCGCCTCGTCCCGGGCGATCCGCACCGCATAGCCGCGTTGCCCCGCGTTCGGCTTGAGCACCACGGGGAAGTCCGCGGCCAGCTCGCCGCGCTCCATCGCCGCGCGCAGCCGCCCGAGCCGCGCCTCCGGTTCGCCCGGAGCGATCTCGACTGCGCGCAGCACTCCCGGCCCGCCCGCCGCGAGCCCCTGAAGGATCGCCAGCTTGCTCTCGCCGACAACGCCGCCACCCGGACCGATCGCGGGGTTCACGCACGTGCAGGTCATCACGCCGCCGTAGCGAAGCCCGAGCCACGGCAGCCACGCGGCCAAGGGCGTGTAGTACGCCCATGCCGGCCAGAACTCGTGCTTGAGCGTTCGCGTCAGAGTCGCCTTGATGCGCTGCCGCCCCGTCCAGGTGCACGCAAACACCATCGACCGCGCGACCAGCACCGCCGCGACGAGCCCCGCCGCGAGCATGAGCAGGCCCGGTTCCATCGCCGCCCGCAGCAGAGCCGCCGCGACCATCGCGGGCACGAGCGACGCGGCGGCCCAGATCACGCTCCCGGCGATTGCTCCGAACGCACCGGCCACCGGGCGTCGCGCACCCTGCGCCAGGGGCGCCTCGGCCGTGCCAGCGGGAGGCTCCGGGCCGCGCGCGTGCGCGGAGAGCGACCCCGCAGCCGCGGCCGCCTCGTCCCGTCTCCACGGCTGGAGCCGCGTGCGGACCATCACGCCGAATGCCCCGCGCGCAAGCTCTCGCGCCCAGGAGCGCAGCGCGGGGGTCGTGACCGGCGCCCGCCGCGCCGCCCGGGCGCCCGCCGCCCAGGCCCAGCCGGTGCGAGACACCATCCCGGCGGAGAGCCCCGCCAGCGCCACGCCGGCATCGACCCACACCATCGCGACGAGCACCGCGCACGCCGCGGCGGCCAGCTCCGCCCGCGCGAACGCCGCCGCCGCGACCACCGCGAGCACCAGCCACCACGGCGCCGCGCGCTGGGCGGTCTGCATCGCGTGGTCCAGGCTCGTGAACGCCCCGCCCTCGCGCACCGCCAGGTCCACCGTCTGGCGCAGCGCGGGCCGGCCCGCCTCGTCGTGCCGTTCAAGGAACGCCGCGAGGTGTCCCGCCGTCGTCTCGGGCCGCACGAAGGGCAGGAAGTGCGACGCATCGAGCACCACGAGCCGGCTCGGGGCGATCAGCTCGTGGCTGAGCCGCGCTCCCCGGGACGGCGTGAGAAAGTCGCGCCGGCCATGCAGGATGAGGGTCGGCGTCCCGAGCCGCTCCATCAGCGCGCGCAGCGGTCGCTGGTCCGTGTCCCAGAAGCTGCGGATGAAGGCGTGGCGATCGGCGTACGAGCCGAGCAGCCCGAAGTGGGGGAGCAGCTCGCCCCCGATGACCAGCCCCAGGTAGCCGGCGCCGTACTTGGCGTGCTCGAACACGTAGCTGCCCGAGCCCTCCGCCTCCTGCGCGCCGATCGACGCCATGAGCGTGACGCTCGCGACGCGCTCCGGCGCCATCTCCGCCATGTGCAGCGCCACGCCGCCGCCCTGCGACCAGCCGACGACGTGCGCTCGCTCCACGCCCATCGCATCGAGCAGCGCATGCATCGCATACGCGTGCGCCTTGATTGAGTAAGAAGGCAACTGCTCGGTGGAGCCGCCGAACCCGGGGAGATCGGGGGCGAGCGCCTCGTATCCCGCGCCAGCCAGCAGTGGCCCGAGGCGCGCGAAGTTCGAGCCGGAGCCGGGCGACCCGTGCAGCAGCAGCACGGACGGACGATCCGCAGACGCCTCGGCCGGAGCCCAGCGGTCGATCGCGACGTGTTGCGCCGGCCCGGTGAGGGCCCCCTCATCGGAGGTCCTCGGGATCTCGACGGCGATCGACCGACTCCCCGGATCGGGCCGGATTCCCAGCGATTGCACGAGGTGCGACGCCGCCAGGAGCGCGAGGTACACGGTCCACCCCAGCGCCCGGCGCCGTCCCGAGCTCCGGCCACCAGCGGCCCTCGCGGGCGACTCTCGGTTCATCGGGCGGCATCGTATCGGACCGACCCGGCCGATTCCGGCTTGTGCCTTCCGCCAGCGCGTGTATGCTCAGGGTTGGAAGGGTCGCCGCACTCGCGGCCGCGGTCGCCGCTCAGGCCCACGATCCCACTGACCAGGGAGTTGGTCATGCCGAAGCAAGCCGGGTTCCGCGCGTTCACATTGATCGAGCTGCTGGTGGTGATCGCGATCGTCGCGCTCCTGATCGGCATCCTGCTCCCCGCGCTCGGGAAGGCGCGGGCGGCTGGCCAGCAGGTGGTGTGCATGTCGAACATGCGCCAGGTCATCACCGCCGCGCTCACCTACGCCGACGACAACAACGAGCAGATCTGGGACGACCTGAACTGGAACTATCTCGACAAGAACCAGGACGGTGACTGGGACGACAACAACGACCAGAAGATGGACGATCCCGGATACCTCTTCGAATACATCAACATGGCCGACGGCGTGACCGCGTGCCCCACAAACAAGCGGAAGGGCGTCGGCAAGAACCGCGATCAGGACGGCGAGAACACCTGGAGCGGCGAGTCGGACCTTGATTTCGACTACTGCATGGAGACGTTCACGGGTGGATACCGCCTGGGTGCGGAGGTGCGCGTCGGGTATATCCCGCCCGACAAGCCGAACGGCGTCAACATGCGCGAGGACGCGTACGACCTCATGACCTACTTCTCCAGCGTGCCCATTTTCTGGGAGGAGAGCACCTACTGGTACAACGACGAGGTTCGGGACGGGCTGTGGGGGAACGCCGACCAGATCACCACGCGTCATGACGGCGGTGGGCTCCTGGCCCAGGCCGACGGCACGGTCGAGATCTTCAAGGCGCCGAACGACGGCGACGAGCCGGACCAGGTCCGCCGGGAGGATTTCGAGGCCAACGACGTGTACGCGGGTGCGAAGCGCGGCTATGAGAACTACTTCCGAATCTACCGCAACGCGCAGTCAAGGCCGTATGGATGGATCAACAACCCGGTGCAGTGACGGGGCCGCTTCAGGCTCCGCGCAGCAGCACCACCGCGTGCGCCTCGATCGCCTCGCCGCGCCCGACGGCGTCGACCCCCTCGTGGCTCTTGCCCTTGACGTTGACCCGCTCCACGTCGATGCCCAGGATTCTGGCCAGGCTCGCGCGGATCTCGCTCTTGCGGTCTTTCAGTCGCGGCCGCTCGAGCACCACCGTCGCGTCCACGTTCTCCACCTCGTAGCCGGCCTTGCGCACCCGCCAGACCGCCTCGGCTAGGAACACGGCCGAGTCCTGCGACTCGTGGCGGGGGTCGTCGTCGGGGAAGAGCTGTCCGATGTCGGGCTCGCCGACCGCGCCGAGCAGGGCGTCGGTGACGGCGTGCGCGAGCGCGTCCGCGTCGGAGTGGCCCACCGGCCCCCGCTCGCTCTCGAAGCGCACGCCCCCGATCACCAGGGGTCGGCCCTTGCCGGCCGGGGCCAGGGGCTCCAGCCGGTGCAGGTCGTAGCCATGCCCGATCCGCATCCCTCGGCCCACGTCAATCCTCCGCGGGGCGCGCACACTTCCCCTCCAGCACCCCGGCCGAGTCTACCGATATGCCCCGGCGGGGCTCAGAACCCCGCCGGACCGCCGGGCGTACCCGCTGGCGGAGACCACGCGCCGGTGTAGACTAGCTGACCCCGACGGGCGCGCCCCGTCCGAGAACCTCCCAAGAGGAGTGAGCCAGAGATGCCCCGATTCCCCCGCCGCACGCTCGCCGCCATGTCTTTCGCCGGGGCCCTCGCCGCCGCCGCCTGCGGCCCGACGGGCGTCTACCGCCCCTACTTCGACGAGGGCGGCTCCGGCGCCTCGATCGACGAGTTCACCTACGTCAGCTACCCGCACGAGCCGAAGTCGATCAGCGTGGTGGACACCCGCACGCAGGAGGTCGTCTTCGCGATGGACATCCCGGTCGGGCAGCAGCTGGTGGTCAACTTCGAGGACAAGGCCGCCGACCGTGACAAGTACATGTCCGGCACGATGCGGTGGGCGCTCATGGAGGCCGGCAACCGGTACGGCAGCCTGAGCAACCGTCTCCCCGTGCCGCCGCCGCACTCTCGGCGCGTCGACTGGACCCTCCGCGACGGCCCCGAGGTCTCCACGCCCCCACCGGTGGAGACCATGACCCCGCCGCCGCTCTCCGACGGCACGGACCAGTGAAGCCAGGGGCGCGCCGCCCTCGCCGCCCGAACGACGCTCTTTTCGCGGGAACCCGTCGCGACCGGGAGCCCGGCCGGTATGCTCGGGCCATGCTCCTGACACGCCCGAATCGCCCGCGGTTTCGCCGCGCCTTCACGCTCATCGAGCTCCTGGTCGTCATCGCGATCATCGCCCTGCTGATCGGCATTCTTCTCCCGGCGCTGGGCCAGGCGCGCGCCGCCGGCAGGCAGTCGGTCTGCATGTCCAACCAGCGCCAGATCGGGCAGGGCCTGATCATGTACGCCGACACCTGGGACGAGTACATCCCGCGCGAGGCCGACGGCGCCCCGACCGTCGACTGGCCGGACGGGGAGATCTCCTGGCCTAGGGCCGTCCGGCCGATCCTCGATCAGAACGCCAGCTGGTACGAGCCCCTGCGCGACCGGTACGAGCACGCGGAGTATTTCAAGGACCCGGCCCGCGCCGACCGCGACCGGCACCAGATCCACTACGTGAACAACGGCATGCGCTTCATCGCCCCCGGCGAGCTCGCGGCGGGGCGGAATCCGTACAAGCAGGCGCAGCGCCTCACCGAAGTGTTCCGCCCCTCGGAGCGCGTGTACCTCACGGACTACGCAGTCGATGAGGACGGCGAGAACTGGGCCGAGGTCGAGGCCGCGGGCGATGACGACTTTGAGATTGCCCTGTACTACGACGTGCGCACCCGCGGCCACATCGTCAATCCCATCAACCGGCGCATCGATCCGGTCCGCCACCGCAACGGCGCCGCCGTGCTGCACTTCGACGGTCACGGATCGGTGATCGACAAGGCGGTCATCACCGAGCTCGAGGTCTGGGACGACGGGGACTACCACGACTAAGAAGCGACGAAGGGGCGAGGGAGGTTCGGGGCGGAAGAAGAGTGGGGCGGGGACGGTGATGCCCGCGCCGCGTCATCCGTGCCGACTCCGGGCTGACATCGCCCGGCTCGCTGGACATGCACCGCGCACCCCACACTTCAGTGTGCGCCGGTGACGCACGGCTGGGACAACCGTGCCACCATCACGACCACCCACTCACCCACTCACCCACTCACCCACTCACCGCGTACGATCGCTCATGACCGCCACTCCGGGCGCAATCGCGGCACGCCTCGACGCCGGGCTGCGCTTCGCCCGTGATGCGGGCGACGTCGTCCTCCGCTCGTTCTGCACCGCCTCATTCCAGGTCGACACGAAGCGCGACGGCAGCGAGGTGACCAGCGCCGACCGCGAGGCCGAGCAGCGGCTCCGCGCGCTGATCGCCGACGCGTTCCCCGGCGACGGCGTGCTCGGCGAGGAATTCGGCGAAACGCCCTCGACCACCGGCTGGCGATGGGTGCTCGACCCGATCGACGGCACCACCTCCTTTGTCCACGGTGTCCCGCTCTTTGGCACGCTGCTGGCCTGCGAGCTCGACGGCGTCTCGCTCGTCGGCGTGATCCACATGCCGGCGCTGGGCGAGACAGTCTTCGCGAGCTCCGGGGCCGGCGCGTGGCACGTCCGCGCGCCGGGCGAGACGCCGCGCCCGGCGCGAGTGTCCCGCGTGGGCGCCCTCGCCGACGCCATGATGTGCACCACCTCGTACCTCTACTTCCGGCGCGCCGGCGCCGAGAGAGCGA